>JBMSKG010000125.1:0-8472 GCA_049419625.1 Paracoccaceae bacterium | reverse complement strand
CCCACCCCCCCACCCCCGTGGGATATTTGGGCCGCATTGAAGGCGTTAGCGTTCTTTCACATAGGGCTCCCCGCCCGCGCGCGGCGGGATGGCTTTGCCGACGAAGCCTGCAAGCACAAGGACGGTCAGCACATAGGGCAGCGCGTCAAGCATCGAGACAGGAACCTTTTGACCCACCACACCTTCGACCACATCGGGGCGCAGGGCCAGGGCCTGAAAGAAGCCAAAGAGCATGGTCGCCCCCAGCGCCTGCCAAGGCCGCCACTTGGCGAAGATGAGGGCAGCCAGCGCGATATAGCCGCGCCCCGCCGTCATCTCACGACCAAAGCCCGCTTGCAGCGCAGTGGCCATATAGGCCCCCGCAATGCCACACAGAAGGCCGGTGATCATCACCGCCACAAAGCGCAAGCCTTTGACCGAGACGCCTGCAGTATCGACCGAGGCGGGGTTTTCCCCCACCGCGCGCAGGCGCAGGCCAAAGCGGGTGCGGTACAAGAGCCACCAAGTCAGCGGCACAAAGGCCAAGGCGGCATAGACGAGGATCGAGTGGCCCGAGATCACCTCGTAATACAACGGGCCGATCACCGGCACATCTTTCAGCGCCTCGGCAAACGGCAGGGTGATGGGGTTGAAGCGCCCATCGCCCGACAGGGGCGGCGTGCGCCCACCTTGGCCAAAGAGCGCCTGCGCTGTCAGCACCGTGACGCCCGAGGCCAGAAAGTTCAGCGCCACGCCGGAAATAAGTTGATTGCCCCGGAAGGTGATCGAGGCGATGCCATGCAGGATGGCAAACAGCATCGAGCCTGCAATCGCCGCCAAAAGCCCGATCCAGACCGATCCGGTCAAGGCGGCCACCGCGCCCGCGCTCATCGCGGCCATCAGCATCTTGCCCTCAAGCCCGATGTCAAAGATGCCCGCGCGTTCGGAATACAGCCCGGCCAAGCAGGCCAGCAGAAGGGGCGTGCCAAGGCGCAGCGTACTGTCGAGGAGTTGCAGAAGGGTTGCGTAATCCATC
Source organism: Paracoccaceae bacterium (assembly GCA_049419625.1). Taxonomy (GTDB): domain Bacteria; phylum Pseudomonadota; class Alphaproteobacteria; order Rhodobacterales; family Rhodobacteraceae; genus Tabrizicola_A. Next base: position 7,457 of record JBMSKG010000125.1, on the reverse strand, counting down.
ACGCGGCTCCTTTTGCGGCGGTGCTGGGGCGGAAGAACGCAAAGACGCGCACCAGCATCATGCGCACCATGTAATCCAAGGCCCCGGTAAAGAGGATCACCAGACCCTGCACGACGATGCGCAATTCAATGGGGATCTTGGTCCAAAGCCCCAGTTCCGCCCCACCTTGGAACAGAAACCCGAACAAAACCGCCGCCAGCACCACGCCCACCGGGTGATTGCGGCCCATCAGGGCCACCGCGATGCCAATGAACCCGGCCCCTGAGGCCGAGTTTTGCAACAGCCGTTCCGCCTCGCCCATGACGTTGTTGATCGCCATCAGGCCGGCAAGCCCGCCCGACAAGAGCATGGCGATCATGGTGATGCGAAAGCCGTTGATCCCGGCGTAATGCGCCGCCGCCCCCGGTTTGCCAAAGGCGCGGATTTGATAGCCGAGCCGCGTGCGCCACAGGATCGCCCAGACCACCCATGCCGCCGCCAGCGCGATGAGGAAGGTGATATTGGCCGGCACATCCTTGGTGAAAAACAGATTGAAGCCCGGGATTTCGTTCAAGGTGGGCAGGTTGGTCACTTCGGGGAAATTGGCGGTGGCCGGGTCCATCTGGCCATCGGGGCGCAACACGTCGACCAGCATGAACACCATCAGCGAGGCGGCGATATAGTTGAACATGATCGTGGTGATGACGATGTGGCTGCCGCGCTTGGCCTGCAAATAGGCCGGAATCGCGGCCCAGGCGGCCCCGAAGACGGCGGCCGCCATGGCCGCACCGATGAGGGCCAAGGACCAATGCGGCCAAGGCAGGAAGAGGCAGGCCAGTGCCACGCCAAGCCCGCCAAGCTGCGCCTGCCCCTCGCCGCCGATGTTGAACAGCCCGGCATGAAAGGCAATCGTCACCGCCAGCCCGGTGAAGATAAAGCTGGTGGTGTAGTAAAGCGTATAGCCCCAGCCATAGGCCGACCCCAAGGCGCCGGTGACCATGACGTTCAGGGCCTCCATCGGGTCTTGGCCAATGGCCAAGATCACAAGGGCCGAGATCAGCGCCGCAAGGGCAAGGCTGACCAAGGGCACAAGGGCGACATCAGCCCAGCGTGGCAGTCGGTCCATCAGGCGGCCTCCCCGTTCATGCCGGCCATCAAGAGGCCCAACTCGCGTTCATTGGTCTGGGACGGGTCGCGCAGGCCCATGATCTGGCCGTCAAACATCACGGCAATCCGGTCCGACAGCGACATGATCTCGTCCAACTCCACCGACACCAAGAGAACCGCCGTGCCTGCATCGCGCAAGGCGACGATCTGTTGGTGAATGAATTCAATCGCCCCAATGTCCACCCCGCGCGTCGGCTGGCCGATCAGCAAAAGGGCGGGCTTGCGCTCCATCTCGCGGGCCACGACGATCTTTTGCTGGTTGCCGCCGGAAAAGGACTTGGCCGGCAAGGAGGGGATCGGCGGACGCACGTCAAAAGTGGCCATCTTCTTTTCGGTGTCGGCAATCAGCGCGGCATTGTCCATGAAGAGCGCGTTCTTCTGATAGGCCGGGTCGTTGTAATAGCCCAAGGCCACGTTTTCCCAAGCGCTGAAATCCAAGATCAGCCCGTGGTGATGGCGGTCTTCGGGCACATGGGCAATGCCCGCCGCGCGGCGCGACTGGCCATCGGCCCCCTTGCCCGACAGGGGCAATTCGGCCCCATTCATGGTGATGCGACCGGTGCCCAACGTCATGCCGCCAAGGGCCGCGAGAAGCTCAGACTGCCCATTGCCCGCCACCCCGGCAATGCCAAGGATTTCCCCCGCACGGATGTCAAAGCTGACGCCTTTCAGCCGTTCTACCCCGTGATCGTCCTTTACCCGCAGATTCTGCACCGACAGAACCACATCGCCGGGCGTGGCCGGGGCTTTCGCCACCTCCAAAAGCACCTTGCGGCCTACCATCAACTCGGCCAGCGCCTCTGGGCTGGTCTCGGAGGTTTTCACCGTGGCCACCATCGTGCCGCGCCGCATCACGCTGACATTGTCGGTCGCCTCCATGATCTCGCGCAGCTTGTGGGTGATCAGGATCACCGTCTTGCCCTGATCTTTCAGCCCTTTGAGGATGCGAAACAGATGGTCCGCCTCATCCGGGGTCAGAACCCCGGTTGGCTCGTCCAAAATCAGGATATCGGCTTGGCGATACAGCGCCTTCAGGATCTCGACCCGCTGCTGGTGGCCGACCGACAGATCTTCGATCAAGGCATCAGGATCGACGTCCAACTCGTATTCCCGCGCCAGATCTGCCAGCGCCTTGCGCGCCCGCGACAGCGAGGTGTTCAGCATCGGGCCATCCTCGGCCCCAAGGATCACGTTCTCCAGAACGGTGAAATTCTGCACCAGCTTGAAATGCTGGAACACCATGCCGATGCCCGCGCGAATGGCGCTTTGGCTGTCAGGAATGGCGGTCAATTTGCCGTCGACAAAGATCTGACCGGCATCGGCTTTGTAAAAGCCGTAGAGGATCGACATCAGCGTCGACTTGCCCGCGCCGTTTTCACCGATGATGCCATGGATGGTGCCTTTCGGCACGGCAATGTTGATGTCCTTATTGGCCTGAACCGGACCGAAGGCTTTGGAAATGCCTTTCAGTTCAATCGCGTATTGGGCGTCGCCCATGCGAATCTCTCCCCCGTGTGGAAAAGCAAGGCCCGTCCGCTGTGACGCGGCTTCGATCAGTGGCCTTTGGTAAAATGTGCCGCGCCTGATGGGTCAGGCGCGGCCCGGATGCAAGTAAGACGCTCTTAGAACGTGGCAGCCGGGCAGGTGTTGTCCGACATATAGTCGTGAACCACCAGTTCACCCGATTTGATCTTGGCAGCGGCGGCATCAACCGCAGCCTGCATTTCCGGGGTCACGAGAGCGGCGTTGTTTTCGTCCATCGCATAGCCGACGCCATCATTGGCCAGACCCATGACGTTGAAGCCGGGGGTCAGTGCTTCGCCTTCCTTGAACGCCTCATAAACCGCGTTGTCCACGCGCTTCAGCATCGAAGTCAGAACCTTGCCGGGGTGCATGTAGTTCTGGTTGCTGTCCACGCCGATCGACAGGATGCCTTCGTCGGCGGCGGTCTGCAGCACGCCCACACCGGTGCCGCCAGCGGCCGCATAGATCACGTCTGCGCCTTGGGCTTTCTGCGCCTTGGCCAGTTCCGCACCCTTCACCGGGTCATTCCATGCGGTCGGGGTGGTGCCGGTCATGTTCAGAACCACGGTCGCATCGGGGTTCACAGCCTTGACGCCCTGGGCATAGCCGCAGCCAAACTTGCGGATCAGCGGGATGTCCATGCCGCCGATAAAGCCAACGGTGCCCGACTTCGACGCCAAGGCGGCCATCATGCCGACGAGATACGAGCCTTCATGCTCGTTGAAGACCACCGATTTGACGTTGGGCTGATCCACGACCATGTCGATGATCGCAAACTTGGTGTCCGGGAAATCGGGGGCCACTTTGGCCAGCACGTCACCAAAGGCAAAGCCGGTCATGACAACGGGGTTAGAACCAGCTTCGGCCAGACGGCGCAGCGCCTGCTCGCGCTGGGCTTCGTCCTGCATTTCCAGTTCCTTGTAGGTGCCGCCGGTCTCGGCTTTCCAACGCTCAGCGCCGTTGAAGGCGGCCTCGTTGAAGGATTTGTCGAACTTGCCGCCAAGGTCGAAGATGATCGCCGGCTCTGCCGAAGCGACGCCTGCGGTCAGTGCCAAGGTCGCGGCAGCGCCAAGAAGGTGTTTCATAAGGGTCATGGATGTTCTCCCGGTTACAATTCGTGTTGCCCTCGGTCTTGGCCGCAGCGGCCGATCGCGCGAGGATTGGCATCAGTTTAGGTCGAAAGCCGCGCAAAGGGTCAACAGGAATCTGTGAGCCGTCGAGGTGACGCCGGGTTTCGCACATAAGCTGACCGATCCGCCCAGAATTGGTATGGTCTTGGTCACATCAAGGATCTGACCAAGACCAGCGCATCTTCAGATGTGCCATCGGGTCGGTGGTAGTATCCCCGCCGCCGCCCAGCCGGGGCAAAGCCGCAGTTGGCATAAAGCGCACGGGCGGCGGTGTTGGAGGCGGCCACTTCCAGAAAGGCCGATTCGCCCCCACGCGCCCGCGCCTCGGTCACAAAGGCATCCACAAGCGCCCCGCCCAGCCCCGCGCGGCGTTGATCGGGGTGCACGGCGATGGTCAACAACTCGGCCTCACCCGCCACCACGCGGCCCAGCAAAAAGGCCCCGGGCCGGGTCAGCGCAAAGACCAGCGGGCTGGCCAAAAGCGCGTCGATCTCCGCCTCAGACCACGGGCGCGGGGTGGTAAAGGAACGCGCATGCAGCGCCGCCATCTCGGCCGGGGTCATGGCAAGATGACCGGAGGCGGGTCAGAGGGCGGGGCGGCATCCGCACCGCGCAGATAAAACGGCGCCGGGCGCGGCTGCGGCAGGGCACGGGCGGCGGCAAGACGCGCCATCGCCTCGGCCAAGGGAACGGCGGGCGGCAGCGCCGCCGGGCCAGCCGCGCTCCCGGTCAGATGCGGTGTGTCCAGCATATGGCTCAGGTCCGAGCCGTCCAGCAACAGCGCCTCGGACATCTCACTGCCAAAGGCCTGCACATAAACCTCACCGCGCCGCGCGTCCTCTACCACTGTGATCGGGCGCGGCAGGCCAAAGGCCAGGGCCTCAAGCCGGGTGATCCCCAGCGCCGGAATCCCAAGGCCCAAGGCCAGCCCCCGCGCGGCGGCCACCGCAATCCGCACCCCGGTGAAATTCCCCGGCCCGGTGCCGACAGCCAACCGCGTAAGGTCCGACCAACCCAAGCCCGCCTCGACCAACAACTCCTCCAACAGCGGCATCAGCCGCTCGGCCTGACCCTTCTCCATCGGTTCCAGCCGGGTCAGCACCCGGCCATCCGGCAAAAGCAAAGCGGCGGCGCAATGCGCCGCCGATGTGTCAAAGGCCAAAACCGTTTCCGCCATAGCCTTAGGCCGCAACCGGGCGCACCTCGGTCACTTCGGGGATATAGTGGCGCAACAGGTTCTCGATCCCCATCTTCAGCGTCAGGGTCGAGGACGGGCAACCGGCGCAAGCGCCCTTCATGTGCAGATAGACGATCCCGCGGTCAAAGCCGTGGAACGTGATGTCGCCGCCATCCTGCGCCACAGCCGGGCGCACGCGGGTGTCCAGCAACTCCTTGATCTGGCGCACGATATCGCCATCCGGTCCGTCATGCGCCTGATGCGCCGAGGCCTGCTCGCCCTCAATCACCAGGGCGCCCGACTGATAATGCTCCATGATCGCGCCCAAGATCGCAGGCTTGATATGCCCCCAATCCACAGCCTCGGCCTTGGTCACCGTCACAAAGTCGGTGCCAAAGAACACACCGGTCACCCCGGCAACCGCAAAAATGCGCGTGGCCAGCGGCGACTTCCCCGCTGTCTCGGCGCTCGGGAAATCGGCGGTGCCCATCTCCAGCACGGTCTGGCCGGGCAGGAATTTCAGCGTCGCCGGGTTCGGCGTGGATTCGGTCTGGATGAACATCTGTGGTATCTCCGACAGTTCAAGTCGGATATGCGCCCGAGGGGGGCGAGAGTCAAGGTTCGCCCGGCGGCGTGCGCCAGCGAGACGGCGGCTTTGGCCGATCAATCAAGCGGGCTGTAATAGCCGTACATCGCCTCCAACACCTCCGCCGCTGTGGCGGGAGCGGGCGCGCTGGCCGGTGCGGCGGGCCGGGCCGCAAGGGCGGAGTAATAGGCAAAGCCCGGAATCTCAAAGGCTTTCGGACTGGGGGCGCTGGGCAGGCTGCGGGGATGAAGAGTCATGGCGACGTCCTTCTATGATCCCCCCTCACAAGGATCCTACCGCATTTTCTGCATTGCAGCATTGATTATTTCGCAATCGCAGCATGCACGCCGCGCAGAGCGGTTTGCAGCACTTAGGTGATGCTTTCCAGCCGTTCCTTGCTCATCTCGCCCGGAACGATGGTGATCGGAATGGGCAGATTGCCGGAATTGCGCGACATCTGGGTGACCAAGGGGCCGGGGCCGGATTTGTCGGTACCCGCGCCCAGAACCAAGACGCCAATCTCGGAATCCTCACGCACCTGCGCCAAAATCTCGGTCGCCGGGTCGCCTTCGCGGATCACAAGCTCGGGGTTGACCCCCTTCTTGTCGCGCATCCATTTGGCAAAAACCTGAAAATGCGCCTCTATCCGCTCGCGCGCCTCGGCGCGCATGAGGTCGGCAACCCCGATCCAGCCCTGAAACTCTTCAGGCCGGATGATCGACAGAATCTGCACACCTCCGCCAGTATGCGCAGCCCGCAAGGCCGCAAATCGCATGGCGTTCAGACACTCGCGACTGTCATCGAGGACCACAAGGAACTTGCGCATAATCTCTCCCCTTCTCGTCGAGTATCGCCGCAAGGGGCGCTGCGCGCAAGACTTGCCAGAGGCGCACCCCGGAGTTTTGCAAAACTCCAGACCGGAAAATGTCCATTTTCCGTCGAACGGCCTTAGCCGTTCGAGGCGGCCCAATCCCAGTAAAGCGACCGCGCACGGGTCGCCATGGCATGCGATTTGTAATGCGTATCGTCAAACCGCGTCACGCGGGTGACCTTGTTGAAGTTGCCGGTGAGGAACACCTCATCGGCCGCATGCACCTCGTCAAAGGTGATGATCTTTTCCACCACCTCAACCCCATCGGCGCGCAGGTTGGCAATGTGGCGCGACCGGGTGATCCCGGCGAGGAACGTGCCATTGGCGATGGGGGTGAAGGCCACGCCATCCTTGACGATGAACACGTTCGCCGTGGCACTTTCGGCCACATTGCCAATCGCATCGGCGACCAGGGCGTTGGAGAACCCCTTTTTGCGCGCCTCGGCGATCATGCGGTAATTGTTGGGATAAAGGCAGCCCGCCTTGGCGTTGCAGACATTGTCGGCCAGAACCGGACGGCGGAACGACGTGGTGGTCAGCGTCACTGAATTCTCGGGCGCGGACATCGGAATCTCTTCCAGACAGACCGCAAAGCCGGTGTAATCGCGGTGCGGCCCAAGGCCATAGCCGTCATCCTCCAGCCCCCAATACATCGGGCGGATGTAAAGCGCCTGATCGGGGCGGTAGAGCTTTAACCCATCACGCACGATACCTTCGATCTCTTGCGCGGCATGGGTGGGCGTCATCAGCATCGCCTCGGCCGACCGGTTCACCCGCGCGCAGTGCAGCGCAAGATCGGGCGCCAGCCCGTCGAAATAGCGCGCGCCGTCAAACACGGTGGAGCCAAGCCAAGACCCATGATCGGCCGCGCGCATGACGGGAATATTGCCCTCATGCCATTTGCCCTCAAAAAAGGTGCGGATATTGGTGCCCGATGCCATGTGGTCCTCCTGAATTTGGGCGGAGTTAATCAGGATGGGCGGACGAGGGGAAGGGGGCCGATGTCGACGGGGGGGGGGGGGG
>JBMSKG010000124.1:0-8480 GCA_049419625.1 Paracoccaceae bacterium | reverse complement strand
GCATCTCTGCGCGGCCCGCATCAAAGCTGTAATCTGTCGCATAGGATGTGGTGACCCTGATCTCAGGATAAGGTGCCAGCGCCCCCAGAAACCCCGCCACGCGGTCTTGGGTCGAGGTGGCGGTTCGCGGCCCGCCCAAAAAGGCCAAGCGCCGATAGCCCCTCTGCACCAAAGCCTCCGCCGCCATTCGCCCGCAGGCCACGTTGTCGATCCCCACAACATGCACATCCGGCGCAATCGCATAGCGCCCAAAGGCATGCACCACCGGCAGGCCCGCGTCCTTGAACGACTCGGCAAAGCTCGAGGGCAGGGTGGACGAGGCCACGATCACCCCATCCACCGAATACTGCCGCAGCATCTTGACCGACGCGGCCGGGTCCGTCGCATCGCTCAGGTTCACCAGCAAAGGCCGCAGCCCACGGTCCTGCAAACCCCGGGTGAACAGATCGAACACCTCAAGGATCAGCGGGTTGTGAAAGTTGTTGACGATCAGCCCAATGAGCTTGGTCCGCCCAGTGGTCAAGGACGAGGCCAGCGCATTCGGCGTATAGCCCAGATCATTCGCCGCCTTTTCCACCTTGGCGCGGGTCTTGGGCGACACCGACGCGCCTTCTGTAAAGGTGCGCGACACGGCCGAGCGCGAAACCCCGGCCCGTTCGGCCACGTCTTTCAGGGTGACGACCATTCTTCATCCGCGCTGCTGCCTGTCTTGTGGGGACTATACAGGCAATGAAAGCGAATGGCCGCAAGATTTGTGCAACCGCAGGCGGCTTAAGGCAATTTTAGCCACAGTCCTTGGCGTTCAGGCCCCACGGGCAGGCCTTGCGCGACCTTAGGCACTGACCCCCGCCGCCTGGGCCAGAACCTGCAGACCTGCGACCAGATCGGCCTCGGCGGTGTCCTCTTCAAAGGCATGGCTGATCCCCCCGATCGAGGGCACAAACAGCATCGCCACCGGCATCAGCCGCGCCACATTCGTCGCATCATGAAGCGCACCCGACGGCATATGCCGCCAGCGCCCCGGCGCAACCGCCGTCGCCGCCGCTTCAAGCCGGGCGCGCAAGGTCGGGTCCATCGCCACCGGCTCAAGCCCCAAAACCGCGCCTTGCTCCAGCCCAAGGCCCATTTCTGCGGCCACCTCGGCCAAGGTCTCGGTGATCACCGCCTCCATACGCGCCAGCCGCTCGGTGCTGCCATCGCGCCATTGCATGGAAAACCGCACCTGCCCCGGCACGATCGAGGCTGCGTTCGGGGCCACCTGCACATGGCCAATCGTCCAGACCGATTGCGGCGTCACCACATTGCGCAGCCGGTCATTCAGTCGGGTGTTAAAGGCCGACAACCCCTGAAACGCATCCTGGCGCAGCGCCATCGGCGTCGTGCCTGCGTGGTTTTGCTGACCGCTCAGCGTCACCATCATCTCGCGGTAACCAACAATGTCAGTCACCACCCCAATCTGCTCGCCCGCCGCATCCAAGCTCGGGCCTTGTTCGATGTGCAATTCGATAAACCCGCTAAATCGGGCCGGGTCCACATCCGGGCCCACCCGGTTGCCCAACACCTGCCGCGCCTCGGCAAGCGTCACCCCGTCGGTGTCAGCAATCGCATCGGCCTCGGCCACACTCATCATCTTGGACCAGACCGCCGAGCCTGTGGTGCCGCCAAAGCGGCCCTCTTCGTCCTGAAACGATACCACCGAAATCGCAGGCCCCCCGGCGGCACGGGCTGCGCGCGCCACTTCAAGGGCCGCAATCACCCCCAAGGCCCCATCCAGCCAACCGCCCGTGGGCTGTGTGTCGGAATGGGACCCCAGCAAAAGCGATTTCCCCTCGGCCAGCCCAAAGAGATTGCCCATCGCGTCAAACTGCACGCGCAGCCCCGCGTCTTCCATGCGCGCGGCCAACCAATCGCGGGCCAAGATGTCGGGCGGTGAAAAGGCTGGGCGCACCACGCCGGTGCCCGTTACGCCAAAGCTGCGCAACTGGTGCAGGTCGGCAAGAAAACGGCTGGCATCGATCATGGGGGCGTCCTTTCGCGGTCAGAAGGGCAACCTAAAGCGCGGGGCGCGGCTTTGAAAGATGGGGCGAACCTATGCCTCGGAAAAGCGGCCAACACGCTGACAGGGATCCCTTGCCGTGCGCGACCCATCAGCCCCACACCGAACCTGCAGGCCGAACTCACCCGCCACCAGACCCCGCCTCCAGCGCCTTGGCGCGGGCAATATAGTCGTGCCAACGCGCATCCTCCTCCACCCGCCGCCCATGCTTTTCCGCGATCAGCCGCAGATGGTCGGCACAGCACAAAAGATGCAACCGCGCGACATCGGGCAGCGCCATGGCCTTGGCGTGCAACGCGGTGAAGGCATCGGCATAGTGAAAGGCCGACATATCCGGCTCGGTGCCCTTGTCGGCGCGGGCGCGGTAGGCGTCGGTGTAGCGGTCGGTCAGCGAGACCGGCGCGCGGGTACCCGCCTTTAGGCTGAACGTCTCGGCCGAGCGCAGCATGTAATGGTTCATCTGGGCGCGCGCATGGGTGGCATAGGGCTTGGCCAGCGTGCGGATATAGCGCGGCGCTTCGGGCGACCAATGCGGCACGCGCACGCCTTTGGCATTGACCAGATACATCCCCGGACCCTCCGGGCTGCGGCCATATCGCGCCAGATCCCAGCCGCGAGGCCCATGTTCGCCCAAGGATTTAAACCAGCGTGGCTGGCGGTGCATCATCTTCATCATGCTGCTGCCCGACCCTTTCAAGGGCAAGGCCAGCGCGAATTGCTGATGCACAGGCTCATCGACGAAATCCTCCACCCCGCAGGTGCCAAAGATGCGCCAGTTAAACCCCATCGCCAGAAACGGCACATCGGTGGTGCGGGTGCCGATCAGTTCCTCAATCCGCCCCGTACCTTCGTGGATTACCAAAAACTCATCGACATCGCACACCAGCGCCCAATCGGCACGCCGCACCGCCTTGTGCTGCGTGGCGGCGGCCAGTTTCTGATGCGTGATCCTTTGGCCAGGTGCCACATCATGGCGCAGATGATGCACCCATCCCGCCGCCTGCAACGCGTCCAGCAATTCGGGCGAGCGGTCGGTGCAGTTGTTCGTCACCACCACCACATCGGAAAATCCCAGCATGCGGTACCAGGTCACCCATTCCACAATGAAGGGCCCTTCGTTTCGCATCGAGGCAACGACGGTGACGCGCAATCTTTACTCCGGTCTTTGGTCCAACTGACCCGGGCAGGGGGGCCAAGTCAAGCCGGGCAGGGCAGGGGCGGTGCGGACTTGCCAAAGGGCGCTTGGCATGGGATTCGAGGTGAAAAAGGGGAGGGCGTGATGCGGCTGTTCGTGGGGCTTGGCAATCCGGGCGCGAAATATGCGGGCAACCGCCACAACATCGGCTTCATGGCGCTGGACCGGATTGCCGCCGATCACGGCTTTGGCCCTTGGAAAAAGGCACATCAGGGGCTGGCCTGCGAAGGGCGGCTCGGGCTGGAAAAGGTGGTGCTTCTCAAGCCCGAAACCTTCATGAACCTCTCGGGTCAATCGGTGCACGCGGCGGTCAGTTTCTACAAGCTGGGCCTGAACGAGGTGACAGTTTTCCATGATGAGTTGGACCTCGCACCGGGCAAGATTCGGGTGAAAACCGGCGGCGGCCATGCAGGGCACAACGGCTTGCGCTCAATCCACCAGCATCTGGGCGAGGCTTACCACCGCGTCCGCCTTGGCATCGGCCATCCCGGCCATAAGGACGCGGTGGCGGCCTATGTGCTGCACGACTTTGCCAAGGCCGATCAGGATTGGCTCGATGACCTGATGCGCGGCATTTCCGATGGGGCGGTGGCCTTGGCGGCGGGCGACAGCGCGAAGTTTCTCAATGCCGTGTCCTTGCGCGTGGCCCCTGCGCGAAATTCTGGCACTGGGGGCGAGAGTGCCACTGCCGAGGCCAAACCTGCCGCCAAATCCGCCACGCGGCCAGCCCCTACGACCCCACCCGAGGCCCCCGCCAGCCCCTTCGACCGGTTGCGCGGGCTTTTGCGCAATGGCGATTGACCTAAGGTCAACCGCATTTCCGACTTGCCAGCGGCCCTGCCGCATGATCGCCTGCGACAAACCGAAAGGAACCGAGCATGCCCCGCCTTTTGCGCCGCCTCTTGCAGGCCCTTGCCCTTCTGGCCCTGATCCTTGTCGCCGCCGGCCTGTGGAAACGCGAAGAGATCGGGCGGCTTTTGGCGGTGAACAGCCTCTTTGAAGCCGACAACATCGTCCAGAACTTCAGCCATATGGATCAGTTGTTCCTCACGCGCCCACTCTCGCGCGGCGAGGGGCCGGTGTCGCCGTTGCCCAAAGGGCCGGAGGCGACCTTGGCACCCGAGGTGGATCAGTGGATCAAGGACCGCGCAGTGACTGCAATGGTCGTGCTGAAGAACGGCCAGTTGGTGCATGAAAGCTATCACCTTGGCACCGCGCCCGAAGATCTGCGCATCTCGTGGTCGGTGGCCAAAAGCTTTCTGTCAGCCCTTTTCGGGGTGATCGAGGCCGAGGGCTCGATTGGCAGTCTGGACGATCAGGTGGTGCAATACGCGCCGCTCTTGAAAGGCTCGGCCTATGACGGGGCCACGATCCGCGATGTGCTGACCATGTCCTCGGGCGTGGCCTTCAACGAGGACTATCTCGATTTCAACAGCGACATCAACAAGATGGGCCGCGTTCTTGCGCTGGGCGGCTCGATGGATGGCTTTGCCGCCGGCTTGACCGCGCGCGCCGCCGACCCCGGCGCGCGGTTCCATTATGTCTCGATCGACACCCATGTCTTGGGCATGGTGATCCGGGGTGCGACCGGCAAGGACATTCCCGAACTGCTGGAAACCCGTATTCTGGCGCCCATGGGGCTTGAGGCCGCGCCCTATTACCTGACCGACGGCGAGGGCGTGTCTTTCGTCTTGGGCGGCATGAATATGCGCACGCGCGACTATGCGCGCTTTGGCCAGATGGTGCTGCAAGGTGGCAAATGGCAAGGCATCCAAGTGGTGCCCGAAGACTGGCTCATCGCCATGACCAGCCCGCAGGCCAAGGACGGCTCGGCCTATGGGTTTCAGTGGTGGATTCCCAAAAATGCCACCCCGGGCGAGGTGATGGCGCAGGGGATCTATGGCCAGTATATCTATATCAACCCCGGCCTTGGCGTGGTGATCGCGGTGAACTCCGCCGACCGGGGGTTCGAAGAGCCGGGCGTCTACGACGGCAACATCGCCATGCTGCGCGCCATCGCCACCGGCTTGCAAGCGCCCTGAGTCTTTCGGCCGCAGCCGGTCTGCAGGCATTGAAAAATCCCGCCGATGCCGCCATATTGCGCCCCAGAACATGATCCGCAGGGGGCTGACGCCGCCATGTGGGCAGCCCGAGGCAGACCTATGACGCACCAAACCTTGCCCGCCCAACGGCTGGCGACTGTTTTGACCACCCTTGTGATCGGTGGCCTTATGGCCAGCGCCGCGCTGGCCGGCCCGATCGAGCGCGCCTGCAACAAATCCGACCGCAAGGCCGCCAACCGCGCCGTTTGCGATTGCATCCAGCAGGCCGCCGACAGCACCCTGTCCAACCGCGACCAGCGCCGGGCGGCCGGGTTTTTCAAGAACCCCGAAAAAGCCCACAAGGTCTGGATGTCGAAAACAAAGGCCGATGATGCCTTTTGGGAACGCTACAAAGCCTTCGGCGCGCAGGCCGAATCCATGTGCGGCGCGCCGGCCGCCGAAGATCTAGGCACGTCCCCGTAAGGACACAAGTTCTGCGATCAGGCCGTCACTCGCAGCCTCAATCATATCAAGAACCTTGTCGAACTCGCCCGTATACCACGGGTCGGGAACCTCATCGTCAAAGGCGGGGGCATGGGCCATGAACAGCTGCGGCGCGGTGCCGCCCTTGGGGCACAGCGCTTGCACATCCGCCAGATTGCGCCGGTCCATCACCAGAATATGGGTGAAGTCATGGAAATCGGCAGGGCTGATCTGCCGCGCGCGCAAGGCGGTAAGGTCATAGCCGCGCTTGGCCGCGGCGGCGATGGCGGGCGGGTAGGGCGGCTTGCCCTGATGCCAGCCGCTGGTGCCGCAACTGTCCACCTCGACCTTCAGCCCAGCCACCCAAGCCCGCTGGGCAAAGACCGCCTCTGCGGTGGGCGAGCGGCAGATATTGCCAAGGCAGACGAACAGGATGCGGCTCATTTCGGCCTCTTGCCGAACCGGTAGTTTGCCGCATGGGCGGGCAGGTCCACACCCGCTGGCAGGTCAGGCGCAGGCAGGGGGGCGCCCATGGCATAAGAAATCGGCAAAAGCCCCGCCCAAACCGGCCAGGCTTTGTCCTGATCAGGGTCGGTGCCGCCGGGTTCCGCAGCGGAAATCTTGGCCGAGGCCTCGGACAGGGGCAGTGACAAAATCCCGGTCGATTTGACCTCGCTTGCCGTCATCGGGCGCAAGTCCTGCCAACGGCCGGGGAACAGGGTTTCCACCATGGTCTGCAGATGCGCCGCCTTGGCGCTGGGGTCGGTGACCCATTCCGCCTGCCCAAACACCATGACCGAGCGTGAATTGACCGAATGTTCAAACGCAGACCGCGCAAGGACCATGGCATCGGTCAAGGTCACAGTGAGGCAAACCTGCATCCCCTTGCCCGCCTTCAAAGACCGCGACGCGGCCGAGCCGTGCCAGTAAACCCGGTCCCCCTCGCGCCATTGCAGGGTGGGGATCACCACCGGCGCGCCGTTCATCACATAGCCCACATGGGCCAGCGGCATCGCGTCCAAAATGGCGTCGATGGTGGCCCGGTCATAGGCCGCTTTCTCGTGCATCCGGCGCAGCCGGGTGCGATCTGTCGGTGCTTTGGGGGCGGGGGCTTTGGTCATGCGCGCGAGCCTAGGATGCGTGGCGCGCCGGGTAAAGGGGGCGACCTAAGGCCGCCCGCTTTGCGCGAAACCTCAGTTACCGTCGTCGGTCTGGCCGTGCTGCATCTGGTGGCCGGAATGGTCCATCGCCATCCCCGCCTTGCGGGCATTGTCGACCGGGGCCTCAATCACCACCTCACCAGCCTTTTCAAAGACCAGAGTCAGGCTGATCACGTCGCCATCAGCAACCTCGCGCGTCAGGCCCATCAGCATCACATGATCACCACCGCGCGCCAGCGCATGTTCGCCGCCCGCCGGGATTTCAAAGCCCTCCGGCACATGCAGCATCTGCATCACGCCATTGCCATCGTCTTTGTGGGTGTGCAACTCCACCTTCTCGGCCACGTCCGAACGAGCGTCAATCAGCCGATCCGCTTCGGTCCCGTGGTTCATCACAGTGAAAAACACCGCACCCGAGGTGCCCACGCCGCCCATGCTGCGGGCATAGGGGTCTTGGATCATCAACGTGTCCCCGGCAAAGGCGGGAACAGCCAAAAGCGTGGCTACAAGGGCAAGGGCGGTTTTAAGGCGAGTCATCGGGATACCTGTCTGGCAAAGTGGGGGGCGCAGGCCGAAGGCCAACCCAAGGCCGCGCCCAAGCAACACCAGAACGTCGCACAGCGTCATGTCGGCCAAAATGTGACAAATTGACCAAGGAAGGCAGCCCGAGGGAACAGGCGGCCCAGCACCCAGTGAACGAAAGCCAAAAGGCCCCGCCTGACGTACAGGCGGGGCCTTGAATGGGAACCGACGCGAAAGATCAGGCGGCGGCCTGAACCTTGGCGATTTCGCGCTTGATCTTCAGCGCGTTGACCGACAGCTCTTCGTCCTTCGCCTTGGCCAGGAACGCATCCAGACCACCGCGATGGTCAACGGTGCGCAGCGCCGCAGCCGACACGCGCAGCTTGAACGACTGGCCCAGCACGTCAGAAATCAGGGTGACGTCATTCAGGTTCGGAAGAAACCGACGACGAGTTTTGTTGTTGGCGTGGCTGACAGAGTTGCCAGACATCGGGCCTTTGCCGGAGAGTTCGCAGACGCGCGACATTGTCGTGATCCTTCGTGTCAAAACAGGAGGGCCCACCCGCAAGGGGCGGAAACCGAATTCGATGAGGCGCGTTTAGGTGGAATCCCCGGGGACGTCAAGCGCTACGTCGCGCGCCGGCGACACCGGATCGACCCGCACGCGCCGTTTGCGCGTCGCGGCCGGTCCCACGCCACCCCTTGCACCAAAGCCAAAGCGTTTGCGGCGATGCGCAGGGGGAATTCGTTCGGCCTCGCGGTACTGCGCCACCGTACGCCGCGCCAGCCGCACACCGGTGTCCTTGGCCAACCGCTCGGCCAAAGCGGCGTCCGACAGGGGCGCATCCGCCGGTTCAGCGGCAACGATTCGCCCCAGCCGATGCCGCAAGGCGGCGGCCGACAGGACTGGGCCATCACCCTCGGCAGGTGCGGCTCCCGTGTCGGCATCGCCCCCCCGCTCGGCGCCGCGCCGCGCCGCGCGCCCCGGCCCCCGCGCGCCCGAAAACATCTGGCGCAGCCAC
>JBMSKG010000123.1:0-8546 GCA_049419625.1 Paracoccaceae bacterium | reverse complement strand
CCCGGTGCCGAAGGAGCAACCGCCCCGGTAAACTCTCAGGCGCAAGGACCGTTCTGGCAATTGGACTCTGGAGAGTGGCGCGATGTGCGCCCGCCGAAGGGATAACGATCTCAGGCGCGGGAAACCGCAAGGACAGAGGGGGCACCGAGGGCAGGGGAACTGCCTGAACGGTGCCGGGCTGCGTTCATCCGGCGGAAAGTGGGGCGGCTTTGGCCGAGGATTTGCGGTTATTGGGTCTGAATGACCTGCATGTCGCGCTGGGTGGCAAGATGGTGCCTTTCGCGGGATATTCCATGCCTCTGCAATACCCAATGGGGGTGATGAAAGAGCATCTGCACACCCGCGCGGCGGCGGGTTTGTTTGATGTCAGCCACATGGGGCAGGTGATCCTGCGCCCAAAGGGGGCTTATGAAGACACTGCGCGGGCTTTTGAGGCGTTGATGCCGGTGGATGTGTTGGGGGTAAAGCCCGGTCGGCAGCGCTATGGGCTTTTTACCAACGCGGAAGGTGGGATCCTTGATGATCTGATGTTTGCCAACCGGGGCGACCATATGTTCGTTGTGGTCAATGCCGCCTGCAAAGAGGCTGACATCGCCCATATGCAGGCGCATCTGGCGGGCGTTTGCGAGGTGATCCCGGTAACGGACCGCGCACTTTTGGCGCTGCAAGGGCCGAAGGCCGAGGCCGCATTGGCGCGACTGGTGCCAGAGGTGGCGGCGATGACCTTCATGGATGTGGGCGTGTTCGGTGACCTGTGGGTCAGCCGATCAGGATATACCGGCGAGGACGGGTTTGAGATTTCCCTCCCAATGGCGCGGGCAGAAGCCTTTGCCGTCAGCTTGCTGGATATGCCCGAGGTTATGCCCATCGGTCTGGGCGCGCGCGACAGCTTGCGGCTGGAGGCGGGGCTTTGCCTGTATGGCCATGACATCGACACCACAACCAGCCCGGTCGAGGCGGGGCTGAGTTGGGCCATCCAGAAGGCCCGCCGAGTGGGCGGCACGCGCGAGGGTGGTTTCCCGGGGGCTGCGCGCATTTTGCGCGAACTCGCCGAAGGACCGGCGCGCCTGCGCGTGGGTCTGTGGCCCGAAGGGCGCGCGCCCATGCGCGAGGAGACCGCGATTTATGATGGTGAGCGGCTTTTGGGCGCGGTGACCTCGGGCGGTTTTGGCCCCAGCGTCGAGGCCCCGATCGCAATGGGTTATGTGCCCATCCAATTTGCAGCAATCGGCACCAAGCTTGACGGCGAGGTGCGCGGCAAACGGCTGCCCGTGACGGTGGCTGCGATGCCTTTTCAACCCACAACTTACAAACGCTAAGGGATGAGACCGATGAAATACACCAAGGAACATGAATGGCTGCGCGTCGAGGGCGATCTTGTGGTCGTTGGGATTACGGAACATGCCGCCACGGCGCTGGGCGATGTGGTTTTTGTCGAGCTTCCAGAGCCCGAAACCATGGTGGCCGAAGGTGACGAAGTGTCCGTCATCGAAAGCGTCAAAGCGGCGTCGGACATTCTGGCCCCAGTCGATGGCGAGATCGTCGCGGTGAACGAAAAACTGACCGACAGCCCGGCCTTGGTCAACGAAGACCCGTTGGGCGCGGGCTGGTTTTTCAAGATGCGTTTGGATGATCTGTCGGTGCTCGATCAGTTCATGGACGAAGACGAATACAACGATCTGATCGCCTGATGGTTCCAAACGGAGTTTTGCAAAACTCCGATCAATTTTCTTCGAAGAAAATTATCAGAATTCTTCGGAGAATATTGCCGGGCGGAGATCGCCCGGCGCTCCTCAAGCTTCAAAGGGCAGGGCCATGACCTTCACGCCAACCGCTTATGATCCCTATGATTTCGCCAACCGCCGCCACATCGGCCCATCGCCTTCGGAGATGGCCGAGATGCTGGCCATTGTGGGGGTGCCTTCGCTGGAGGCCTTGATCGACGAGACGATCCCAGCCTCTATTCGTCAGTCAATCCCGCTGGGTTGGGCGCCTTTGTCAGAACATGATCTACTGGCCCGGATGCGCCGGGTGGCCGGGCGGAACAAGGTGCTGACCTCGCTGATCGGGCAGGGCTATTACGGCACGGTGACGCCGCCTGCGATTCAGCGAAACATCTTGGAGAATCCGGCGTGGTACACCGCCTACACCCCCTATCAGCCCGAGATTGCCCAAGGGCGGCTGGAGGCTTTGCTGAATTATCAGACCATGGTGGCCGACCTTACGGGCCTTGAGATTGCGAATGCCAGCCTCTTGGATGAGGCGACGGCGGCGGCGGAGGCCATGACCATGGCCGAGCGGGTGGCGAAGTCGAAGGCGCGCGCGTTCTTCGTCGATGAAAACTGCCATCCGCAGACCATCGCCGTGATCCAGACCCGGGCTTTTCCCTTAGGGATCGAGGTGATCGTGGGTGCCCCCGAAGATCTGAAGCCGGAGGCCGTCTTTGGTGCGATTTTTCAGTATCCCGGCACTTGGGGCCATGTGCGTGAACTGACGCCGTTTATCGAAAGCTTGCATGCAGCAAAGGCCGTGGCGGTGGTGGCGACCGATCTTCTGGCGCTGACCATGCTCAAGGAACCCGGTGCGATGGGGGCCGATATCGCCATCGGGTCGTCGCAGCGGTTTGGCGTTCCCATGGGCTATGGCGGCCCCCATGCTGCGTTTTTTGCCTGCAAGGACGAGCACAAGCGCAACATGCCGGGGCGGATCGTGGGCGTCTCGATCGATGTGCGGGGCAACAAGGCTTATCGTTTGGCGCTGCAGACCCGCGAGCAGCATATCCGGCGTGAAAAGGCCACCTCGAACGTGTGCACGGCGCAGGCGCTCTTGGCTGTCATGGCCAGTTTCTACGCGGTGTTCCACGGCCCCGTCGGCCTGCGCGCCATTGCGGAACGCGTACATTCGCTGACCGTGCGTCTGGCCAAGGCGCTTCGGGATGTGGGTGCCACTCTGCCGCCCAAGGCATTCTTTGACACCATCACGGTCGAAGTGGGTGTGGGGCAAGCCGGGATCCTTGCCGCTGGTCGGCTGGAAGGGTTGAACTTTCGCAAGGTTGGCAGCCATCATATCGGGATTTCGCTGGACGAGACCAGCGACGAGGATGTGCTGCGCCGCGTGCTTCGTGCCTTTGGGATTTCGGATGCGCCGCCAGCCAGTGCTGAGCTCGGGTTTCCCGAAGAGATGTTGCGGACATCTGAGTACCTGACCCATCCGGTCTTCCATATGAACCGCGCAGAATCCGAGATGATGCGCTATATGCGCCGCCTGTCGGACCGCGATCTGGCGCTGGACCGGGCGATGATCCCCTTGGGGTCTTGCACGATGAAACTCAACGCCGCGGCGGAAATGATGCCAATCACCTGGCCGGAGTTTGGGGCGCTGCACCCGTTTGTGCCCGCCGATCAGGCGCTGGGCTATCGCGAGGCGATCGATGATCTGACGGCGAAGCTGTGCGAGATCACGGGCTATGACGCCTTTTCGATGCAGCCGAATTCCGGTGCGCAGGGGGAATATGCGGGGCTTTTGACGATCCTCGCCTATCACCGGGCGCGGGGGGAACATGACCGCAAGGTGTGCCTTATTCCGGTTTCGGCACATGGCACCAACCCGGCCAGTGCCCAGATGGCCGGGATGGACGTGGTGGTCGTGAAATCGATGCCAAATGGGGACGTCGATTTGGACGATTTCCGCGAAAAGGCGGTGGCGGCAGGCAGTCGTCTGGCGGCCTGCATGATCACCTATCCCTCCACCCATGGGGTGTTTGAGGAAACGGTGAAGGAGGTTTGCCAGATCACTCATGACCATGGGGGCCAAGTCTACATCGACGGCGCGAACATGAATGCGCTGGTCGGTTTGGTGAAGCCGGGTGAGATTGGTGGTGATGTCAGTCACCTCAACCTGCACAAGACCTTCGCCATTCCGCATGGCGGTGGCGGGCCGGGGATGGGGCCGATTGGCGTGCGTGCGCATTTGGCACCTTATCTTCCGGGCCATCCAGAGACGGGGGGCGATGAGGGACCCGTTTCGGCGGCACCGTACGGGTCGGCCTCGATCCTGCTTATCAGTTGGGCCTATTGCCTGATGATGGGTGGCGAGGGGCTGACCCAAGCGACACGGGTGGCGATCTTGAACGCCAATTACATCGCCAGCCGTTTGAAAGGGAAATTCCCGATCCTTTTCATGGGCAACAAGGGCCGTGTCGCGCATGAATGCATCCTCGATACCCGCCCCTTCGCCGAATTTGGCGTGACGGTGGATGACATTGCCAAACGCCTGATCGACAACGGGTTCCATGCGCCGACGATGTCATGGCCGGTCGCTGGCACGCTGATGGTGGAGCCCACGGAATCGGAAACCAAGGCAGAGATTGATCGCTTTATCACGGCGCTTCTGGCCATCCGTGCCGAGATTGATGCGGTGGAGAAGGGTGAGATCTCGGCCGAGGACAGCCCCCTGCGCCACGCGCCCCATACGGTGAACGACCTGGTTGCCGATTGGGACCGCAAATACAGCCGCGAACAGGGCTGTTTTCCACCCGGTGCCTTTCGGATCGACAAGTATTGGCCGCCAGTGGGCCGGGTCGACAATGTTTGGGGGGATCGTAACCTGACCTGCATTTGCCCACCTGTTGAAAGCTACATGGAAGCAGCGGAGTAATCCAAAGCTCCTCGGGCGCGCGTCTCGTTGCAGGTGCCATTGTCATGTTTCGTGGCGCCTCTGCCAGCTATCGCATTGGATATTTGGACCACGTTGAAGGCCTTCAATGCGGTGCAAATATCCTGGGGGGTGAGGGCCGAAGGCCCGAGGGGGGCAAGGCCCCCTTTTCCTGTGCAAGGAGGGCTTGTCACGGTGGCAAGGATCGGACAGGTTCGCCCGACCATGCAGGACACAGACACCAGCTTCTCCCAAGGCCTGATCGCCGGATTGCCCATTGTGCTGGGCTATTTCCCTATTGCCTTTGCCTTTGGTGTTGCCGCGACGGGCCAGGGTCTTTCGCCGCTTGAGGCCTTTGCCCTTTCGTTGATCATCTATGCCGGCGCGGCGCAGTTCCTGGCCTTGGCGCTGATCACCAGTGGCGCGCCTTTGCTGGTGGCGGCCTTCACGCTTGTCGCTATGAACTTGCGTCACGTGCTTTATGGTCCGGCCTTGATGAAGCGTGTCGGCCCTGCGGCCACGCGGAGGTATGCTTGGGCTTGGGCTTTCGGGCTGACCGATGAGGTGTTTGGCGCAGCACTCGGCCAACTGGCGCGCGGGCGGCGGTTTTCTGAGCCTTTCATGTTCGGGCTTGGTCTTGCGGCATATGCCAGTTGGTTGTCGGGCACGGCACTGGGGGCTTATGCCGGGGCAGGGGCCTTGGCGGGCTGGCCGGTTGTTGAGGCTGCTTTGGGGTTCATGTTGCCGGCCCTCTTCCTTGCGCTCTTGCTGTCGATCCTGTCACGGGTGCAGATCCCCGTCATCGTTGTGGCGGCTGTGGCCACAGTGGTTGTCAGCTTGGCATGGTCCGGCACGGCGGGCATTTTGGCAGGCATGGTGACAGGTGCGGTCGCCGGTGTGCCGGGCCTTGGAGGGCGCGATGCGGGCTGAAATCTTGACCCTTGCGCTGATCGTAGGCTCCTTCACCTGGGCTTTTCGCTTTTTCCCGACCCGCGCGGATTTGTCCGCCATGCCGAAAGATGGCCCGCTGTCTCGTTTTCTGGCGGCTACAGGCCCTTCGGCAATTGCCACCCTCTTCACCGCATCGGTGCTGCCCTATGTGCAGGGCAGTGTGCCGGTTCCGCTGATCGTCGGCACCTTGTCGGTCTTGGTCACGTATGCCGTCAGTCGGTCTGTTGTGGGAGCGACGATGATGGGCTCGGCTGGGTATGGGCTGGCTGTCTGGATGATATAGGTCAACACGCTCCTGCGCATTGCGCGCTAGTATGCAAAGGCGCGCAGGAGGCATATATGCAAGATGACATCCCCGAAGTGATCCCGGAAATCATCACCGCCAAAGTGGTGCAGGTTATCGTTCAAGCGCGTGAGGGCGATCTGGTGGCCGAGGAATTGCACGCCTACATCGCCGGATTGAATGACGACGAGAAGGCGCATCTGACGGCCATTGCTTGGGTCGGACGCGGGGCCTTTGAGCCTGAGGAGTACCGCGAGGCTGTCAACACCGCCTTTACCGAGGCAACAACGCCGACGGAAGACTATCTGATGGGCATGCCGCACCTTGCGGAGAATCTTGAAGCCGGGCTTGAAGCCTTGGGCATTGATGTTTCGGGTGAACAAGAGGATTTCCTTTAGGCCTTGCTTCAGGGCCTCTTGAACCGAACCAGTCTTTCCACAATATATGCCAAACATTGAATTCGACTGGAAGAAAACCGATGAGTGATGCCGTCAAACTTGCCTGTGCCACCTGTGGCCAGATGAACCGGGTTCCCTTGCTCAAGCTCGCCGAGGGGCCGAAATGCGGTGCCTGCGGCGATCCGCTGGCTGATGGCAAGGTGATCGAGTTGGATGCGCGCGCCCATGACAAGACCACGCGGGCCGATGAGATGCCGCTTTTGGTTGATTACTGGGCGCCTTGGTGTGGCCCGTGTCGCATGATGGCCCCTGAATTCGTGAAGGCGGCGGGCAGCCTGAAGGGGCGGGCGCGGTTGGCCAAGTTGAACACCGAGGACTACCCTGAAATTGCCAGTCGCGCGCGGATTCAAGGGATTCCGGCGCTGGTGCTTTATGTTCGGGGCCGAGAGATTGCGCGCCTTTCGGGGGCGCGACCGGCGTCTGAGATCGTGACTTTTGTGCAAGGACGCCTTGGCGCTTGAACAGTTTCGCACAGAAATCACTTTAGGGTACTCGAAAATCCTTTGATACTCTGCCCCCAGTGTGAGGGGTGCAATGGACGATCTTTGGCGTCGCAAGGGCTGGAGCGGCCTGTCGCTCGCGCGGCAGTTTGCGCTGGCGGGTGGCGTTGTCATGCTGGTGGCCACGGGGCTGGTGGGCTGGTTCGTTGCAGGCCGGATCGAAGAGGTCGTGGTGCGCAATACCGCCAATGCCACCGCGCTTTACATGGAAAGCTTTGTCGCGCCCTTAACCCAAGATCTTGGCCATGCTGATAGCCTTTCGGACGAAAGCCGTGCCCGGATCGGCGCGCTTTTGGAGGACACTGCGCTAGGTCGCCGTGTTGTCAGCTTTAAGATATGGCGTCAGGGCGGCATTTTGGTCGACGCGTCGAATGTTGCGTTGGTGGGCCAAACTTTTCCTCTGACCGAGAATCTGAAGCTGGCATGGGTTGGCGAAGTGCGGGCAGATTTTGAGGATACAGGCGACCCTGAGGATAAGGACGAGAACGCACTTGGTGTGCCTTTGTTGGAGATCTATTCGCCCATTCGCGATGTCAAGACGGGCCGGGTGATCGCCGTGGCCGAGTTCTATGAGGTGGCCACCCAGTTGAAAGCAGATCTGGCGCGCGCCCGGCTGACCAGCTGGGCAACGGTGGCGCTGGTCATGCTGGTCATTGGCGTGAGTCTCTTTGCGATCGTGCTGCGCGGATCGCGCACCATTGACCGCCAACTGGCCGCCCTGACAGAACTTTCGGCCCGCAATGTCGCCTTGCGTCTGCGTGTGCAGGGCGCGGCTGCGCGGTTCGCGGCGATGAACGATCAGACCTTGCGGCGCATCGGGGCCGACCTTCATGACGGCCCCGCACAGCAGATGGGCTTTGCCGCTTTGCGCCTTGATGCGCTACGCCAAGCTGTTGGGACCGAACGTGGGACATCCGTGGACGAGGTGGCGCGAGCCGTCAAGGATGCGATCTCTGAAATCCGCACGATCTCGCGGGGGCTGTCCCTGCCGGATATTGACCGCCGATCCCTGCCGGATCTGGTGCAGCGTTTGGCCGAGGCGCACAAGGCGCGGACCGGGGTAGATGTTGCGGTAAGTTGTACCATCCCGCCGGGGATCGAGCTTCCAGAGGCGGCCAAGATCTGCATCTACAGATTTGTACAAGAAGGCTTGAACAACGGTTGGCACCATGCCGAGGGCAAAGAGCAATCGGTCGATCTGACGATCGAGGGGGATGATCTGAGGTTGATCGTGGCCGATCGCGGTCCGGGTTTTACAGCACCGCCACCCGGGGCAGGGGCGGACGGCACAACCTTGGGGCTTGCCGGCCTTGGTGACCGGGTTGAAAGTTTGGGTGGGCAACTCTTGGCGCGCAACCGCGTTGGGGGTGGCGCGGAATTGGTAATGACATTGGATTTAAGGGGTTTGTGATGGTGCGGGAAATTCGCATTGTGCTTGTGGATGACCATCCGATCTATCGCGAGGGGGTCGCACGCACTCTTGCAGACGCGGGCGGCATTGATGTGGTGGGCCAAGCGGCCGATGGTGACACGGCCGTCACTGTGGTGCGCGATACTCAACCTGATCTGGTCCTTTTGGACATTTCAATGCCGCGCGGTGGTGGCCTTCCGGCGCTGGCGCGGATTGTCCAACTGGATCCGGCGCCGAAGGTGGCCATGCTGACGGCATCGGAGGAGGATGATGATCTGATACAAGCGCTA
>JBMSKG010000122.1:0-8583 GCA_049419625.1 Paracoccaceae bacterium | reverse complement strand
ACTTCAACAGCGGTTTCAGGGTCCACACCTGAAGCTACCGAAAGTCACGGCGGGCCTCTGTGGCCCGTTTTTTATTTCTGGAACCTGAATGTCTGATCTTGTTGCCAAAACTGCCATGGACCGCCGCCTTGCGGACATCGTCCAGCCCGTGATTGAGGGCTTGGGCTTTGAACTGGTGCGCATCCGCCTGATGGGCGGGGCGACGCGCATTTTGCAGATCATGGCCGACAAGCCCGAAGGCGGGATCGAGGTTGACCATTGCGGTGATATTTCCACTGCGGTTTCGGCCGTTCTCGATGTGGAAGACCCGATTGAAGAGAATTACGTGCTGGAAGTGTCGAGCCCCGGCATCGACCGCCCGCTGACGCGCCTGAAGGATTTCGAGATGTGGAAGGGCTGGGAAGCCCGCATTGAGACGACCGAGCTGATCGACGGCCGCCGCCGCTTTAAGGGCACCCTGGGCGGTGTGGAAGGCGACGAAGTGTTGATCGAGATCGAGGAAGGTAAGGAAACTGTCACCATCGGGTTGCAGTTTGACTGGCTGTCCGACGCCAAGCTGATTCTCACCGATGAGCTGATCTCGGAAATGCTGCGCCAGAAAAAGGCCAGCGGCGTGATCGACGAATCGCAGTTCGACGAGATTGAAGAAACCGACGGGGACGACGACAGCGACGCCCCCGAGACGACCAAACACTAAGCCCCAAAACTCTAGGCCGGGAGAAGACCCATGGCGATTACATCAGCCAACCAGCTTGAACTTCTGCAAACCGCCGAGGCGGTCGCGCGCGAGAAGATGATCGACGCCGAACTGGTGATTCAGGCTATGGAAGACAGCCTCGCCCGCGCGGCCAAGTCGCGTTATGGCGCGGAGATGGACATCCGGGTGAAGATCGACCGCAAGACCGGCCGTGCCACCTTTGCCCGTATCCGCACAGTGGTGGAAGATGATGCGGTGGAAAACCATCACGCGCAGTTGACGGTGAAGCAGGCCAAATCCTATCTCGCCGACCCGCAGCTTGGCGACGAGGTGATTGACGAGGTTCCCCCGGTTGATCTGGGCCGTATTGCCGCACAATCGGCCAAGCAGGTGATCTTGCAAAAGGTCCGTGAGGCCGAGCGCGACCGTCAGTACGAAGAATTCCGCGATCGCAAGGGCAGCATCATCAACGGTCAGGTCAAGCGAGAGGAATACGGCAACGTCATCGTCGACATTGGCCGTGGCGAAGCGATTCTGCGCCGCAACGAAAAGATCGGCCGCGAGGCTTACCGGCCCGGCGACCGCATCCGCTGCTATATCAAGGACGTCCGCCGCGAACCGCGCGGGCCGCAGGTTTTCCTGTCGCGCACCGATCCGCAGTTCATGGCCGAGCTGTTCAAGATGGAAGTGCCGGAAATCTATGATGGCATCATCGAGATCAAGGCCGTCGCCCGTGACCCGGGTTCGCGCGCCAAGATTGCCGTGATTTCCTATGACAACTCGATCGACCCGGTCGGCGCCTGCGTCGGTATGCGCGGCAGCCGTGTGCAGGCCGTGGTGAACGAATTGCAGGGGGAAAAGATCGACATCATTCCGTGGAATGGTGATCAGGCGACCTTCCTCGTGAACGCGCTGCAGCCTGCCGAAGTGTCGAAGGTTGTGATCGACGAAGAGGCCGGCAAGATCGAAGTGGTGGTGCCGGATGAGCAGCTGTCGCTGGCCATCGGCCGCCGCGGTCAGAACGTGCGTCTGGCCAGCCAGCTGACCGGTCTTGATATTGATATCATGACGGAATCTGATGAATCGACCCGTCGTCAGGCTGAATTCGCCGAGCGCACCAAGCTGTTCATGGATACGCTGGATGTCGACGAGATGATGGCGCAGCTTCTGGTTTCGGAAGGCTTTACCAATCTGGAAGAAGTGGCTTACGTCGAGTCGGATGAGCTTCTGTCGATTGACGGGTTCGACGAAGGCACCGCCGAGGAACTGCAGGCCCGCGCCCGCGATTACTTGGAAGAGCAGGCCAAAAAGTCGCTGGAAGCCGCCCGCGCCATGGGTGTGGAAGAAAGCCTTGTGAACTTTGAAGGGCTGACCCCGCAGATGCTGGAAGCACTGGCGCATGACGGCATCAAGACGTTGGAAGACTTCGCCACCTGCGCCGACTGGGAGTTGGCGGGCGGCTGGACCACCGAGAATGGCCAGCGCAAGAAGGACGAGGGCGTGCTGGAGAAGTTCGACGTCTCGTTGGAAGAGGCGCAGACCATGGTCATGACCGCGCGCGTCATGTTGGGCTGGGTTGACCCCACCGCGATGGAAACCGCCGACGAGGGCGCAGCCACCGCGGAGGTAGCGCCCGTGACACGCGGCGGCCGGGAAAAAGATCAGGACGACCCCGAACGCAAGTGCATTGTGTCGGGGGACAGCCAACCCAAGACGGGTCTGGTGCGGTTTTGCATTGGGCCTGACAACTCGGTGGTGCCCGATATTCTGGGGCGCTTGCCGGGGCGGGGCATCTATGTGGCCGCAGACCGTGCGGCCATCACCAAGGCGGCGACCAAGGGGTTGTTTTCCCGTGCCGCTCGCCAATCGGTGACGGTGCCGCCGGGGCTGGCCGATCTGGTGGAAAGCCTCTTGGCCCGCCGGGTGGTGGATCTTGTCAGCATGTGCCGCAAGGCGAATGCGGCAGTGATGGGCTATGAAAAGGTGAAGGACTGGCTGCAGTCGGGCAAGGCACGGGTTTTGGTGCAGGCCTCAGACGGGTCAGAACGCGGCAAGACCAAGCTGCGCCCGCCCGAAGGCGAAGGCCGCTTTATCGGCCTTTTGACAGCAGGGGAATTGGGTTTGGCTTTCGGTCGCGAACGTGCGATACACGCGGCGCTTGGCGCTGGTGGACTCACGACGCGTGTTGTAGAGGAAGCGGCAAGGCTTTCCGGGTTGCGAATTGCGCAACCGGATGAGCAGGACGGCGGCTCGACCGCCATGAAGGATATGTAGGACGCATGAGCGATACTGACGGCAAAAAACCCCTCGGCCTGGGTGGTGCACCTCGTTCCGGTTCGGTGAAGCAAAGCTTCTCCCATGGCCGGACGCATGCTGTGGTGGTTGAAACCAAGCGCAAGCGCGTTGTGGTGCCGACACCGGGCAAGCCCGGTGCTGCCTCCGGCGCGGCCTCGACAGGTTCGCCCAATCTGGGCGATCCGTCCAAGCGCCCGGCTGGCATCTCGGATGCCGAGATGGAACGCCGGCTGACCGCTTTGCGGCAGGCCAAGGCGCGCGAGCAGGAAGACGCGGCCAAGCGTGCCGAAGAAGAGCGGGCGCGCGAAGAAGATCGCATGCGCCGTCGCGAGGAAATCGAGACCAAGGAACGTGAGGAGCGCGCCCGCGAGGCCGCTTTGCGCGCCAAGGCTGAAGAAGAAGAACGGCTTCGTGTCGAAGCTGCCCTTGAGGCCGCGAACCGTGCGGAGCAGCGCAAGGCCGATATTCTTGGCACGCAGCGCCGCAAGCCCGCCGCTCCGGAACCGGCAGCGCCCGCCGCAAGCACCGAAGCTGCCGCACCGGCGCGCAACGCCCGCCCAGCCCCCGCCTCGGGGATGGATGAGCGCGGCCCGGCCAGCGCGAAGCCCGGTTTGCCCACTCCGCGCAAGACCGACCGCGAACGCGAAGAGCGTGAGCGCAATGCCAAGGCCAAGGGCGACGAAGGTCGCCGGTCTGGCAAGCTGACCCTGTCCTCGGCATTGGATGGGGAAGGCGGGCGCACGCGCAGCCTTGCTGCCATGAAGCGCAAGCAGGAAAAGGCCCGCAACAAGGCCTTGGGCTTTGGTCAGAAGGCCGAAAAGCAGGTGCGCGATGTGCAACTGCCCGAAACCATCGTGGTCAGCGAATTGGCCAACCGGATGGCCGAGCGCGCGGCCGATGTGGTCAAGTCGCTCATGAAGATGGGTATGATGGTCACGATGAACCAAGCCATCGACGCCGACACGGCGGAATTGGTCATCGAAGAGTTTGGCCACAAGGCGGTTCGCGTGTCGGATTCCGACGTGGAACAGGCCATTGAAACGATCAAGGACAATGACGCCGATCTGCTGACCCGTCCGCCGATTGTGACGATTATGGGCCACGTTGACCACGGTAAGACCAGCCTTCTGGACGCGATTCGCAAGGCCAATGTCGTGTCGGGCGAAGCCGGTGGCATCACCCAGCACATCGGTGCCTATCAGGTGAAAACCGAAAAAGGTCAGGTTCTGACCTTCCTCGACACCCCCGGTCACGCGGCCTTTACCTCGATGCGGGCACGCGGTGCGAATGTGACTGACATCGTCGTGTTGGTGGTTGCCGCCGATGACGCGGTTATGCCTCAGACGGTTGAGGCGATCGCCCATGCCAAGGCGGCCAAGGTGCCGTTGATCGTGGCGATCAACAAGATGGACAAGCACGGCGCGGATGCCACCAAGGTGCGCACCGATCTGTTGCAGCACGAAATCGTGGTCGAAGCGATGTCGGGCGATGTGCAGGATGTGGAAGTGTCGGCGAAAACCGGCATGGGTCTGGACAACCTTCTGGAAGCCATTGCCCTGCAAGCAGAAATTCTGGAACTGAAGGCCAACCCGAACCGTTCGGCCGCCGGGGCTGTGATCGAGGCCAAGCTGGATGTGGGCCGTGGCCCGGTTGCCACCGTTCTTGTGCAAAACGGCACGCTGCGCAAAGGCGATATCTTTGTTGTGGGCGAGCAGTGGGGCAAGGTTCGTGCGCTGATCGACTCCAAGGGGGAAACCATCCTTGAGGCTGGTCCGTCGGTTCCGGTCGAAGTGCTTGGCCTGTCGGGCACGCCGTCTGCGGGTGACACGCTGAACGTCGTGGAAACCGAAGCGCAGGCGCGGGAAATCGCCGACTACCGGATCAAGGCCGCGAAAGACAAGCGCGCTGCGGCTGGCGCTGCAACGACGCTGGAACAGCTGATGGCGAAGGCCAAGGCTGACCAAGACGTGGCAGAGCTGCCGGTTCTGGTGAAGGCCGACGTGCAGGGCTCGGCCGAAGCGATCGTGCAGGCCTTGGAAAAGGTGGGCAACGAAGAGGTGCGCGTGCGCGTGCTGTCCTCGGGCGTGGGCGCGATCACCGATACGGACGTGTCCTTGGCCGAAGCCAGCAAATGCCCGATCATCGGCTTTAACGTGCGTGCCAATGCCTCGGCCCGTAATTCGGCGCACCAGAAGGGTGTCGAGATCCGCTATTACTCGATCATCTATGATCTGGTGGATGACATCAAGAAAGCCGCCTCGGGCCTCTTGAAGGCCGAGATCCGCGAAACCTTTATCGGCTATGCGCAGATCAAAGAGGTGTTCAAGGTTACCGGCGTTGGCATGGTTGCCGGTTGCTTGGTCACCGAAGGCGTCGCCCGCCGTTCGGCTGGTGTGCGTCTGTTGCGCGACAATGTGGTGATCCACGAAGGCACGCTCAAGACGCTCAAGCGCTTCAAGGACGAGGTCAAGGAAGTCATCTCGGGTCAGGAATGTGGCATGGCGTTTGAACGCTATGAGGACATTCGCGCTGGTGACGTCATTGAAATCTTCGAGCGCGAATCGATCGAGCGCACCTTGGCCTAAGGCCACAAGATTGTAATCCAAAGAGGCCGGGGTTTTCCCCGGCCTTTTTCATGGGTCGCCCCGGATCAGGCGGCGCGAACCACGGGCACGGGCACACCGACAAAGGTCTTGTCATCGACCTTGACCATGATCTTCCCGTCGGACATTTGCCCGACCATAAGTCCCTGAACCGAAACGCAGCTTCCGACAACAATCGTACGAAGCATGTGCCAATCCCCCAATCAGCTTAGCTGGGGTCAATCTAAGTCTGATTCGTTAAAAAAGCACAACAATTTCGCGGCATCTCCGGCGAAATCCCCCGGTTTTCCCGGGGGCCTTGGATCACAACCAGTCGCGCAGGATCGGGATCAGGGGGATGTCGGCGGGCGGCATCGGATAGTCGCGCAGCTTCTCGGGCCGCACCCAGGTCAGCGTCTGACCCTCGCGCCCGGTGGCGATGCCTTCCCAGCGGCGGCAGGCGAACAGCGGCATGAGCAGGTGGAAATCGTCATAGCTGTGGCTGGCAAAGGTCAGCGGCGCAAGGCAGCTTGCTTTGGTTTCAATGCCCAGCTCCTCGCGCAGTTCGCGGATCAGAGCAGCCTCGGGGGTCTCGCCCGGGTCAACCTTGCCGCCGGGAAACTCCCATAGCCCGGCGAGAGATTTGCCTTCGGGCCGTTGGGCCAAAAGCACCCGACCATCAGCGTCGATCAGGGCCACGGCAGAGACGAGAACGATCTTCACGAGCGATAATCGGCGTTGATCGAGATGTATTGGCTGGTCAGATCACAGGTCCAGACCGAGCGCGACGCCTTGCCCAGCCCCATGTCGACGTGAATCAAGAGCTCGGGGTTCAGCATGTAATTCGCCCCGTCCTCTTCCTTGTAATCGGGATGCCGCCAACCCTTCTCGGCCACAAGGATATCGCCAAAGCGGATGGCCAGCCGGTCGCGGTCGGCCTCGGCGCCGGATTTGCCGATGGCCGCGACAATGCGGCCCCAGTTTGGATCTTGGCCCGCGATGGCGGTCTTGACCAAAGGCGAGTTGGCAATCGACATCGCGACCCTGTGCGCGTCGACATCGCTTGCCGCCCCGGTCACGCGCACTTCGACGAATTTGGTGGCCCCTTCGCCGTCGCGCACGACTTGATGCGCAAGGTTCATCATCACCCCGCGCAATGCCGCCTCAAAGGCCTTGGCCACCGGGCCCTTGACCTCGGCGGCGGTGGATTGGCCGGTCGCGGCGACAAGCAGGGTGTCAGAGGTGGAGGTGTCGCTGTCGACCGTGATCGAGTTGAAGGTCGCATCGACGTGACGCGAGACCATTTTTTGCAGGTTAGCCGCCGAAATCTTCGCATCGGTGAAGATATAGACCAGCATCGTCGCCATATCCGGCGCGATCATGCCCGAGCCTTTGGCAATGCCTGAAATGTGGATCGGCCCACCATCGCCCTGCACCACGGCGGCGGCACCTTTGGGGAAGGTATCG
Source organism: Paracoccaceae bacterium (assembly GCA_049419625.1). Classification (GTDB taxonomy): domain Bacteria; phylum Pseudomonadota; class Alphaproteobacteria; order Rhodobacterales; family Rhodobacteraceae; genus Tabrizicola_A. Next base: position 1,542 of record JBMSKG010000122.1, on the reverse strand, counting down.
GTGGTCATGATCGCCTCGGCCGCGCCTTGAATCGCGGCTTCGGACAGCTGGCCGGCCAGGGTGGAGATCACGGTGGTGATCTTCTCAAACGGCAACGGCTCGCCAATCACGCCGGTCGAGGAGGAAAACACGCGCGAGGCGGGAAGGCCCAGCGCCTCGGCCACACCGCCGGTGACGGCGGCCACGGCGGTGTCACCCACCGCGCCGGTGAAGGCGTTGGAATTGCCCGAGTTGACGATGATCGCCGCGCCCGCGCCCTCTGGCACGCGAGTGGCCAGTTTGGTCTGGCAATCACGCACGCAGCCCGACCGGGTGGTCGAGCGGGTGAAGGCCCCCGCAATCGCCGTTCCGGGCGAAAGCCGGACCAGCATCACATCCTTGCGGTTTTGGTATTTGATGCCCGCGCCAATGGCCGCGAATTCGGCGCCCTTGATGAGCGGCAGGTTCGGGAACTGTGCGGGTGCCAAAGGCGAGACGGTCTTGGCCGCCTTTGCCGGTGCTACGCCACTTTCGGCGGGGGTCACACTGCCACGCAACGCTTTCAACGCGCTTTTGAGTGCCTTTGCCTTTGCCTTCCAGTCTTTCTTGCCCATCATCCGCCCCCCTGTTGCCCGTTTACTTGTCCAGCAAGCCAAGATTACCCAGCAGCGCCGCGTCAATGCCCTCGCCGGGCTTTTCCACCTTTGCCGCTGCGGTCACCTCGGCCACATGGGCCTCGATCGCCTTTTGCTCAATCTCAGCCGCCAATTCGTCGCGGATATCGTCCAGCGTCGGCTGTGCGGCAAGGCGGGTTTCCTTGACCAAGATCAGGTGAAAGCCGAAATCCGATTGCACCGGGCCAGCGACTTTGCCGACTTCGGCGGCCACCACGGCCTCTTCGAAGGGCTTGACCATCATGCCAAGGCCGAACCAGCCAAGATCGCCGCCCACGGCACCCGATCCGGTGTCGGTGGAATTGGTCTTGGCCAATTCTGCAAAGTCTGCCCCGGCTTCAAGTTCGGCCAAAAGCTCTTTGGCCTTGGCTTCATCCGCCACAAGGATATGGGCGGCGTTATACTCGGTTTGCGGTGCGGCATCCTTGAAGCGGGCGTCATAGGCGGCCTGCAGCGCCTCATCGGTCACAGCGCCCATCACCACAGCTTCAAGCGCGCGGGCCGAGACATAGCCGCGCTTTTCATTGTCGAGATGCAGCATGTCACGACGTGTCAGCTTGCCCTCCATCGACTGTTCCAGCGCGGTTTGCTGCACCAATTGGTCCATAATGCCCTTGAACAGAACATCCGCCGGAAGCGCCTTGTACTGCTCTGGCAGCGCCTCACGCGCGACGATCATGTGGCCCAGCGTGATGGCGGTGCCGTTCACCGTGGCCACCACGGTTTCCGCGGTGGGTGTGTCCTGCGCCAAAGCCGATGCAGTCCAAACCGGCAGCGCCAAACCCGCCGTCAGCGCCGCACTTGCCAAAAACCGCATCGCTTTTGCCATCTCACTTACTCCTGATCGTGTCGCGGCCTTGCGCGACGTTGACTATCCCGGTCCTTCCCC
>JBMSKG010000121.1:0-8647 GCA_049419625.1 Paracoccaceae bacterium | reverse complement strand
TGGCGGAGTGTACGCGACTGGCGTCAAACCCTCTCTGCCCCCAAAATCACTGATCTATAGCTATCCGACCTCATATCGGAGTTGGCAGGCCGTTTGACCCGATATTGGTACCGCAGCCAAAGTGATCGTGAGGATTGACGCCGAAACAGCAGCCGCTTCACGTGGGCGCCGCAATTTCCCATCAACAGCACGTCAGGAGTTTTCGGCCTAACCCGTCAGAGCCAGGAGGTTCGTCGCGGCCGCGGCAGTCAAGAGGACAGAAAGCACAAAACCAATGCGCCCCGGAACGGAACGCAGGCGATATCGCCACAGCTGCATCGCCGTCAGGGCCATCACTACCGCAAGTCCGACCAGGATCCACGGCGCGGCGAGCAGCGGCGACAATTCCCGGGGAATCGCGCCCATGAGCGCCATGCCAAACAGCACCTTCATCGAAAGGCACGTTTGAATGGCGGCATCGCTGTAGCTCTGCTGGCGGCCACGCCTGCCTGTCGGCGCGCCATCCCAGCTCATCTCGGGGTCAAACCAGATCGTCAGCGAGCCCCGGCGCTTGAGCGCTTCATTGTAGGCTGGCCAGTTCCTGGTCTTGTAGGTCGGCGGTGTGGGTGTGCTCATGCATCCCGGCTACCACGCTGGATTCACGAGATGAATCCCTTACGGATTTGTGCAACAGAGCCCCTGTCGCAAGCCAAGTTCCCCTGACATCACCCTCTATAGCTCCTCGACATCGAGTACGTACTGGCCATTCGCCATGGGGTTTCGGATCAGGTCAACGATGCTTGGGGGAATTGACGGACTGCCAACCTCAAAAAGACCAATGCGACTTAGTGCTTGCCGTGTGTGGATTTCCCTACCAAGGAATTCCAGAAGTACCTTCGAGGCGCCGGGACGACGCCCCTTTCGCGTTGGCGCTCCAATCTGGATGCCAATCAGCTTGTCGACGCGGCTGTGGTAGGACGGATGGTAGACCGATTGCGAAATCGAATTGGTCTGAAGCGCCTCATATTCGATCAATTGAATCCGGTCGCCAAGATAAAACGCGACGCCGAGGTACTTGTTGATGGTGATCGACCGCTGATTGCCCGGTTCACGCAGGACTTCGATGTTCTTTGTATAATAGTACCTGCCGTCTCCGGTGATCCGCAAAAGCGATTTGACGATCATGCCCGGATAGCCAAAGGCAAAGAAGTAGCGGTAGTAATACCCGATATAGCGATCGAGGCTGAGGCTTGAACGATAGATGTTCGGCAGATGCGCGATCGGACCGTCCAGCGCGGTTTCCCTGACGGGGCGCTTCCTGACCTCAAAGATCTTTTGCAGGTCCATGGGATCAAGAAGCAGCTCTGCCTCGTTCACACCGAAGAAGTCGCAGATCTTGCGCATGCTCGCGCGCGATGGCCGCATCTGCCCGCTCAGGTACTTGTTGAACTGCTGGCGGTTGATGCCGACCTTTCGGCAGACATGGGCGATCGACGGGTAATGCCCGCACAGGAACTTCAGGTTTTCCGATAGTGGATCATCCATCACAGCATTAGCACAGTGACGCACTATTAGTGTCAAGTCGCGAAAGTATGCGAAATTGATGCATCTGATCAAAAGTGCTTTCATCGCAGAAAGGCGCGTGCGCGGGCAAACATGCGGGCGCTCTCAAGCAACCAAACCATCGGGAGGCACCAGATGACATATGGCAATACCAGCCGACGGACATTTCTGACGGGAACCACGGCGGCCGGCGCGCTGATGCTTGCGCCCGGCCTCGTTGGACAGGCGCGGGCGCAGACCGCCGGGCTGCGCCTTAGGATGGAGCGCGACAACGAGATCCTCGATCCCGGCTATATGGTTGGAGGGTCCGAGGTTTCGGCGCAAAAGCAGTGCCTGCCCTTCCTTGCGGAATACGACATGAAGGACGGCGAGGTTTCGTGGCGGCCGACCTACTATGTCACGCGGCTGGAACACACCGACCCGACCCATATCGAATTCGAGCTGGCCGAGGGCCTCGTCTGGTCCAAGGGCTACGGGCCGGTCACGGCTGCGGACGTGAAGTTTTCCTATGAGCGGATGAAGGGCACGGACTGGTCGGGCTATTTCGGCGCGCTCGATCATGTTGAGGTCACCGGCGATCGCACCGGCACGATCGTGCTCAACACGCCTTTCGCGCCCTTCATCCTGGTCACGCTCTGCCACGGCACCGGCGCGATCCTTTGCGAAAAGGCGGTGACCGATGCGGGTGGCAAGTTTACCACCGATTTTCCGGCGACCTGCGGGCCCTACCTTTACGAAGCCGTGCCCGGACAGCGCGCGAATTTCGTGCCGAACCCGGATTGGGCGGGGCCGAAGCCGGCCGCTGAATCCGTCATGGTGCAGATCGTGGGAGAAGAGAAAGCCGCGAACCTCGCTTTCGAGGCGGGGGAGCTGGACTGCACCGATATCGGCGCGGACACGCTGGCGCGCTACCGCACAAGTCCGCCGGAAGGGTCCGAAATCACAATCGCGGGTGAATTGCGCTACATGTGGATGGGGATGAACACCGAACATCCGAAGTTGCAGGACCTGAAAGTCAGGCAGGCGATCCAGCACGCGGTCGACGTTGATTCGATCATCGCGGGCGCCTATTCCAACACCACCAGCAAATCCTTCGGCATCATCTGCCCGGGCCTTCTTGGCAAGCGCGATGCCACAAAATCTTACAGCTACGATCCCGAAAAGGCCCGCGCGCTTCTGGCCGAGGCCGGCGTCTCGGGGCTTGAGCTGACGCTGAAGACGCTGAACGCGCAGGACCGCCTGCTGACCGCGCAGATCATCCAGGCGAACCTTGCCGCCGTTGGTATCACGGTGACGGTTCTGCCGGTCGATGACGGCACGTTCTGGGAAATGGGGAAGGAGGAATCCGGCGACGGCTGGAAGGACCTCGAGATGTGGATCATGCAGTTCTACACCACGCCCGACCCCTACGAAGCGACGCAGTGGTTCGTCTCGGACCAGGTCGGCGTCTGGAACTGGGAGCGCTGGAAGAACGAGGAGTTCGATAAGCTCTATGCCGATGGCATCGCCGAGCAGGACCTTGCCAAACGCGAGGCGATCTATCTCAGGATGCAGGATATCATGGAAGAAACCGGCGCATATGTCTGGATCAACCATGAGCCGACAGCCTATGTCCACCGCAAGGGCGTAACGATCTCGACGGCCCCATCGGGCGAACTGGACTACCGCCGCTTCGAGATGGCCTGACAAAGACCCGGTCCGACACTCCCTGCCGGACCGGGTCGACCCACCGGCGCATCGTGGAGAACCAATGTTTTTTTACCTGATCAAGCGGATCGGCTTGTCTGTGGCTGTCATCGGGCTGGTGGTGCTGGTGTCCTTCGCATTGCTGCACCTGATCCCGGGCGACCCTGCGACAATCGCGCTGGGTCCCCGCGCAAGTGCGGAGACGATCGCTCGCTTTACCGAGAAGATGCACCTTGATGAACCGGTCTGGCGGCAGTTCCTGATCTTCGCGGGCAACGTGGTGACCGGCGATCTGGGCGAAGACGTGTTCTCCAATCGCCCGGTGACGCAGATCATCGGCGAGAACATCGGCTTCACTCTGGCGCTTGGTGCCGCCGGTCTGGGCTGGGCGATCGTTGCCGGCATTCCGCTCGGCTGTCTGGCCGCCCTGCGCCCGAATTCGGCGCTCGACCGGGTGACCGGAATACTGTCGGTCGGGACCATCGCCGTGCCCTCCTTCGTCATCGCTATCTGGTCGCTCTTGCTTTTCGCCGTGACCCTGCGCTGGCTGCCCGCCATCGGCGCGGGCGAACCCGGCAACCTGCCCGACCAGCTTGCCCATCTGATCCTGCCCGCCTTCGCGCTTGGCCTCGGTTGGGTCGGCTACCTGTCGCGGATGGTGCGTGCCTCGCTTCTCGAGGTGATGAACGAGGACTACATCCGGGCCGCCAACGCCTTCGGGCTGCGCCCCGGCCGCGTGATTTTCGGCTATGCGCTTCGGGTCGCGATCCTGCCGACGATAACCCTGATCGGCCTCGGCTTCGGCGGGCTGATCTCGTCGACTGTCTTCGCCGAAGTGATCTTTGCCCGCCCCGGTCTTGGCAAGCTTCTCTACGACATGGTCAGCGCGCGCAATTTCCCCGTCGTGCAGGGCGCCGTTCTGGTGACGACCGGCCTGTATATCACCTTCGTTCTCCTCTCCGACCTCATCATTGCCTGGCTTGATCCCCGTGTCCGCGAAGCCCTTTGATCCCTCCGCATCGCAGCCGGGCGCCGGCCGGTCCCGGCAGCGCTCGAATGTCCGGCTGCGCCAGTTTCTGGGCAGCCCCAAGGCGATGCTCGGCCTGACGATCGTGATCCTCTTCATTGCCAGTGCCGTTTTCGCGCCCATCCTCGCACCCTACGATCCGAACGCGCTCGACATCCCGTCGCGGCTTTCGGGTCCGACATGGGCGCATTGGGCGGGTTCCGATCAGCTTGGCCGCGACACGTTCTCGCGTCTTCTGTTCGGCGGACGGGTGGCGCTGAAGATCGCGGTCATCGGCGTGTCCGTGGCTTTGTCGACCGGCCTTGCCCTCGGCATGATCGCCGGTTACGGGCCGAAATGGCTCGACAACCTGCTGCTCCTTGCCTTCGACACGGTACTCGCCTTCCCGACCATCGTGCTCGCGCTCGCGACGGTGGCGCTGGTCGGGCCGAGCCTCGAACTGGTTCTGATCATCGTCATTGTCTCGACCGTACCCGGATATGCCCGCATGGCGCGCACCGCGACGCTGGCCCTGAAGAACGATGAATTCATCCTCGCTGAACGTTCGCTGGGGGCAAGCACGCCGCGCATCCTGGCCCATCACGTACTGCCCAATGTCGTCGGCCCGCTCCTGATCCTCGCGGCGATGGACGTGCCGGTGGTGGTGACGATCGAGGCGGGTCTCAGTTTCCTCGGCCTTGGTGTGCTGCCGCCGACGGCCAGCTGGGGCACGATCCTGAACGAGGGCTATCTGGTGATCAACGACGCGCCCTTCATGGTCGTCGCGGCGGGCATCCCGCTGGTTCTGACCACGCTTGGCTTCACCTTTCTTGGCGAAGCGCTGCGCGACATCTTTGACCCTCGGATGGGAAGGGGGCGGCCATGAGTGCGCCGCATCTCGACATCCTCGACCTCTCGGTCGATTTCATCACGCCCGCCGGTCCGATCCGCGCGCTGCGGAACGTGAGCTTCCCGGTTCCACGGAACAGCGTCACAGGCATTGTCGGTGAAAGCGGATCGGGCAAGAGCACGGTCCTTTGGTCGATCCTTGGCCTCTTGTCTGCGAACGCCAAGGTGCGCGGCGGCAAGATACTTTTCGAAAGCGAGGACATGCTGCGCAAAGATACTTCGGCGCTGCGCGCTGCGCGTGGCCAGGACATGTCGGTGGTGTTCCAGAATCCGATGGCCTCGCAGATTCCGGTCCTGACCTATGCAACTCAGATGCGCGATATCCTCTATCGCAAGCCTGATCTGAGCGCCGAGAAGAAGCGCGCATTGGCGGTCAAGATGATGGAGCGGGTCGGCATCCCCGACCCTGCCCGCCGGATCGATCAGTATCCCCACCAATTCTCGGGCGGGATGCGTCAGCGCGCGGGCATCGCCATGGCGCTCCTGCCGCGCCCGCGTCTCCTCCTGGCCGATGAGCCGACGACGGCGCTCGACGTGACCATGGAGGCGCAGGTGATCCACCTGATGCGCGACCTCGCGACCGATCTGGAGGCAACGGTTCTGGTCGTGTCCCACAACCTCGGCCTGATTGCCGAGATGTGTGACCATGTAGTCGTCATGTATGCCGGCGAGGTGGTGGAAGCCGGCCCGGTGCGCGAGATATTCCACAACGCCCGTCATCCCTACACGCGTGCGCTTCTGGACTGCGATCCGGCCCGCATCGCCCGGAAGACCCGGCAGCTGCCGGTGATCGAAGGCAGCCTGCCGGACCTCAGCGCGCCGCCGAAAGGATGCATTTTTGCGGCGCGCTGCCCGAAAGTCACCGCGCTTTGCGAGGCCGAAGCCCCGGCTGAACACGAGGCGGCGGGGCGGCATTCGGTGCGATGCCATTTCCCGGTTACAGAAAAGCCGGCTCCGGCCGCGCCAAGGATTGTGGACGCCCCCCACGCAACTCCACCGGACGCGGGTGACGTCCCGCTTCTCGAAGTGCCGTATCTGAATGTCCGTTTCCGCACTATGGGGCCACTTCGCGCCTGGCTCAACGGCGTTGCCGATCCGTTTGTCGACGCGGTCCTTGACGTTGGCCTGACCGTGCGGCGTGGCGAGACACTGGGCCTTGTCGGCGAAAGCGGATCGGGCAAAACGACGCTCGGCCGGGCGATCCTGAACCTTACCCGCGCCAGCGCGGGTTCGGTCCGGTTCGAGGGGCGCGAGGTGCGGAACCTGCCCGAGCGCGCCTTCAAACCGCTGAGGCGCGACATGGCGATGATGTTCCAGGACGCCATCGGCTCGCTCAGCCCGCGCAAGACCGTACGAGCGCTGATCGCCGAACCCCTCGTGATCCACGGCGCGCAAGGTCGCGACCTCGATCGAGAGGCGGAACGCCTCGCCGACCTCGTCCAGTTGCCACGTGCTTTCCTCGGGCGATATCCGCACGAACTGTCGGGCGGACAGGCCCGGCGCGTGGGCGTCGCACGGGCGCTGGCGCTGAACCCCAAGCTGATCATCGCCGACGAACCGACTGCGGGCCTCGACGTGTCGGTGCAGGGCGAGATCCTGAACCTCATGACTGATCTGCAGAAGGAAAAGGGGCTGAGCTACCTGCTCATCACGCACAACCTTCCGGTGGTCCGCCATGTCAGCGACCGGCTGGCGATCATGTACATGGGCCGCATCGTCGAGACTGGCGATGCCGAGGCAATCTTCAACCATCCGGGCCATCCCTACACCAAAGCACTGGTGCGCGGCGTGCCGCAACCCGATCCCGACCTGAGGCGTGACGCGCCGCCCCTGCGCGGCGAGGTGCCAAGCCTGATGAACCGGCCGCTCGGCTGTGACTTTGCCGCCCGATGCCCCTTCGCGAATGACGAGTGCCGTCAGATCAAGCCTTCCCAGTCCACGCGCGCCGACGGGCGTGTGATCGCCTGCCATTTCCCGCTGAATTGAGGCGGCCGCCTGAGGAAACACACCCAATGAGCTACGGTATCTACATCGGAAAAAACCACGCGGCGGACGGCCACGCCTGGCTGGCGGGCTATGGGGACGAGCCGTCCAGCCACTGGCTGGAAATCGTACCGCGGCAGACCCATGCAGCGGGCGCCACGATCACCGTCGGCATGACACCCGAGGCCGACCTTCCCGGGCGCTTGACAGATATCCCGCAGGTCCGCGAGACCGCGCGGCACCTGCGGGTCAGCTACAGCTATTACCTCGGCGTCCCCGCCCCACTGACCAATGGCGGGCTGAACGAGTATGGCGTGGCCGTCCGCGATATCTGGTCGCCCTCGCGGCCGGAACTGACCGCGATGACCCCGACCGATCAGACCGGCCCGAATTACTCCGATCTTGCGCGCATCGTAATGGAACGTGCCCGAAGCTCCCGCGAAGGTGTCGACATCATCGCAGCTCTGATCGCCGAGTACGGCTATTCCTGCTATGGCGGCAACTCTCACATCATCGCGGACGAGGACGAAGCCTGGGTGGTGATCGAATTCGCCGGCGGTCTGGGCCTGTGGGTGGCCGAGCGTCTCGGGCCCGACAGCATCCGGGCCTCGCGTCCAGGCTATGTCGGCCGGATCCCCGACGCGCCGAACGACGATTTCAGGTTCCCGGCACACTTCGTCCGGACAGCCATCGAAAATGGCTGGTACGATCCGAAGGCAGGCCCCTTCGATGTCAATGCTGTCTATGGCGACGGCAAGGGCCGCTGGGAGGGTGTCCAATGGATCGAAGCCGAGATGCGCAAGCGCGCAGAGCGGCCCGAGAAAATCGGCCTTGCTGACCTTATCTGGGCCATCGCGACTGAAAAGCTAACTGGCGACACGGCCGGATATGGCCAAGTGGTTCCTCTCCGCGACCCGGGCAATCCGGCCTTGCGGATGATCTGGCATTCGCCGGTCGGCCCCGTCACAGCGCCCCTGCTGCCGGTCTTCATGGGGCAGACCGAAGTGCCTTCCGAGTATGGACCTCACCGCTACCTGACGGCAGGAGAAAGCGCACGGTTCCTCAACAATCGATATGGGGACACGTCGCCCGAAAGAACGTCAAGTGTGCGGCAGGGGCAGGAGGTGACGCGTTCCGCCTTCCAGATACAAAAAAGGCTGATGCACCTGGCATTTCAGATTGGCGACACTGCGCTGGGAGAGCTTTGGGATCACTGGCGGATAATGGAAACTCGACTTGCACGCGAACTGAATGACGTCACGAGGGCCGCACAGTTACTGGTGGTCGCCGGCGAAGAGGGCCTTGCAGCCGATCATCTGAACCGGTGCAGCACCGACAATCTCATGCAGGCGCTGCAGGATGCAGAAGCGCTAGCCGCCGCTTACGAGGCTCGCTTGCGCAATGCGGGCAAGCTGAATTTAGCCGCCCGAGTAAAGGCGCCGAAGCAGGTTTGGTAATGCGTTTCGACCGAACGCTCCGGCCCGGCTCTGTGTCCGTCGTCAGGGTTTTTCGGACTTCTCG
>JBMSKG010000120.1:0-8672 GCA_049419625.1 Paracoccaceae bacterium | reverse complement strand
AGCAGAGCGTCGGGATTATCTGACAGATGCACCGCGCCGACCTGCCCGATCAGCACGTGGTGGGTTTCCCACAAAAGCGTGGTCTTGAGCGTGCATTCAAAGCTCGCCGCCGCCCCCGCCAGCACCGGCTGGACCCCCTGCCCTGCCCGCCAATCCACCCGGTCAAACCGCGCCAGATCAGAGGTGTCGCGGCCCGCGAAGATGTTGGAATGGGCCTCTTGGCTTGCGTTGAGAAGATTGGCGCAAAAGGCACGATTGACCAGGATGGCGGCCGCAGCCGGGCTTTTGTGGTGGATGCAGACCAACAGCGAAGGCGCCTCACCATCGGCTGAGACAGAGGTCATGGAGGACACCGTAACGCCGTGCTGTCCGCCCGGCCCGTCGGTGGTGATGACCGATACGAAAGTGGCCGCGCGGGCCATGCCGTCGACAAAAGACTGGCGCAGGTCCATACCCTTAGCCCAGATCGAAGAAGCGCTGCAATTCGACGTCGGGCACCTTTTTGGCGAATTGGTCGTGCTGGCTTTGGCGGGTGGCCGAGAAGGTGTCGACAAAGCGATCCCCCAACCAATCGCGGGCGAAGTCTGAGCCACGCAGGCGGGCAATCGCCTCGGGCATCGAGCGGGCGTAGTCGGCCCCGTCCTGCGGGTTGGCGTGGCCGTTGCCCTTAACTTCCGCCTGCGGCTCGATCTTTTCGACAATGCCGGCAACGCCTGCGGCAATGGTCGCGGCAGCCGTCAGATAGGGGTTGGTGTCGGCCCCCGGCAGACGGTTTTCCACCCGCAAGGACCCCGCATCGTGGCCCACCACCCGGAAACAGGTGGTGCGGTTTTCATAGCCCCATGTTAGGCCGGGCGGCGCAAAGGTGCCCGGTGCAAAGCGGCGGTAGCTGTTGACCGTGGGCAGGAACACAAGGCTGAGATCGCCGATGTATTTCTGCAGCCCCCCCAAGAAATGACGGAAGGTCTGGCTGATACCATGCTCAGCCTTCGGGTCGTGGAACAATGTCTTGCCGCCCGCATCCTTCATCGAGATGTGCAGGTGGATGGACTGGCTGTCCGCCGTTTCCGTCCAACGCGGCATGAAGGTGACCGACCGGCCCTGCCGCAGCGCCAATGCTCGGATGAAGTTCTTCAACAGCACCAGTTGATCGGCAGGCTCCAACCCCTGGCCTGCGCCGATGCAGGCCTCAAGAAACCCACCGCCGATTTCCTCGTGCATCTTGGCAAGGTCGATCTTCAGCGGTTCGCACATGGCCGAGACAGCCTCGTACCACTCAGACTGCACGGTCTGATAGAGCACCAGATCGTGGCTGGCATGCATGGTGGCGGTTTTCAGGTTGCGATAGCCCTTGTCACGCGCCGATTCCGGGGTTTCATCGAAAAGGGTATACTCCAACTCCATCCCGTATTTCGGGTGCAAGCCATGGGCGGCGGCGCGGTCGAGGACCGATTTCAGGATCGAACGTGGGCAAATCTGGGCGGTGTCGCCTGTGTAATTGGTCAAGACCAAAAGGTCGTGGCCGGGCTTGGCCCAAGGGATGCGGCGCGCGGTTGCGGGGTCAACAATCAAAGGATCGTCGTGAAAATCGCCCGTGCCATCGGTGACGCCGGGCATTTCCAGCATCTCATCGGTCGGGTCCAGCGCCAGTTGGGCAGGCGCCATGCCCATGCCGTTTTTCAAGATGCCCTTCAGGCTGGAAACCGACACCATCTGCCCGCGCAACAGCCCGTTGGTATCCACAAGGGCCACAGTGGCAAAGCGGCTGGTGGCGTCGTCCATATAGGCGTTCAGGTGGGCGATATCAGGTCCAGAGTCAGTCATGGTGTCCCCGTGGTGTTGGGCCCTGGGCGGCAAGGGCCTGAAGTTGGGCCAGATCTTGGCCGGGATCGGTGGAATAGGCTTTCAGAAACACCCGAAGGCCATTGGTGATAAAGCGATGCAGATCGGCGCGGCTGGGCAGGATGGCCGCATCATGAAGTGCACGGTTGCGCGGGGCTGACAAGATCAGGCCCCAAAGATCCTCGGCCGCCAGTTCGGCATCGTCAAAGGCCAGCCGCCCCTCGGCGCGTTTGGCCGATAGGTAATCCATCACGCCACGCAAAACGCGTTCGGGGCCTGCGGCTTGATAGGCGCGGCCGATTTCGGGAAAGCGCTGCGCCTCACCGATGGTGAGGCGGGCAAGCGACAGGAAATCGGGGCGCAGGACAGTATCGGCATAGTGCCAGGAAAAGGCCCAAAGCTCGGGCACCAGACCAAGGCCATCGGGTTCTTCAAAAGCACCCAGCATGGTGTCGCGCTGTTCAACCATGATCGCGGCGAACAGCTGTTCTTTCGAGCCAAAGTATTGATAGAGCGTCGGCTTTGAGACCCCTGCAAGGGCCGCGATCGCATCCATCGAGGTGCCGGAATACCCCTGATCGGCAAAAACCTTCAGCGCAGAATCAAGAATTCGGCGCTCTTTCAGCTGTTTGTTGCGGGCGCGGGGTGGCAGCGCGGTCATGGGATGAGACGTGCCAGAAAGGGGATCAGCGCCGCGGTATAGGCGGCGGCCCCTTCAACGTTGCAGACATGCCCGACGCCGGGGATGGTTTCGTATTGCACATCGGGGCGGGCGTTCTGCATCTGCGGGGCGGCATCCAGAATTCGGCCTGCCACAGCGCGAATTTCGGACGGAGGTGCAAGGCGGTCATGCTCGCCCGTCATCAAGAGAACTGGCATAGATAATCTGGAAAACTCGAACCTCTCCAGAGGGTTGGTGAAACATATTAACGCGTCTCGATAGGTGGCGGCGGGGATCGCGGACATAGAGGCGAGAAGCTCGGCGCGGACGGGATCGGACGCGTTCGGCCCAGCGATCACCTTGACAACGGCCGGCGCGAAATCGGCCGGAACCTGACCTGCGTTCAAGGGCACCTCGCGCGAGACACGGAAGGCTTCGCGTTCCTCGGGGCCGGCCTCGGACATGCCAGTGCAGCCGCCCGACAGGACAAGACCCGCCAGCATGTCTGGGTGGCGCATGGCGAAAGAGCTGGCGATCCATGAGCCATAGGACAGGCCCACCAGCACCAGCTTTTTCGCGCCGAAATGGCTCATCACCCGCAGGATGTCGTCACAGTAATCGTCCACGGTCGATTGGCGAAAGCCCAGCGTGCTGTCGCCATAGCCGCGCAGATCCATGGCACAGGCGGTCATAAGATGGCCCACCTGTTGCAGTTGACGCGCCCAGTTCCCGCGCCCGCCACCGATCCCGTGCAGAAACAAGGCCAAGGTGTCGCCCTTTTGGGCCGTATGGGTCAGGGCAAGGTTCGGAGTGCCGTGTAAGACGATATCGGTCAGGGCAAGCGGGGGCGTTTCTTTCGGGTCGGCCTCGGCGGTTTGCCCTGCGCGTGCCAAAATCGCCTCGATCCCTGCTTCGAACACCGGCGCCGTGCCCTTGGCGATTTCAGAAGCGCGGGGGCCGGGGGCCTCGATCTCGGCGGTCCAAGACAAGGCTGTGCCGCCACCGTCCCGGGGCGAGAGTGTCAGTCGTGCATTGTAGCGGCTGGCCCCCTTGATGCCTTCAAGATGGGTATAGGCGATGACGCGGTCCGAGTTCGACAGATAGGTACGCTGTTCGCGGTAGACGGTGTCCTCGCCATGGGCTGTAAAGCGGCGGATCAGCGCGCCCTGTTCGCCGCGTTCCTGCACAATGGTCGCAATGAACGGATGCCAAGCGCCGCAAAAATCACGCGCCGTGGGCCAAAGCGCATCGGGCGATGCGCTGGTCGTGGCCATGACATGCAGCGTCTCGCGCCCCATCAGCGCAGCGCCCGCAATGCGCCCGAGTCCCCGCGCCACAAGGAGTTGCGCGCGCCGCCCTCGTCGCCGGGGGCGTCGCCAAGCTCGTCCATCTCGTTAAGCGCAAGGACCCCGATGTAATCTTCCATGATTTCAGAGGTATAGGGCAGCATCAGCGCACCACAACGGCTGTCGCGATACATGCGTTCGAGGGGCAGCGATTTCAGCATGGACTGGCCACCACAGGTGCGGATGGCCATGGCCGCAATCTCTTGCACGCCTTCCATGACGTTATACTGCGCAGCATACATCCGCATCACTTCCGGTTTGCCGGGCATCCCCTTGGCTTCGGAAAACGCCTGCCACCACAGCGCGCGCATATTGGCAAGGCGGGCGTACATCTTCGACACCGCCACGCGCTTGGTCGCATACATGCGCCGGTCGATCGGTGGCTGGCCGGGGATTTTGCCCTGCAGATAGGCCACGGTAAAATCGTAAGCCCCCTGCGCCACACCCATATAGGTGGGCGAAAGCGTGGCCATCATGTGGGGCCAGTTTGGCAGCGTTTTGCCAAAAATGCCGTTGGGCATCAGAAGATCATCTTCGGTGACAAAGACATCTTTCAGGATCAGATCGCGGCTGTTGGTGCCGCGCATGCCCAACGGGTCCCACTCGCCCTTGACCGTCAGGCCGGGGGTGTCTTTGTGGACGACGAACAGCACTGTATCCTCGTGGCGCGGTTCCATCCCCTCAAACACTTCAGTGCAGACAATGGTGTAATAGTCGCAATAGCCCGCAAGGCTGGCGAATTTCTTGAAGCCGTTGATCTTCCAGCCACCCTCCACCTTGCGGCATTGGGTCTGGTTGGGCTTTGAGGTCCAGTTTTGCCCACCTTCAGAGATGGGCTGCGAATAGATCGCGCGCTCTTTCATCGCCCGGCGGAACTGCTTTTCCCGCAAGGGGGCGAAGGCGGCTCTCTCCTCGGCACTCAGGTTCGGCATGTCATACATGAAACGCGACCAGGCCATGGACGAGTTGTGCATGTTGAAGGTCAGCGCGGTGGCGCCGCAGTATTTGGCAATCTCGGCCCCGACCATGGCATATTCGCCCATGGAAAAACCCCAGCCGCCGAATTCCTGCGGGATCGACAGGCCCAAGAAACCGGCATCTGCGAGGTCCTTGTAGTTTTCCGTCGGGAACGAGGCGTCGTCATCCACCGCCTTGGCACGGGCGGCAAAGGCCGGACCCATGGCGTTGATCTTGTCCAGAGCCGCAATCACTTCGGGGCGGACGCGGGAGAGGTCGTAGTAGTCGGCGGGGGTGCTCATGGAAGCCTCGGGGATCAAAGGGCGAGGTCGCCCTGCAGGACGCCCTCCTTGACGACGGTGTGGCCGTCGAGCGTGATGGTGCAGTTGCGCATCGGCAGGTCGAAATGGCCCAGCGTATAGCGCCCGGCATATTGGTTGGCCCCGGTGGACCACAGGAAACTGCCGGGAAGGGCGCGGAATTCCACGGCCTGCATGTCGCGCTTGTCATACATCGCGGCCGAGACCCATTTGGCGCCCGGATGCACGCCCCAGCCCACATGAGAGATGCCGTAAGCGTTGCGGTCTTCCCAAGCCTCCATGTATTCGCGGAAGTGCAGGGCATCGATGCCGTCGCCCTTGATGGCGGTGACGAAATCATTTTCCACGGTGCAGTCGATGCGGCTGGTGAGGAAGGTCTTGAACGTCAGGTTCATGTCGCCCACGTCCATGACGATGCGGCCGTTCACGGTGTTTTTGCCGGGGAAGGCCAAGCAAAGCCCGCCGGGCCAATGGGCGACTGCACCGGGGGTGGTGCCGAAACCGGGGGTGCCGCCGCAAGGCGCATTGGTCAGGTCAATGGTCAGGTCGGTACCAGCCTTGGAGGTCACGCGCATCAGCTTGGCCTCGCGCAGCATCTGCACGCCAAGGGTGACGCGGGCGGCGTGCTCGGCCTTGGGTTCAGTGCGTTCCAGAATTTCGGGATGTTCATTGGTGATGACCAGCAGACGCGCGCGGCCAGCCTCTTCGATCTCGGGCCATTCTGGGGCGTGGATCAGGCCCTCAACCGTGCAATCGACGATGATATCTTGCAGTTTCAGCGCTTCGATCACCGCGCGATTGCCTTGGATCGCCCAAGAGGTGCCAGTGGATTTGACGGGAACCGGGGCCGCTTGCGGCGGGGTCGGCATTTGGATCATGAAGAACTCGGCGCCAAGGTCATAGGCGGCCAGCTCGCTAAGCTGGACAAGAACCGGGCGGGATTGCGTTTCATGGATGATGGCGAGCTTGGTGCCTTTGCCGATCCCATTCAGGGCAAAGACGCGCCGGAATGCAGCGAGCCATTTGCCTTCGATGCGTTCTTGCAGCATGCCCTGCCCTTTGCGTTGGATGGTCGCGTTCAAAAATTTACTGACCGGTTTAGTAATTCCAAGACTCAGCTTTCTGTCAACAGAATTTTCGAAAATCTTCGACCGCCCTCCGAAACGGCAGGTAAAGGCTGAGGTTCGCCATACACCAAGGCCCCGGGCTTCTTACAAAAGCCGGATAAAGTTCGACATTTTTTCAGTGGCTTGGCGTTAGGACTTGCCTTTGCCGGTCCACGTCGCCCAGTTGGGGCGGGCCATCTCGAAGGTGTCTTGGGCGCGGACATAGGTCGAGCCATAGCTGCGGCCGACCAGTTGAAGGGCGGGCGTGTCGATATGGGCGCGCTCAGAGTTCAGGACAAAGCGGTCTTCGATATGAACGGCCTTCACCCGTCCGATCACCACGGTCTGATAGGGGCCGGTGACGACCGAAGAGAGCAGCGCACATTCAAAGGCCACGGGGCTGCCCTTGATGCGGGGCGGCTTGATCAGGGTTGAGGGCAAGGTTTCAAGCCCTGCAATCTCAAGCTCATTCATCCCAGCGGGCGCATCGAGCGCGGTGATGTTCATCGCCGGGGCCATCGCTTCGGTCACAAGGTTGATAACAAACTCGCCGGTTGCGTGGATGTTGTCGGCGGTGTCCTTAAAGCCACGACCCGTGTCGGACTGGATGCCCAGAACGACGGTGGGTGGCTCAGAGCCCATGGCGTTGAAAAAGCTGTAGGGCGCAGCATTGACGCGGCCTTCGCGGTCTTGGGTCACCACCCAAGCGATGGGGCGCGGCATGATGGTGGCGGCGAGCAGCTTGTAGGCGATGGGTTCTTCCACCGCGTCCATATTCCAATACATCAGACTTCCTTTACGGCGGATTTGGCGCGGGTATCGACGGTGAGTTCAAAGACGTCTGGTCGGGCGTAATGGCCGGTGACGTCGAAATCATACTTGGCGCGGGGGATTTCGGCGGGGTCGATGTCGGCATAAAGGATCGTTTCGCCGCTGAAATCGGGGCCAGCGAGCACCTTGCCCAAAGGCCCGATAATGGCAGACCCGCCGCGCATCATCACGGTGGTGGGATCATCGCCCAAGGCGGATTCATGGTCGGGCCCATAAGCGGCGCGGGTGATGTGTTGACACGCGGTCAGCACGAAGGTGCGGCCTTCCAAAGCAATGTGCTGCATGGTGGCGATCCAGGTGTCGCGGTCATCTGCGGTGGGCGCGCAGTAAAGGCTAACCCCTTGGTGATACATGTGCATCCGCAGCGCAGGCATGTAGTTTTCCCAGCAGATCACCGCACCGATGGTGCCGAAATCACTTTTGAACACTGGCATGGTCGAGCCATCGCCAAAGCCCCAGACAAGGCGTTCGCCCGCCGTCGGCATCAGCTTGCGATGCTTGCCGACAAGGCCCTTGGCGCCGTCGAAGTAGAGGACGGTGCAGTACAGCGTCGCCCCGTCGCGTTCGATGACCCCGACCACGGCAAAGGCACCGGTGTCGCGGGCGGCCTCGGCGAGGATCGCGACCTCGGGCCCGTCAAGGTCAATCGCGGCGGCATGGTAACGCGCAAAGGCGGCACGGCCTTCGGGTTTGCGCATGCCAATCGGGGCGCCAAAGCTTTCGCCTTTGGGGTAGCCGCCGATCAGGGCCTCGGGGAAGACAACAAGGCGCGCGCCCCTCCCCGCCGCTTCGCGCAAGCTGAGTGCGGCCTTCTCGGCGGTGGCGAGGCTATCGGTCGGGATCGAGGCGATTTGGGCGACGGCGACGGTGATGGTCATGGAATGCTCCGCATTGCGGGAACCGGGGGGGTTAGCCCCCGGACCCCCAGGGTATTTTCGCCAAGATGAACTCAGGACCCAGTTTGGCCGTTTGGCGTGGAATTGACAACGGGGTGGCGCAGGGTGCCAATCCCTTCGACGCAGGCCACGACGGTATCGCCGGGCCACATGAACTCTTGCGGATCGCGGCCTGCACCGACCCCTTCGGGGGTGCCGGAGGCGATGATGTCACCGGGTTCGAGGGTGATGCCTTGGGAGATGTCAGCGATCAACTCATCGACCTTGAAAAGCATCTTGGCGGTGTTGGAGCGTTGTTTTTCAACGCCGTTGACGGTGAGCCAGAGGTCAAGGTTTTGCGGATCGGGGATGTCATCGGCGGTGACAATCACCGGGCCGAAGGGGGCGTAGCTGTCCATGCCCTTGGAGAAGATCCATTGCCCGGCGCGGCGGTTGTCACGGGCGGAGACGTCGATCATCACCGAATAGCCGAAAACGTGCTTCAGGGCGTTTTCGCGGGAAACGCGGGTGGCGCGGGTACCGATGATAACGGCCAGTTCCACTTCCCAGTCGAGTTGCTTGGTGATCTTTGCGTTGTGCTGGATGGGGTCATCTGGGCCGATGACGGCGGTCGGGGGTTTGGAAAAGATCACCGGTTGTTTCGGCAAATCCTTGTTGGTGTCGAGTGCCTTGGCGGATTCGATGACATGGTCGAGGTAGTTCAGCCCGATGCC
>JBMSKG010000119.1:0-8681 GCA_049419625.1 Paracoccaceae bacterium | reverse complement strand
TCGCAGGCCGGGGCGGGAAAATCAATGGGGGCAGGGGGGGGGGGGGGGTTTTCGTTGACAAGGGCGTAAGCGGCGGTGTTTTGCTGTCGCGGAAGGTCCATAGCGAGCGAAACATGACATCCCCAAAATCTTCCAAGGCATCTTCATGGCGCAATGGTCTTGCCATTGCGCTGCTTGCGGTGGCCTTTGGGCTGGCGGCCATGGTTGCCGCCCTACCCTGGATGGCTCCGGATAAGCCGGGCATCGCATTCCTCTTGTTCATCATCGCGGCTTTCCTTCTGATCGGACGGGCGCTGTGGCGGCCGCGGCCTTGGGCGTTTTGGCTGATCGTGGCGGCGGCACTGCTGTTGGTGCCTGCCGTGGCCTTGTCCCGATCCTTCCGGCGGATCGACATGCTGGCCATCGTGTTCCACAAGGAATTCGGCATGCAGGGCGCCACGCTGGCAGGCCTCGGTACGCCGATCCTGCAGGCGGTGCTGTGTGCGCTTGCCATGGTGCTGATCTTTCTGGGCCTGAGCATTTTCGGGCGCTGGCGGGGATGGCATTTTGCGGTGTCGGCGCTGGCCGTGTTGGCGGTGAACCCGGTGGTGCAGTATCTGGCAGTGTCGCAATTGAATGCGACCGTGCCCTCGGATCTCGTGCGGCATTTGGCGGAGCCAAAGTTGCGGTCGGCCGATCCGCAGGCGGTGCTGCCTGATGTATTGATGGTCTATATGGAAAGCACAGATCGCCAATTTGCCGATCCGGCGGTCTGGGGTGATGTCTATGCGCCGCTGAACGCCTTTGCCAAGCGGGGCGTGTCCTTTACCCGGGTCGGGCAGATTGCCGGGACGGGCTGGAGCCTTGCGGGGCTGGTGGCGACGAATTGTGCGGTGCCGATCCTGCCGCGCGGGCCGCTTTATCGGACGAATTTCGAAGATATCGAGGAATTCATGCCCGAGTTGACCTGTCTGGGCGATGTGCTGGCCGAGAGGGGCTATCGGTCGGCCTTTGTGGTGGGGGGGCGATCTGGGCTTTGGCGGGATCGACACGTTTTTCCGCACCCACCGGATTGAGGATATCACGGGCCTGCGCGAATTGGAGGCGGTCTACCCGGCCGAGGAGATCGCAAAGTCTCTGATCGGCTGGGTGCAGGACGATCAGATGGTGTTTGACTTTGCCACCGGCAAGCTGGCCGAGTTGCAGGCCCAGCCGCAGCCCTATGCACTGATCGTCGAGACGATTGGCCCGCATGGTGACAATGGGTTTCTGTCGCGCCGCTGCACCGCGGACGGTCAGGCGACATTCTCGCGCGACATGAGCCTGGTGTTGCGCTGCACGATCGAGGATACGCTGGCCTTTGTCGCCCATGCCGAGGCCGAGCAAGCGCGGTTGCGCCCCGGGCGGCCCTTGGCCGTGGTGGTGATGTCGGACCACCTGAGCGCCAATCCCCGCCCGCCTGCGGTGGCCCCGGAATATGACGGGTTCAACACGCTGATCATGGTGGGCGCCGGGGCCGAGCCCGGGCGGGTGGTGACCAAGCCGGGCAGTATGGTCGATGTCTTTCCGACGGTACTGGACTGGTTCGACTGGGCCGAGGACCCGGTGGCCATCGGGCTTGGCCGGTCCTTGTTGGGAACGGGCAAGACGATTGTGGAAAGCCACGGGATCGAGGTGCTGGACAGCATGCTGACCACCGAGGTGGAATTGGCCAACAAGGTTTGGGCCCTGCCCGCCCCCTGACGCTGACGCGAGACACGGCCCCCCCGTTGCCCTGCGCAGACTTGCAGCGCAGGTCGGGCTTCGCTATGGCAGGGCCATCATCGCAAGAGGGACGTGGCATGGGTTTCAAGATGGGTATCGTGGGTCTGCCGAATGTGGGCAAATCGACCCTGTTCAACGCCTTGACCCGCACGGCGGCGGCGCAGGCGGCGAATTTTCCGTTTTGCACGATTGAGCCGAATGTGGGCGAGGTTGCGGTGCCGGATGCACGGCTGGACAAGCTGGCCGCGATTGCCGGGTCAAAGCAGATCATCCCGACACGCATGACCTTTGTCGATATCGCGGGGCTGGTGCGCGGCGCGTCGAAGGGCGAGGGCTTGGGCAACCAGTTCCTGGCCAATATCCGCGAATGTGATTCCATTGCCCATGTGTTGCGCTGCTTTGAAGATGGCGACATCACCCATGTTGAGGGGCGGATTGATCCGGTCGCCGATGCCGAGACGATTGAGACCGAGTTGATGCTGGCCGATATGGAAAGCATTGAGCGGCGGTTGACGGCGCTGTCGAAAAAGCTGCGCGGGGGCGATCAGGATACGCTGGATCAGGACCGGCTGCTTCGCGCCGCCTTGGCGGTTCTGAACGCGGGCAAGCCCGCGCGCACGGTGCAGGTTGCGCCTGAGGATCAAAAGCAATGGCGCATGTTGCAGTTGCTGACGGCAAAGCCCGTGCTTTACGTCTGCAACGTCGAGGAGGCCAAGGCGGCATCCGGCAACAGCCAGTCAGACCGCGTGGCCGAGATGGCACGCGCGCAAGGGGCGGCGACCGTGGTGATCTCGGCCCGGATCGAGGAAGAGATCAGCCAGCTGGCCGAGGATGAGGCCGCGATGTTCCTTGAGGAAATGGGGCTCGCCGAGGCGGGGCTCGACCGGCTGATCCGGGCGGGCTATGCGCTTTTGGGGCTGCAGACCTATTTCACCGTCGGTCCGAAAGAGGCCCGCGCTTGGACGATTGCCAAGGGCACGCTGGCGCCGCAGGCGGCGGGGGTCATTCACGGCGATTTTGAAAAGGGGTTCATCCGGGCCGAAACCGTGGGCTATGACGACTATATCGCCGGCAATGGCGAGGCGGGGGCCAAGGAAGCGGGCAAGTTCCGGGTTGAGGGCAAGACCTATGAGGTCAAGGACGGGGATGTGCTGCACTTCCTGTTCAGCGGCTGATTTGGGCGTGGCGGGGTGAACCCCGCCCTACTGGGCCGCGATGTCGCGTTGGGTGGCGAGAAGGTGCTCGCTGACCACCGACAGGGCCAAGGCGGCGGCGCCGTGGGCCCAGAGGAGATCTCCCCAAGCGTGGATTTCGATCTTGGGGCGGGGGCGGCCGCTGTGGATGGCGAGATTGTCCATCTCGGCCAGGGTTTCGGCGGCGTAGAGGTAGTCGTAGCGCATCCGCTCGCCCGAAAGGATAATCAGTTCGGGGTCAAAGAGGTTGACCACATTTGACAGCCCCACCGCCAGATAGCGCCCGGCGCGGCGGAAGATGGAGCGGGCGGTGGCGTTGCCCGCTTTGGCGTGGTCATAGAGGCTTTCGAGAAGGGCGTTGATCGACAAAGTGTCCGTCGGCGGGCGGTTCAGTGCCGTTGTGGCCTCACGCGCAAGGGCATAGTCAGCCACATAGGCCTCAAGGCAGCCGCGCTGGCCGCAGCGGCACAAGGCGCCGTCAAGTTGCACTTTGGTGTGGCCCAGTTCCATCCCCAAGCGGCCAGAGCCGCGGAAAATGCGGTGGTTCATCACAAAGCCCATGCCGACGCCATGTTCGATGGTGACAACGGCGAAATCCGACAGGCCGCGGCCAGCGCCGAACCACAGTTCGGCCAAGGCCACGAGGTTGGCATCGTTGTCGATGGTGACAGGCACCCCGATGCGGGCGGTGGCGGCAGCCGCCAAGGGGATGTTGCGGTCATGCAGGACCGAGGACCAATGCACCAGCCCTTCGGCCACATCGACAAAGCCCGGCACGCCGATGCCAATGGCCGAGAGGGTATGCGGCGCGATGCCCGCTTTGGCGCAGACGCGGGCCAAGAGGGTTTCCACGGCGGCGAGGAGGTCATCCAGCGTCATGGGGCCGGGCTGGCGTGGCACGGCCTCATCCGCCACCAGATTGCCGGCGAAATCGACGATCACGGCGGTATGTTCGCGGTCTGAGAGTTTCATCCCCGCCACCAGATGCGCGGCGGCGCGCACGCCCAAAGCAACGGCAGGCCGGCCGCGCGGGCTGTCGGGATCGCGGGGGGCGGCGACCTCTTCGATCAAGCCGGCCTCGATCAATTCAGCACAGATCGTGGTGACAGAGGCGGGCGAGACGTCCAGTTCCCGCGCGAGGGTTACGCGCGGGATCAGGCCGGCGGCGCGAATGCGTTCAAAGATTTGCTGGCGCAAAGGGCGCTGGGTTTCCGTCAGGGGGGGAATCAGTGGACCCACGCCTTTCGGCTGATCCACCCCCGCCACGCTGCCGCCCATCCGCGTCATTACTTCAGCCCCCAAAGAAAAATGACCCGATCCCATGCACTTTTCGCCCTAAACACGCTGCATCGCGGCGAAACCGGATCAATTCTGATGCAGGTCCAGCTTGGACCGGCAAATATATTTTGACAACTGAAATTATTCAGCGCAGCTTGGTGCGGTACCGGCGAATCCGCCGGACCGGCTTTTTGCGGGCCGACATCCATGGGAGGATTGATATGCAAAAGGTTCTTATCGCTGCGGTGATGGCAGCGGTTGGTTTCTCGTCGGCAGCGCTGGCGGAAGGCAAGAAGATCGGCGTGAGCTGGGCTCAGTTCCAAGAAGAGCGCTGGAAGATCGACGAAGCGGCGATGAAGGCTGCGATCGAAGCTGCTGGCAACGAGTACGTCTCGGCAGACGCCCAGTCGTCGGCTGAAAAGCAGCTGTCGGACATCGACGCGCTGATCGCTCAGGGCGTTGACGCGCTGATCATCAACGCCTGGGACAAGGACGCCATCGGGCCGGCCATCGAAAAGGCCGCTGCCGAAGGTATTCCGGTTGTTGGCTATGACCGTCTGATCGAAGACAACCGCACCTTCTATCTGACCTTCGACAACGTCGGCGTGGGCCGGATCATTGCCGAGTCGGTCTTTGCTGTGGCGCCGAAGGGCAACTACGCGATCATCAAGGGCGACCCCGGTGACCCGAACGTCGGCTTCCTGCGTCAGGGCATGGAAGAGGTTATCGGCGCCGCTGTGGCCTCGGGCGATATCGTGATCGTCGGCGAAGCCAACTCGGACGGCTGGAAGCCGGAGAATGCTCAGAAGAACATGGAGCAGATCCTGACCGCCAACAACAACGCTGTTGACGCCGTTCTGAGCCAGAACGACGGCATGGCCGGTGGCGCTGCGGCTGCACTGGCGGCACAGGGCCTGAACGTTCCGCTGGGTGGCCAGGACGGCGACCTTGCCGCGATCAACCGCGTGGCACGTGGCACCCAGACCGTTTCGGTTTGGAAGAACGCACAAGACCTTGGCAAGGCGGCTGGCGAAATCGCCGGTATGCTGGCTGACGGCACGGCGCTTGACGCCATTCCGAACGCAACCAAGTTCTCGGGCGGCGAGAAGGGCGTTGAAATGAACGCGATCCTTCTGAACCCGACCCCGATCACCAAGGACACGCTGAATCTGGCGATTGACGCAGGTCACATCTCCAAGGAAGCCGCTTGCGAGGGCGCCATGGAAGGCGTCGCTGCTTGCCAGTGATCTAAGCCTTGTCCGGCGCCACCTGATGGGTGGCGCCGGAGTTTTTTCCGAAGTCGGGTGGTCTTGCGCCCCTTGTGGCGTGTCTTTCGCGTGCCCTTCGGCATGCTGGGCAGTCCCGGCAACCTCCCTCTCACAGGTTGGACGAGGTCATGAGCGACACCCCACATTCCCCACAAACCAATACCAATCCTGAAAGCGCCATTGGCCGTTTTCTGCGTGCAACCGAGATTGACCCGCGCCTTTTGGGCATGGTCGGCGCGCTGATGCTGATCTGGGTGGCGTTTGAGGCCTATTCCACCTTTGTTTTGGGCCGCCCGTCGTTGCTCTTGGGCGCAAGCCAGGCGGAAGCGAACGGCTTTTTGACGCCGCGCAACCTGTGGAACCTGTCGGTTCAGACCGCCTATATCGGGATCATGGCCACCGGCATGGTGCTGGTCATCATCACGCGCAACATTGACCTGTCGGTCGGCTCGATCATGGGCATGGTCGGCATGTATATGGGTCTGTTGCAGGTCGAATGGCTGACACCGGCGCTGGGGCTGGGCCATCCGACGATCTGGATCATCACGGTGATCTTTGGCATCGCCATGGGCGCGCTGATTGGGGCGTTTCAGGGTGTGCTGATCGCCTTTCTCAACATTCCGTCCTTCATCGTCACGCTGGGCGGCCTGTTGGTCTGGCGCGGTGCGGCCTTTTTGGTGGCCGGTGGCAAGACCATTGCGCCCTTGGATGAGACCTTTTCGCTGATTGGCGGCGGATCTTTTGGGGCGCTGGGGCGCACGGGCAGCTGGGTTTTCGGCGTGATCGCCTGCGTCTTTGTGATCTGGGCCTTTCTCAACAGCCGCAAGTCGCGGCAAAAGCACGGCTTCCCGCTGCGTCCGGTCTGGGCCGAGACCTTTGTGATTGGCCTTGTGTGCAGCGTGATCATTGGCGCGACCGCGCTGGTGAACGCCTATATCTGGCCGATCGGGAACATTCAGAAATACTATGCCAGCATCGGGGCTGAGGTTCCGGCCTGCGCCCAAAAGGGCGGCGACATCTATAGCGATGTCTGCGCCAGCTTTGGCCATGGCTTTGCCTATCCGGTCTTGATCATGATCGTGGTGGCGATCTTCATGACCGTGTTGATGACCCGCACCCGCTTTGGCCGCTATGTCTTTGCCATCGGGGGCAACCCCGAGGCGGCGGCTCTGTCGGGCATCAACACCCGGATGATGACGGTCAAGATCTTTACCCTGATGGGCGGCCTTGCGGGCATCGCCGCTGTCATCGGGGCCGCGCGCCAGAACAGCGCCACCAATGCGATGGGCAATCTGGACGAGCTTTACGTTATCGCCGCTGCCGTTGTCGGCGGCACCTCGCTGGCCGGGGGGGTTGGCACGATCTATGGCGCGATCATTGGTGCCTTGATCCTGACCTCGTTGCAGACTGGCATGGTGCTGATCGGCTTTGGCGACGGGTCGTATCAGCGCATCGTGATCGGCGTGGCGCTGGTTCTGGCCGTGTGGCTGGACATCGTTTACCGCAAACGCATCAAGTAAGGGGCCAAGATCATGGTAGACAGAACCGGAACCCCGCTTGTCGAGCTGCGCGACATCTCGATTGCCTTTGGCGGTATCAAGGCGGTGGATCACGTCACGGTGGACCTGTTCCCGGGCGAGGTTGTGGGCCTTTTGGGCCATAACGGCGCGGGAAAATCGACGCTGATCAAGTGCCTGTCGGGGGCTTACAAGAAAGACGCGGGCCAAATCCTGATCAACGGCGAAGAGGTCGAGATCAACGATCCGCGCGATGCGCGCGGCTATAACATCGAGACGATCTACCAGACGCTGGCCTTGGCCGACAATCTGGATGCGGCGTCCAACCTGTTTTTGGGTCGCGAGTTGGTCGGCGCGATGGGGTTTGTGGACGAGACCGCGATGGAGGCTGAAACCCGCAAGATCATGGGGCGGCTGAACCCGAACTTCCGCAAGTTCAACGTGCCGGTGAACATGCTCTCGGGTGGTCAGCGCCAGTCGGTCGCCATTGCGCGGGCGGTGTATTTCAATGCCAAGATCCTGATCATGGACGAACCGACCGCCGCGCTGGGACCGCATGAGACGCAGATGGTGGCCGAGCTTATTCAGGAATTGAAGGCGCAAGGTCTGGGGATTTTCTTGATCGAGCACGACATCCACAATGTGATGAAGCTGTGCGATCGGGCCGTGGTGATGAAGAACGGTCAGCGGGTTGGCACGGTGAATGTGAACGAGGTCACCGATGATGACATTCTGGGCATGATCATCATGGGCAAAAAGCCGCCGCAGGCCTACTGAGATGTTCCTTGGACTGGACCTTGGCACATCGGGGCTGAAGGGCATTGTTATCAATGACCGCCAAGAGGTGCTGGCCGAGGCATCGGCCCCTTTGACGGTCAGCCGCCCGGCGGAAGGCTGGTCGGAGCAAGAGCCGTCGCATTGGATTGCGGCGGCGGAGACCGTCTTGGACAAGCTGGCGGCTTTTGGTTTGGGCAAGGTCACCGGCATTGGTTTGTCGGGCCATATGCATGGCGCGACGCTGTTGGATGCGTCGGACAATGTGCTGCGGCCGTGTATCTTGTGGAATGACACGCGGAGCCATGTTGAGGCGGCGCGGCTGGACGCTGATCCGCGGTTTCGCGCCGTTTCCGGCAATATCGTCTTTCCGGGCTTTACCGCGCCAAAGCTCGACTGGGTGCGCGCGCATGAGCCTGCCCTTTGGGCCAAGGTCGCCAAGGTCTTGTTGCCGAAGGATTATCTGCGGCTGTGGTTGATTGGCGATTATGTCGCCGAGATGTCGGATGCGGCGGGAACGTCATGGCTGGACACGGGCGCGCGCGATTGGTCGGATGAGTTGCTGGCCGCGACGGGGCTGACCCGCGCGCAGATGCCGCGACTGGTTGAGGGCTCGGCGGTGTCGGGGGTGTTGCGCGACACGCTGGCGGAACGCTGGGGCATGGGGCGCGGCGTGGTGGTTGCGGGCGGCGGCGGGGACAATGCGGCCTCAGGCGTCGGCGTGGGCGTGGTGCGGGCGGGTGAGGCCTTTGTGTCATTGGGCACAAGTGGTGTGCTGTTTGCGGCCAATGACGGCTATCAGCCTGATCCTGCCACCGCCGTTCACACCTTTTGCCATGCCCTGCCCGGATCGTGGCACCAGATGGGCGTGATCTTGGCCGCGACGGATGCCTTGAACTGGTATGGCC
>JBMSKG010000118.1:0-8732 GCA_049419625.1 Paracoccaceae bacterium | reverse complement strand
GCTGACGCGCGCGGTCAAGCTGCAAAAGCGCGCGGCGGGGGTGGGGTTTGATTGGCCCTTCACCGACGAGGTGCTGGCCAAGATGCGCGAGGAAATGACGGAATTGGTTGAGGCGCGCGACAGCCTTGGACCCGAAGAGGTGGTCGAGGAGTTTGGCGATCTGATGTTCGTGATGGCCAATCTGGCGCGGCACATGCAGGTGGACCCCGAGGCCGCGCTGCGCGCCGCCAATGCCAAGTTCACAAGGCGGTTTGAAAAGATCGAGGCCTGGCTCGCCGAGGCAGGTAAAACGCCGGCGATGAGTGATCTGGCCGAGATGGATGCGCTTTGGAACCGCGCCAAGGCTGAGGACAAGGCGAGGGCTGGGTCAAAGACCCCAACCGGAACGCCCGAGTAATCTGGGGAAGCCTCCGGCGGGGGTATTTTCGCCAAGATGAAACCAATTCTTTTTGTCGGGTATTGACCTGAGTAAAAAACTCGGATTATTCAAGGCGCATAAATTCCGACTAAAGGACTCAGTGATGCGATCCCCTCTTCTTGCCCTTGCCCTTGTGGTCTCTGCGTTGCCCGCCCTGGCGCAGGAGGTGAATGTTTATTCTCACCGCCAGCCCGAGCTGTTGCAGCCGCTGGTCGATGCCTTCACCGCCGAAACGGGCATTGCCGTAAATGTGGCGTTTGTCGACAAAGGGATGGCCGAACGGCTTGTGGCTGAGGGTGACCGCTCGCCTGCAGATCTGGTGCTGACGGTGGATATCGCGCGGCTGATGCAGGTGGTTGAAGCAGGCGTCGTGCAACCCGTGCAGTCGGATGTGCTGGAAGCCAATATCCCCGAGGCGCTGCGCGACCCGAACGACCAGTGGTTCGGCCTGACCGCCCGGGCCCGCATTGTCTATGCATCGAAAGAGCGGGTACAGCCGGGGGAAGTGACCACCTATGAGGATTTGGCCACCGAGAAATGGAAGGGTCGGATCTGCTCCCGTTCGGGTTTGCATGACTATAACGTGGCCCTGCTCGCCGCGGTGATCGCCCATTACGACGAAGCGACTGCAACGGCTTGGGCCGAAGGCTTGAAAGCCAATCTGGCCCGCAAGCCTGATGGCGGCGATCGCGATCAGGTCAAGGCGATTGCGGCAGGTGAATGTGATATTGCCATCGGCAACACCTATTACATGGGTCAGATGTTGGCCGACCCTGAGCAGGTTGCGGCGGCAGAATCTGTGAACATTGTGTTCCCGACCTTTGAAAATGGTGGCACGCACCTGAACATCTCGGGTGTTGCGATGACGGCGGCGGCGCCGAACAAAGAGAACGCGTTGAAGTTCATGGAATGGCTGTCGGGGGATGAGGCGCAGAAGATCTATGCCGAGACGAACCACGAATACCCGGTGAAGCTGGGTGTTGAGCGTTCGGCCCTTGTCGCCTCATGGGGCGAGTTCACGGCCGACACCAAGACCTTGGTCGAGATCGCGGCCCAGCGTCCGGCGGCGGTGAAGATCATGGAAACGGTGAATTTCGACGGCTAAGCCGGGAATTTCCAAGACAAGGGAACGGGGGTCGGACACGGCCCCCTTTTTCTTTGACCCTATCGACAAGGATGGGCTAGCTAGGCGTCTTGACCGGCACGGAGGCCCACACATGACCCGCAAGATCATCATCGACACCGACCCCGGGCAGGACGATGCCTTTGCCATTCTGTTGGCGCTGGCCAGCCCCGAGCTCGAGGTTCTTGGGGTGACGGCGGTGGCGGGCAACGTGCCCTTGCATTTCACCGAAAAGAACAGCCGGATCATCTGTGAACTGGCCGGAAAGCCGCAGACGCGGGTTTACGCAGGGTGCGACCGGCCGATGAAGCGCAAGCTGGTGACGGCGGAATATGTGCATGGCCAGACCGGGTTGAACGGCCCGCAGCTTGCCGATCCGACCATGGTGCTTCAGCCCCAGCATGGCGTTGATTTCATTATTGAAACCCTGCGGCGCGAACCGGCCCATACGGTGACTTTGTGCCCCCTTGGGCCTTTGACCAACATCGCTGTGGCGTTTGAAAAGGCCCCCGACATTGTGGGGCGGGTGCAGCAGATCGTGCTGATGGGCGGGGCCTATTTTGAGGTGGGCAATGTGACGCCTGCGGCCGAGTTCAACATTTACGTCGACCCTGAAGCCGCTGAAATCGTGTTCAAATCTGGCGTGCCTTTGGTGGTGATGCCCTTGGATGTGACCCATAAGGTGCTGACCACCCGCGCGCGGGTTGAACGGTTCCGCGCCATGGGCACCGAAGTGGGGCGCGTCTGTGCCGAGTGGCTGGAGTTCTTTGAGCGCTATGACATGGAGAAATACGGCAGCGATGGCGGGCCCCTGCATGACCCGACGGTGATTGCCTATCTGCTCGCTCCCGGCCTTTTCAAAGGTCGGCATATCAATGTCGAGATCGAAACGGGGTCTGAGTTGACACTTGGCATGACGGTTGCCGATTGGTGGGGCGTGACGGGCCGTCCGGCCAATGCGCTGTTCATCGGCAGTGTGGATGCGGACGGGTTCTTTGATCTTTTGACCGAACGGATCGCCCGGCTTTGACGCCTCTTCGTCGCCGTTCCGACGCTCATCGGCGTTAGGGCCGGCTGATCTGACCGCCGCCCACCGCCGCCGGCACGCCAGTTGTGGTGGGGCAAGACGTGGGCAGGCCGCGCATGACGCGCACGGCCAGATAGGCAAATGCCTGCGCTTCCAGCATGTCGCCGTTGAGGCCTGCGGCCTCGATTGGCTCGACCAGGCAGGAAAGCCGCGCGGCGAGTTCGCGCATGATCGTGGCATTGTGCCGCCCGCCGCCAGTGACCAGAAGGCGCGTCACGGGGCGGGGGAAATGCTCGGCCCCGCGGGCGACTGAGGCGGCGGCGATCGCGGTGAGCGTTGCAGCAGCATCTGCGGGCGCGAGCGCGTCGATCGCCTGCAAAGCGGCGTGAAACTCATTCCGGTCCAGTGACTTGGGCGGCATTTTGAAGAAATAGGGGTGGTCCAGAAAGCGGGCCACAGCCGCCTCATCCACCCGCCCGCTGGCGGCCAAGGCGCCGCCTTCATCCTGCGCACGACCAAGCCGGGCCTGCATCAGATCGTTGATCGGCGCATTGGCCGGGCCGGTGTCGAAAGCCAAAAGCGCACCGGGGGCGTCAGGGGTGGCAGAGCTTGGATCAACCCAAGTCAGGTTGCCCACCCCGCCCAGATTGAGAAACGCGACGGGTTCAGTCGCACCCGCCCATTTGGCGCAGGCGAAGTGGAAAAACGGTGCCAGCGGCGCGCCCTGCCCGCCCATGGCCACATCGGTGCTGCGGAAATCCCAGACCACCGGGGTGCCCAGCACCTCGGCCAGCACGGCGCCATCGCCGCATTGATGCGTGCCGCGCTGGCCGGGGTCATGCGCCAAGGTCTGGCCATGAAAGCCCACCACATCGGCCCCGGTAAAGCGTGACAAAAGCTCGGCATGGGCGCGCTCGATCACTTCGGCGGCGGCCTCAACGCCCGGCTCACCGGGCCAGCGGCCAAAGGCGGTGCGGATCGTCGTGCGCTCAGCCTCACTCAGCGGGCGATAGGCGTGGGGACCAAACTCGGCAATCGTCTCACCATCGGTCAGCACCATCGCGGCATCCACCCCATCCAGAGAGGTGCCCGACATCGCGCCCAAAGCCCAGATCGGCCCCGCTTTCATGCCTTCCCCTGCCCCTTTTGCCTCGTTATACCCCTGCCATCCTTAAAGCATGAGACGGCCATGACCTACCATCCGAAATCCGAATTCCTGCGTGTGATGTTCGAGCGCGGCTTTGTGGCCGATTGCACCGATTATCAGGCGCTTGACGAGGCTTTGGTCAAGGGCGTCGTGCCGGGGTATATCGGCTTTGATGCGACGGCGAAGTCGTTGCATGTGGGCAGCCTTATCCAGATCATGATGCTGCGCTGGTTGCAGAAAACCGGCGGCAAGCCGATCGTGCTGATGGGCGGCGGGACCACCAAGGTGGGCGATCCGTCGTTCCGCGCCGATGAGCGGCCCCTGCTGACCAATGCCCAGATCGATGACAATATCGCCGGGATCAAGCGGGCCTTTTCGCCCTATGTGACCTTTGGCGATGGGGCGACCGATGCGGTCATGGTCAACAATGCCGAATGGCTGGATGATCTGAACTATCTGGAATTCCTGCGGGTGATCGGGCGGCATTTCTCGGTCAACCGGATGCTGAGCTTTGAGAGCGTCAAGTCGCGGCTCGACCGCGAGCAGAGCCTCTCGTTCCTTGAATTCAACTACATGATCCTGCAAGCCTATGATTTTCTTGAGCTGAACCGCCGCTATGGCTGTCTGTTGCAGATGGGCGGGTCGGATCAGTGGGGCAATATCGTCAACGGTGTGGACCTGACGCGCCGGGTGATCGACCATGAGGTGTTTGGGCTGACCTCGCCCCTGCTGACCACCAGCGACGGCAAGAAGATGGGCAAATCGCAATCGGGAGCGGTCTGGCTGAATGGTGACATGTTCAGCCCCTATGAGTTCTGGCAGTTCTGGCGCAACACGACCGATGCCGATGTGGGGCGGTTCCTGAAGCTTTACACCGAACTGCCGATTGACGAATGCAACCGTCTGGGCGCGCTGCAAGGGTCGGAGATCAACGGGGCCAAGATCATCTTGGCCAATGCGGTGACAACACTTCTGCACGGGGCTGAGGCTGCGGCGGCGGCCGAGGCAACCGCGCGCGAGGTGTTTGAGCGCGGCGGTGTCGGGGATGATCTGCCCACGATCACAGTATCGGCGGCGGATCTGGCCGAGGGGCTTGGGATTGTGCAGCTGTTCGTCAAGGCGGGGCTGGCCCCTTCGGGCAAGGATGCCAAGCGTCTGATCGCCGAGGGTGGCGCGCGGGTGAATGACGAAACCGTCACCGACGCGGGCCTACGCTACGGCGCTGCTGATCTGGCGCAGCCGATGAAGCTGACGGCGGGAAAGAAGCGGCATGCCTTGGTGGTGTTGGGCTAGACCAGCGCCAAAACGGCCCGGTTGACCGCCATCAATGCCAAGCGGGCCCGCCCGGCCTGACACTGTCTCTGATCCTAACCCCTGTGATCGGAGGCCATTATGAAACGAACCCACCTGAGCCTGCTTTTGGCGGCCTGCACCTTGACCGGGGCAAGCGCCCTTTCGGCGCAAGAGGATGCCGTCGGGAAGGACTTGTACGACGCCAATTGCGCGGTCTGCCATGGGCCAACCGCGCGGGGCGATGGCGATATGGCCGATCTGATGAAGATCCCGGCCACGGACCTGACCCTGCTGGCAAAGTCGAACGATGCGGTGTTTCCGATGTTGAAGGTGATCCACATCATCGATGGACGGACCGGGGTGCGCGCCCATGGCAATCCGATGCCGCTCTTTGCCAATATCTTCGGTGCCGCGCAGGCAGGCCCCGCCGATCCTTATGGCGGGGTGATTGAAGCGCGGGGCAAGGTGCTGTCGCTGGCGCTGTATTTGAACGGGCTACAACGCTAACCCGGTAGGCGGCGGCCCCCGGTCTGGGGGCCGCGCGCGCCAATCATTCTTGCACAGTGACCTTGGCCATAACATCCGGTTCAGAGGAGACTTCGCCGTTCGCGCCATCGCCGCGCTTGATCGCGTCCACCACCTCCATGCCGGAAATCACCTTGCCGACCACGGTGTATTGGCCGTTCAGGAAATCACCCTGATCGAACATGATGAAGAATTGGCTGTTGGCCGAATTCGGGTCCGCAGCCCGCGCCATCCCCACGACACCGCGCGCAAAGGCAAGGTCCGAGAACTCGGCCGGAAGGTCGGGCAGCGTCGATCCGCCGGTGCCTGCCATCGACAGATCGCCCCCGGCCTTGCCGTTCGACACATCGCCGGTTTGCGCCATGAAGCCGTCAATCACGCGGTGAAACACCACGCCGTCATAGGCGCCGGATTTCGCGAGCTCGACGATCTGTGCCACGTGCTTGGGGGCGACATGATCGGCCATGTCGATCACCACGGTGCCATTCGCCACCCCGGCAACCTCGATCACAAGGTTCGGGCCGGGGCCGTCAACCACGTCTTGCGCCAGCGCGGGGGATGCCGCAAAGGCGACCAGGATCAAAGCCTTACGCAACATCAGCGGCCACCCGGACAGTGATCATGCGGTCAGGCGAGGCAGGCGGCTCACCGCGGGTGATCTTGTCGACATGCTCCATGCCCGAAACCACCCGGCCATAGACGGTGTACTGGCGGTTCAGGAAATGGTTGTCGTTGAAGTTGATGAAGAACTGCGAATTGGCCGAATTCGGGTTCTGCGAGCGCGCTGCACCGATGGTGCCACGGTCATGCGGGATGCCCGAAAACTCTGCCGGAAGATCCGGGTGCTCTGACCCGCCCGTGCCTGCGCGGCGCAGGTTGAAGTCTTTTTCCATGTTGCCATTGGCAACGTCACCGGTCTGGGCCATGAACCCATCAATGACACGGTGGAAACACACGTTGTCATAGGCATTGGCACGGGCAAGGGCCTTCATCCGCTCGCAATGCTTGGGGGCGATATCGTTCAGAAGTTCGATCACCACTTCGCCGTCTTTCAGCGTGATGATGACGGTGTTTTCAGGGTCTTTGATCTCGGCCATCGGGGGCGTCTCCATTTTTTTCTGCCGCGAACCTAATGTCGCAAGGGCGAAAGGGAAAGGCCTTATGGTTGACGAAGCCGCGAGATGGGCGGAAAGAAGGGGCTGACAAACAAGGCTGGGATTTGGAGGTCAAGATGGGCTGGAAAACGCTGGACGATGTGGCATTGGCAGGCAAAACTGTGCTGACGCGCGTGGACATCAACGTGCCGATGGAGGGGGGCCGGGTGACCGACACCACCCGCATCGACAAGATCGCGCCCACGGTTGAAGACATCATCGCGCGGGGTGGCAAAGTGGTGCTTTTGGCGCATTTTGACCGGCCAAAGGGCAAGGTCGTGCCCGAGATGAGCCTTGGCCATGTGAAAGACGCGCTGGCCGCAGCCTTGGGCCGCAAGGTGGTGTTTGGCACCGATTGCATCGGCGCCCCGGCCCGCGCGGCGATTGCGGCGGCGGGTCAGGGGGATGTGGTTTTGCTGGAAAACACCCGGTTTCATCCGGGCGAGGAAAAGAATGATCCGGCTTTGGCCGCTGAACTTGCGGCTTTGGGTGATGTGTTTGTGAACGACGCCTTCTCGGCCGCGCACCGGGCGCATGCCTCGACTGAGGGGATTGCCAAGCTTATGCCCAAGGCCGCCGGTCGGCTGATGGAGGCCGAGCTGCGCGCGCTGGAGGCCGCCCTGGGCACCCCGCAGCGCCCGGTTGTGGCGGTGGTGGGCGGCGCCAAGGTATCAACCAAGCTGGACCTTTTGGGCAATCTTGTGGGCAAGGTGGATCATCTGGTGATTGGTGGCGGCATGGCCAATACCTTCCTTGTGGCGCAAGGGGTTGAGGTGGGAAAATCGCTGGCCGAACGCGACATGGCCGACACGGCACGCGAGATTTTGGCCAAGGCCAAGGCTGCCGGATGCGCCATCCATCTGCCTGTGGATGTGGTGGTCGCGCGCGAGTTCAAGGCGGGGGCCGCGCATGAAACCGTGGGGGCGGGTGCCTGCCCCACGGATGCGATGATTCTGGACGCAGGACCGCAGACGGTTGCGGCGCTGACAAAGGTGTTTCAGGCCAGCAAGACCCTGATCTGGAACGGTCCTTTGGGCGCGTTTGAACTTGAGCCCTTTAACGCCGCGACCAATGCCGCGGCCAAGGTGGCGGCCGATTTGACGCGCGCGGGCAAGCTCATCTCGGTGGCGGGTGGGGGCGATACGGTGGCGGCGCTCAATCAGGCTGGGGCGGCAGAGGAGTTTACCTTTATCTCCACCGCCGGCGGCGCGTTCTTGGAGTGGATGGAGGGCAAGACCCTGCCCGGCGTGGCGGCACTGAACGGGTAAATTCGCCCTTTTGGCCCTGTCTTCGCGGCGCCGTCGCGCCTGTTGCGTCTTGGAGCCGGTTTGTTTCCATATGGCTGGCACATGTTGGCGCTATCAGATTTGCCAGCGCCTTTGAGAGGCGCTATGGCCGGTCCAACGATTGCCAAAATGGATACGGACATGACCAAGGCGCAGCAGACAGAACGGGTGGCAAAGGGCAACGGCTTTATCGCAGCGCTTGACCAATCGGGCGGCTCGACCCCCAAGGCGCTGCGGCTTTATGGCGTGCCCGAGAGCGCCTATTCGGGCGAGGCTGAGATGTATGACATGATCCATGCGATGCGCGCGCGGATCATCAAGTCGCCCGCCTTTACCGGCGACAAGGTGGTGGGCGCCATTCTGTTTGAACAGACGATGGACCGCGAGATCGACGGGATTGCGACCGCGACCTATCTTTGGGACAAGCGCAAGGTTGTGCCGTTTTTGAAGATCGACAAGGGTTTGGAGGCCGAGGTTGACGGCTGCCAGATCATGAAACCGATGCCGACGTTGGATGCGCTTTTGGACAAGGCGGTGGCGGCGGGGATTTATGGGACCAAGGAACGGTCCGTCATTTCGGCCGCGAATCCACAAGGAATTCAAGCGGTTGTGGATCAGCAATTTGCCATCGCCGCCCAGGTTCTGGCCAAGGGGCTGATGCCGATCATCGAGCCGGAAGTGACGATTTCGATCGCGGACAAGGTCGAGGCCGAGGCGCTGTTGCGCGCGGCGCTGATCCGCGGGTTGGACGCTTTGCCA
>JBMSKG010000117.1:0-8748 GCA_049419625.1 Paracoccaceae bacterium | reverse complement strand
GCCTTCCACCACGCCCTTGACCAGATGCGCGGTTTTCGGATGCGAGGGCAGGCCGAACGACAGCGAATTCATCGCCGCGATGGGCCGCGCGCCCATGGTGAACACGTCGCGCAGGATGCCACCGACGCCGGTCGCCGCCCCCTGATGGGGTTCGATGTAGGAGGGGTGGTTGTGGCTTTCCATCTTGAAGATGACCGCCTGCCCGTCGCCAATATCGACCACGCCTGCATTCTCGCCGGGGCCGCAGATCACTTGAGGGCCGGTGGTGGGCAGAGTGCGCAGCCATTTCTTCGAGGATTTGTAGGAGCAATGCTCGTTCCACATGGCCGAGAAGATGCCCAGTTCGGTAAAGGTTGGCATGCGGCCAAGGATGCCCAGAAGCCGCTCCCATTCATCCGGCTTGATGCCATGCTTGGCCACAAGATCTTCGGTGATTTGGGGCTCGGAATGGGGCTCGGACATGGCAGTCTCCCTGAGGGGCGCAACGGGCGGCGGCTTTGGCTGCCCTTTATGGCAAGGGGCAGGAAAGGAAAAGCGCCTGCGGCGGGATGGGGGCGAAAAAATTTGCCATGGATGCGAATTGGCCGGATGCAGGTCAGGCAAAAGCGCTGTCCGCGTCCAGCTGTGTGGCCAAAAAAAAAGACCGGGCTGACGCCCGGCCTAGTCCAACAGGGAGGTGAGACGGCAAGAGTTGCCTCGATTACCGGCTCGGGTCCGTATCTATGCTTAGCAAATGGGCAACTCAAGTCTCATCATGCTGCAAATGCAGCATTGCCGCTATGCATGTTTTGCATGGCTGTGTCGCCCAAGCCGTATGCAACGGCGTTTTTGGGGCTATATATCTGACAATGAACAAGAAAAAGGCACAGAGCGAAGCGTGACTTGGGTGTCAACCGACCTCAGGCTTGCTGGCGTTTGCGGTAGTTGAAGATCTCTTCCGTCACGAATTCGCGGAAGGCGGCGACGCGTTTTGAATGGCGCAGCTCTTCGGGATAGGCCAGAAACACCGGCACTTCGCTGCTTTCGGTTTCGGGCAGGACGCGCACGAGGTGGGGGAAATCCTCGGTGATGTAATCGGGCAAAACGCCGATGCCAAGGTGGTTCAAGACGCCTTGCAAGACGCCGAAATAGTTGTTCACCGTAAAGGTCGAGGGGATGTCATGGCTCATCAACTCGGCCACCAGCATCGCCCCGGCCGAGACTTGGGCGGTGCCGGCATGCTGGCAGATCAGACGGTGCTGGTTGAAATCTTCCATCGTCGTCGGCGTTCCGTGTTCGGCCAGATATTCCGGCGTCGCGTAAAGCCGCATCTTGATGTTCATCAGCCGCTTGCGGATCAGATCGGCTTGGCTCGGTTCCTTCATGCGGATCGCGACATCGGCCTCGCGCATCGGCAGGTCAAGTACGCGCTCTTCCAGCATGAGGTCGATTTTCAGGCTGGGATATTGCTTGAAAAGCGTGGGCAGGCGCGGGGCCAGCCAAAGGGTGCCAAAGCCGGTTGTGGTGGTGACGCGCAATTCGCCGAACACCTCATCCTCGCTGTCGCGAATACGCGCCGAGGTCGCATCAAGCCGTTTGACCATGGCTTGGGTGGCGTCGAACAACAATTCGCCCTGTTCGGTCAGGATCAGGCCGCGAGCATGACGGTGGAACAGGGTCACGTTCAGCGATTCCTCAAGCGCGCGGATCTGACGGCTGACCGCCGATTGCGACAGGTGCAAGACCTCACCCGCATGGGTCAGGCTGCCCTTTTCGGCCACAGAGTGGAAAATGCGTAGCTTGTCCCAGTCCATCATGTTTCCCTGTTGATCGGCCAATCGTTACCATACACCACCCCATGTAGGTATCTGAACTTGGCTGTAAATGGCCCGTTTCACAGAAATTTCCCCTGATCTGTCGTTTTTTGCGCGCTGATTTGCGCTTGGGTCCAGTTTTGGGGCCGCGGCGCGATGGGTGCGGGGCGGCTGGGCACTTCCGATCTTTCCACTGCCGCGGCACATCCCTATGATCGGCGCGCGAAATGAAAGCATTTTTAAGGCTGGTAACGGCCGGGGGGCGTGATGGCGGTTGGCATCTTTGATTCGGGGCTGGGAGGCCTGACGGTTCTGGATGCGGTGGCCCGGCGGCTGCCAGATGTGCCGTTTGTCTATCTGGGCGACAATGCCCATGCGCCCTATGGGGTGCGCACCCATGACGACATCTTCAACCTGACCTGTGCTGCGACCGAGCGGCTTTGGGCCGAGGGCTGCGATCTGGTGATTTTGGCCTGCAACACCGCAAGTGCGGCAGCGTTGAAGCGGATGCAGGAAACATGGGTGCCGGCCGACAAGCGCGTCTTGGGGGTGTTTGTGCCCTTGATCGAGGCTTTGACCGAACGGCAGTGGGGCGACAATTCGCCCCCGCGTGAGGTGGATGTGAAACATGTGGCGCTGTTTGCCACCCCGGCCACGGTCGCGAGCCGCGCCTTTCAGCGCGAGTTGGCGTTTCGCGCGGTTGGCGTCGATGTCGAGGCGCAGCCCTGCGCGGGTGTGGTGGATGCGATCGAATTGGGCGATGAGATTTTGGCCGAGGCCTTGGTCCGCAGCCATGTCGAAAGCCTCAAGCGGCGGATGCCGCATCCGCAGGCCGCGATCTTGGGTTGCACGCATTACCCCTTGATGCAAAAGGCGTTTCAGGATGCGCTTGGGCCTGATGTAAAGGTGTATTCGCAGGCCAATCTCGTGGCCGAGAGTCTGGCCGATTATCTGCAGCGGCGGCCCGAATTCATCGGCGCGGGAACGCAGTCAAAATTTCTGACCACTGGGGACCCGGCCAATGTTTCGTCCAAGGCGACGCAGTTCCTGCGCCATCAAGTTGTGTTTGAAGCAGCATGAGCGGGGCAGACTATCTCGTCTATGACGTTTTCACCGCCACCGCCTTTGGCGGCAATCAACTGGCGGTTTTTCCCGATGCGCGGGGTCTGCCTGAGGACCGCTTGCAGGCCATCACGCGCGAGTTCAATTTTTCAGAAGTGACCTTCGTTTATCCGCCCGAAGATCCTGCCCATACCGCGCGGGTGCGGATTTTCACGCCGTCGCGCGAGGTGCCGTTTGCGGGCCACCCGACCATTGGCACGGCGATTGCGCTTTATGATCTGGGGCGCGGGTCGGATCTGGTGCTGGAACTGGGTGTCGGGCCGATCCCGTGCCATGTGGGGGCAAAGGGCGCGTCTTTCACCACGCCGGTGCCGCTGGACCTGATGGCGCATCCTGCGCCGTCTTTGGTGGCCGAGGTGCTTGGCCTGAGGGTTGAGTCCATTCGGACCGATCGGCATGCGCCGGTTCAGGCGTCCTTGGGGCTGGCCTTTGTGCTGGTGGAACTGGTGGACCGTGCCGCGCTTGCCGCAGCACAGCCGGTGCTAGATGCCTGTCGCCGGGGTGCGGCGCTGTATCCTGCGGGTCTGGATTTCGCGGTGTTCGCCTATGTGCGCAACGGTGAAGCTGTGGAGGCGCGGATGTTCGCGCCCTTGGACAATGTGCCGGAGGACCCCGCAACCGGCAGCGCCTCGGCCACGTTGGGCGCATATCTGGCACAGTTGCCGGGCGGGCCGCAGCGATTGGCGATTTCCCAAGGCGTGGACATGGGGCGCCCCTCGCAGATTGGCGTCACGGTGGGGGTGGGCGGTGTCACGGTGACGGGTCAGGCCGTTAAGACCATGGCGGGGCGGCTCTTTTTGTGAGGGCGCACGATGCAAAGCCTTGAAGATTGGAAAGCGGCGCGGTTGGCGGCGCTGACGGCCGAGGATGGCTGGGTCAACCTTACCGACCGGGTGGAGATTGCGCCGGGTCCTCGGCGTGTTGGGCGGGGGCCGGGCAATGATCTGGTGCTGTCCGTTGGGCCGGAACACTTGGGTGTGCTTAGCCTGACTGAGTCTGGCGCGCAGTTTGAAACGCCGGACGGCAAACGCCATGACTTCGCCCCCGCGCCGGGGGGATTTCCGCAACTGCGGGTGCCGCCGCTTTTGCTGGAAATCCATACGGTTGATGGCGTCGCGGCGTTGCGGGTGCGCGATCTGACTGCTCCGCGCATGGCGAATTTGCGATACTTCCCCGCAAACCCCGGCTTGGTCATCCGAGCCGGTTGGGAGCGGCTGGAAACCCCTGATACCACCCTGATCGGCCAGCGTGGCGGGGCGGATATGCACGTGACGTTAACCCATGTGGCGCGGTTTTCTTACACGGGCCATGAGGTGGCCTTGGCGCCGACCCATTGGAAGGGTGGCCAGCCGATGTTTGTCTTTCGCGATGCCACCTCGGGGCGCGAAAGCTATGCTGCCGCGCGGTTCTTGATGGGCGAGGAGATGGGCGAGGACGCCATCACCCTAGATTTCAACCGCGCCTTCACCCCGCCTTGTGGCTTTACCCCTTTTGCGATCTGCCCCTTGCCGCCGCGCCAGAACATCCTGCCGTTTGCGGTGACGGCAGGCGAATTTTGGGGTTAATGCAGCCTGCTCAAGGCGGCACTGGACACAAAATCAACCCAAGACGAACCGAGCCCCGCCTTAGTTTTGTCACCCGTTTGGGCGAGTAAGGGCGGGTGGACCGCGTCCTATTGGCTGCGGTGTGAGATGGTTTTGGGCGGCGTGCCCTTTGTTTTGGCAGGTAAGCAATGTCTTTGGCGTCAAGCACGACCAATGTGGCCATGATCAACCTTGTCATGTTGGCGGCCGATGGCAATGGCGGGGTCTGGCAAGACCCGGTCCAGTTGATCCCGCATGGCATGAACGGCGATCCAGAAGGCTTTGTTGCGCGCATTCGCGAAGGGCTGCCTTTGGTCAACAACCTGCGGGTTTTGTTCAACGAACACAGCTTCAACGCCAATGGCTCTTTGCACCCCGAGATGGAGCGGTTCTTGCGTGCCGCTGTCGCGCAGGGGTTCGACCTGACGATCTGCTATGGCGGGGGCGATGCGCAGAACATCGGCATCGGGACCGACCGTTGGCCCGCACTCAGCAACCCAGAGGCCATTCGCGCGCTGAACGAAAACCTGACCGATGTCTCGGGCGCTTGGGCCGATATGCTGGCTTGGATGGCGGCCAATCCATCGGTGGCCGCGGGGGTCTGGGGCTGGGAGTTGATGAATGAAAGTGCCGCCTACCGCCATTCGGTGCGGTTCAACGGCACGGCTGACGGGCTGTCAGCGGCGGATTTCGTGAAGCTCTACGCGGATCATGCGATTGAACTCGCGCGGCAGATCGGGGCGGCGGCCGAGGGCAATATCCTTGTCGGCGGCTGGGGCTATAACGGTGATTTCCTGACCTTGGCCAATACCCAAATCAACGGCCAGTCTGCATTGGACTATCTTCGCGCAGGCGTGGGGCAAGATCTGGTCTGGTCGGCGCATCTTTATCCCGGTTGGATGGGCACCAACACGGTCAACACGCCCGCCGAGTTGATCGCGCGGCTTGAGGTTATCTATGCGCCGGTGGCCGCGGACCGCGTTGTGATCACCGAGATCAACGCGGATGGACAGATCAATAACCCCGCGCAACCCCAAGGGTTTGATGATTTTTTTGCCGCCGCCTATGAATGGTTTGTTGGGCGCGGCATGGGGTTTGGCTGGTATCCGGGGGTGCAGACCGGGGCGTCGCATCTGATCTATCTGGAAACCAACGGCACCGAGACCTATCGAAATCAGCATTCGTTGGCCCATGCGATGAATGCCTTCTCGCTGGGTCAATCCCCGGCCTCGGCAGCAGCGGGCGAGGTGGTGACGGCGTCTTTGGTCACCGCACAACTGCGCAATCAGGCTTATGAAACCGCAACGGGCGAGGCGCTGTTTGATGCCGTCTCGCAGGCAGGCTTTGGCTTTGGCTTCGGCGGCAATGACACGCTGCGCGGCACCTCAGGCAGCAATGACTTCCTTTATGGTGGGCAGGGCAACGACATCTTGTCGGGCTATGGGGCGGATGATTTTCTGTATGGCCAACATGGCAATGACCTGATGCTGGGCAGTTCGGGCAGGGATCAACTCTTTGGCGGCTGGGGCCATGACACGCTGGATGGCGGGTCGGGTCAGGATTACATGGCCGGCGGTCGCCACAATGACACCTATGTCGTCAACAGCAGCCTTGATACCGTTGTCGAACATTACGGCGAGGGCAGCGATTTGGTGCAAACCACGCTGGCGAGCTACCGTCTTGGCGCAAATGTCGAGCATTTGACCTATACCGGCACCGCCAGTTTCGGCGGCACCGGAACGGCCACGGCAAATCGCATCACGGGCGGTAATCTGGGCGATGTGTTTTCTGGGCTGCAAGGCAATGATACGCTGATCGGTGGGGCAGGGAATGACCGGCTCTTGGGCGGCGCGGGCGCAGATGTCTTGAATGGCGGGAGCGGGCGTGACACCGTGTCGTATCAGGCGGCAACGAGCGGGGTACGCACCGATCTCACCCGCGTGATGACCGGAACCGCCATGGGCGAGGCGTCGGGCGACAGCTTTGTCTCGATCGAAAACCTGATTGGCTCGGCGCACCGCGATTGGCTGGGGGGCGATGCCTTGGCCAATGTGATCTGGGGGCAGGGCGGTGATGACACGCTGGCGGGGCGCGCGGGCAATGACCATCTGTTCGGCGGCACCGGGGCAGACCGATTTGTGTTCTACCGCAGCTATGACATCGACCGGGTTCGGGATTTTCAGGACAACGTCGACACCCTTGTCATCGGCGGATTTGCCGGTGTGACCAGTGTGGAAGCGGCGCTATCCCATGCCCGCCAATCGGGGGCGCATGTGGTTTTCGATTTTGGGTCCGGCGATGTGCTGACGGTGGACAACACCAGTTTGGCCGCCTTGCGGGATGATATCTCTATTCTGTGATGCGCTGATTGGCGTTTTGCCCCCTTGCATGGTGCCCCGCTTCGGACCAAAGAGGGGCGCATCAGGCCATAGGGGGATCACATGACCCATCGCATCGCAATCTTGGGCGCTTCGGGCTATACGGGGGCCGAACTGGTGCGCCTGATCGCCACGCACCCGTCCATGAAGATCGTGGCGCTTTCGGCCGACCGCAAGGCGGGCATGACGATGGATCAGGTGTTTCCCTTCCTGCGCCATCTGGATCTGCCGACATTGGTGAAAATCGATGAGATCGACTTTTCCGGCGTCGATCTGTGCTTTTGCGCGCTGCCCCATGCCACCAGCCAGGCGGTGATTTCCCAACTGCCGCGCAATCTGAAGATCGTCGATCTGTCGGCTGACTTCCGTCTGCGCGACCCGGCCGAATATGAAAAGTGGTATGGAAACCCGCATGCTGCCGTCGATCTGCAAGCCGAGGCAGTTTACGGCCTGACCGAGTTTTATCGCGCCGAGATTGCCAAGGGGCGGCTGGTGGCTGGCACCGGCTGCAATGCGGCCACGGGGCAATATGCGCTGCGCCCGCTGATTGCCGCAGGGGTGATTGACCTTGACGATATCCTGATCGACCTGAAGGCGGGCGTGTCGGGGGCGGGGCGGTCGCTGAAAGAGAACCTTTTGCATGCCGAGCTTTCGGGCGGCACCCATACCTATTCGGCAGGCGGCAAGCACCGCCACTTGGGCGAGTTTGACCAAGAGTTTTCCGCCATTGCGGGCCGCCCGGTGCAGGTGCAGTTCACCCCACACCTTTTGCCGATGAACCGGGGCATTCTGGCGACGGTCTATGTCAAGGGCGACGCCAAGACCGTGCACCAGACGTTGAGTGCGGCCTATGCCAAGGAACCCTTCCTGCGCGTGCTGCCCTTTGGCACACTGCCCTCGACGCGCGATATCGCAGGATCGAACTATTGCCATCTGGGCGTGATCGGCGACCGCATCGCCGGGCGTGCGGTGGTGGTGGCGGTGTTGGACAACCTGACCAAGGGATCGTCCGGCCAGGCGATCCAGAACGCCAACCTGATGCTCGGGGTCGACGAGACCGCCGGGCTGATGCTCGCCCCGGTTTTCCCGTGACCTTGCGCCGCAGAGGTTGATTGCGTACCCAGCAGGCCCCATGTTCTTGTGGCAAGTCACGCGAAAGATGGCAGGAGACGACAGGATGGACGCTACCGGAAAACCCGGATTTCGCGGCATGAAAGGCCTGAAAAAGCAGCGCCGGATTCAGGTGATTTTGCTGGCCTTTCTGGCGCTGGTGATCGCCACAGTGCTGATCGGCTATGCTATGCGCGACGGTATCAATTTCTTCCGCTCGCCCACCCAGGTGCTTGAAGAAC
Organism: Paracoccaceae bacterium; assembly: GCA_049419625.1. Taxonomy (GTDB): domain Bacteria; phylum Pseudomonadota; class Alphaproteobacteria; order Rhodobacterales; family Rhodobacteraceae; genus Tabrizicola_A. Next base: position 520 of record JBMSKG010000117.1, on the reverse strand, counting down.
CGCCAGCGCCGGGCGAGGTGTTTCGCATCGGCGGATTGGTGGAAGAAGGCAGCATCGTGCGCGGCCAAAGCGAAACCGTGTCATTCCGGGTGACCGATACCAATGCCACGGTGCCCGTCACCTTCACCGGCATCCTGCCTGACCTTTTTGAGGAAGGCCAAGGCATGGTCGGCACGGGAGAGATGCAAAACGGCATCTTTGTCGCCAGTGAGATTCTTGCCAAGCATGACGAAACATACATGCCACAAGAGGTGATCGACAGCCTCAAGGCCCAAGGCGTCTATAAGGACCCCACAACCAACTGACGCTCCACGGTTTTCATCTTGGTGCAAATACCCCCGCCGGAGGCTCCTGCAGGCTGATGTCGGATGCCTCCGGCGGGAGTATGTGTGTGCATTTATACAGCGTTAGTACATTGTTTTGCAATGATTTTACATATATTTTTTCTTGATGTTGGTGGGGTTTTGCGAGATTCTGCACACAGATTGCACAGGTCTGTATCTGGATTGCATTCTGTTTG
>JBMSKG010000116.1:0-8788 GCA_049419625.1 Paracoccaceae bacterium | reverse complement strand
CCCGCGCGATCCGGATTGATATGCTGGAACGCCTGGCCGATATCCTGCGCCAGAAAGACACCAAGGTCGGGTTTGAAGCCACGCCCGATATGCTGTCGATCACCGGCATGACGCTTGAGCAGTTTTCGGACCTGATGGGTGGTCTGGGATACAAAGGTGAAAAGGGTGAGCGGGTGAAGGTCAAGGCCGCGCCTGTTCTGGTGCCGGTTGAGGTGGATCCGAACGCGCCGTTGAACCCGATCACCGAAGAGGAATCCGCCTTTGTGCGGATCGAGGAACCGGCGGCAGATGCCGAGCCCGCGGCGCAGGAAATGGAGGTGTTTTACACCTTCACATGGGCGCCGAAGCCGCGTTTTCAGCGCCCTGAACGTGGCCCGCGCCCCGACGGTGCTGTTCGCGGTCCGCGCAAAGAGGGCGACGCCCCCCAAGGCGAACGCAAGCCGCGCGGTGACCGTGCAGGCGACCGTGGTCCTCGCAAAGAGGGGGACGCTGCGCAAGGCGAACGCCCGCAGGGTGAGCGCCGTCATGGTAAGCCGCAGGGCGAACGCTCTGGCAAGCCGCAGGGCGAACGCGGTGAACGTGGGGATCGCGGCGGTGATCGCAAAGGCGGCAAGCCGAACCGTGACGATCGGCAAAAGTCGTTCGAGGCTCGCCCACCGCGCGCAGAAAAGCCGGTTGATCCTGACAATCCCTTTGCCGCGCTGATGGCCCTGAAGGGCAAGCTCTGATTGGCGGGGCCTTCGGGCAAAACTGATCCCGGCGTCCAGCCGAAGCTCCGGCTGGACAAATGGCTGTTTCATGCCCGCTTCTTCAAATCTCGCGATCTGGCGCAGGATTGCGTTGAAAGCGGTCACTTTCGACTGAACGCGCAACGCTGCCAAAAACCGGGTCATGGTGTTGCAGTGGGAGATGTGCTGACCTTTCCCCAAGGCCACCAGATCCGCGTGGTTCGGGTTTTGGCGCTCGCCGAGCGGCGCGGCCCAGCGACTGAGGCACAGGCACTTTACTGCGATCTTGATACACCTGGCGCCGATGCCAGTGCTTGAAACATAACTCCGCCTGACATAAACACCGGGCGCAATGAAATGGAACGGGGTGTCCCATGACCTATGTCGTGATCGACAACTGCATCGCCTGCAAATACACCGACTGCGTCGAAGTCTGTCCGGTGGACTGCTTTTACGAAGGTCTCAACGCGCTGGTGATCCACCCCGATGAGTGCATTGACTGCGGCGTTTGTGAGCCAGAGTGCCCGGCCGACGCCATCCGGCCCGATACCGAGCCGGATATGGACAAGTGGGTCGCCTTCAACCGCAAATATGCCCTGCTTTGGCCGGTCATCACCACCAAGCGTGATCCTTTGCCCGAGCATGAAGAGCGCGACGGCGAAGAAAACAAGCTGCAGAAATACTTCTCCGAAGAGCCGGGGAAGGGTGGCTGATTCGTCGCCTTTGGCATCACGAATCGCTTGAAAACGTGAATCTGTTTCAATCTCAATGACTTGGCGCTTTTGTGCCCAATTTCACTGCAGTTGGAATCAGACGATTTTTGTGTTACACAATGCGCACAAACAATCACGGATGCCTGTCTGACGCCTCAGGTCTGCTCGCCTGAGACGAAACTCCTGTCGCGTGTCGGTCTGCATCCGGAATTTCCGGGCGGGTCGCTGTTGCCGGGACTGGCCTCTTGCCGAGGAAGCGACCAAGAATGACCAAATCGAAGAAGCCCGATTTCCGCCCGAACGAGTTCGTGGTGTATCCTGCGCATGGCGTGGGCAAGATCATTTCGATCGAGGAACAGGAAATCGCCGGGATCCATCTGGAACTCTTCGTGATCTCGTTCGAAAAGGACAAGATGACGCTGCGGGTTCCCACCCACAAGGCCACCGAAATCGGCATGCGTGCCCTCTCGGCGCCCGATGTGGTGACCAAGGCGCTGGACACGTTGAAGGGCAAGGCCAAGGTCAAGCGCGCCATGTGGTCGCGCCGGGCGCAAGAGTATGAGCAGAAGATCAACTCGGGCGATCTGATGGCCATTGCCGAGGTCGTGCGCGATCTGCATCGCAGCGATGATCAGCGTGAGCAGTCCTATTCCGAGCGTCAGCTTTACGAAGCCGCGCTGGAGCGTTTGACCCGCGAAGTGGCTGCCGTGTCCGGTGTCGATGAGGCCGGGGCGCAGCGGAAGGTGGGCGATGTGCTGACCAGTCGCGCCGCCTAAGACTTGTTTGAATTAATTGATGAGCGGCGGCCTTTTGGCCGCCGTTTTTCATGCAAGATAGGCCGTTGCGACTGCCAGCGCTGCCACCTCGGCCAGCACTTGTGTCGCCCCCAAGACATCCCCCGTCTGGCCACCGATCTTGGCCCGTGCCACCCGTGCCACGCCAGCCGCCACCAGCCCTACCGCCATCACAAGGCCAAGCGCGGCACCACCTGCCACCGCCAGCCCCAAGCCAAAGGCAAGGCCCATTCCGGCCCAAGCCGCTGCCCAACCGGGCTGACCATGGCGCGCTGAAAGCCCCTCGCCACGCGCATTGGGCTGGCCCGCCATCACCAGCCCCATCGCGGCCCGTGACATGACCATGGCCGCCAGCGCCAACCCCCAAGCGCCCGCACCCAGAAGTGCGGCCAAGGCCGACCAGCGCGCCAAAAGTGCCAGCATCAAGGCCACTGCGCCATAGCTGCCAATGCGGCTGTCCTTCATGATTTCGAGCCGCCGTGCCCTGTCATGCCCGCCCCAGAACCCATCGGCGCAATCGGTGAGCCCGTCCTCATGCAAAGCGCCGGTCAGTGTCGCCTGTACCGCGATCGCCAGAACCGCCACAACACTCGCCGCAAGGCCCAGCCAGAGGCCCAACGCCGCAACGGCCAGCGCTGCGCCGCCCGTCACCAGCCCAACCAAGGGCCACGCCCAGACCCCGGCTGGACGGGGCAGGGTAAAGGGCACTGGGATCCGCGTCAGAAGGCCGAAGGCGGCGACCATGTCGCGCGCCAAAAGTGGCAAGTGGTCGCGGATGGGGTGGGTCATGTCTGTTCCGGTCTGGTCATGTCGCCTGCCAAGGGCTAGCCAAGTGGGGTCGCACGTTCAAGGACTTTGCCATGCCCGCCTTCGCCTCGCTTGCAGAATTCGCCACCCTTTTGCGCGCGGCCCCTGTCGCCGATGCTGGTGCCCGTCAGGCCGCCGCTCAGCGCAATGGGCAGTTGACCAAACCGCCGGGCGCGCTGGGTCGGCTTGAGGATCTCGCGCTTTGGGTGGCGGGCTGGCAGGGCACAGGCCGCCCGCGCATTGCGGCGCCGCAGGTGCTGATCTTTGCGGGCAATCACGGGGTTTGCGCACAGGGCGTGTCGGCCTTTCCGGCCGAGGTGACGGTGCAGATGGTTGCCAATTTCAAAGCGGGTGGGGCGGCGATCAATCAATTGTCCAAGACCTTTGGCGCCACGATGGCCGTGCATGCGCTAGAGTTGGATCGCCCGACAGCAGATTTCACCCAAAGTGCAGCGATGACCGAGGTCGAAACCGTTGACGCCCTGCTGGCGGGCTGGAATGCGGTCGATGCAAAAGCCGATCTTTTGGTCGTGGGCGAGATGGGGATCGGTAACACCACCGTCGCGGCGGCCATTGCCGCTGCCCTTTTGGGCGGCACGGGTGCGGAATGGGTCGGGCGTGGCACTGGGGTCGACAATGCGGGCCTTGCCCGCAAGGCGCATGCGGTGGATGCCGGGCTTGCCCGGCACGCCTCACGCGATCCTTTGCAGGTTCTGGCCTGTTTGGGCGGGCGCGAGATTGCGGCGATGGCGGGCGCGATGGCGCGCGCACGTGTGGCGCGGATTCCCGTTATCCTTGACGGGTTTATCGCCTGCTCGGCAGCGTTGGTGCTGCACAGCCTGACGCCATCGGCGCTGGATCATGCGGTGGCGGGTCACCTGTCGGCCGAGGGCGCGCATGGCCGATTGCTGGCGGCCTTGGGCAAAGAGCCGCTGCTGGCGTTGGGTCTGCGTCTCGGGGAAGGCTCGGGCGCGGCGCTGGCGCTGGGGGTGGTGCAGGCGGCGGTCGCCTGTCACTCTGGCATGGCGACCTTTTCCGAGGCCGGGGTGTCGGACGGCTGACGCCGCCCCTTAGACCCGGATCGGCAGCGGCGCATCGGCCTTCAGCTGATCCATCACGATCTGGCTTTGCACCCGCGCCACCGCCGGGTGCGGCAAAAGCCGTTCATGGATCAACCGGTTCAGCCCTGGCAAATCTGCACACCAGACCCGTAACAGGTAATCCGCCTCACCCGTCAGGGTCCAGGCCGAGATCACCTCGGGCAAGGTGGCGATCAAGGTCGCAAAGCTGCGGGCAAGCTCTGGATCGTGGCGGGCGAACTGCACCTGAATAAAGGCCTGCACCGTCAGGCCCACCCGCGCCGGATCAATCCGCGCGGCATAGCCGGTGACAAAGCCTTCAGCCTCGAGCCGCTGGCGGCGGCGCGCGGCCTGACTGGCCGACAGGTTCAGCGCCACGCCAAGATCTTGGGCGGTCAACATGGCGTTGGCTTGCACAAGCTGCAAAATCCGCGTGTCTGTTGCGTCAAGCATGCGAGAAATCCGCGCAAAAATGTGAAACTTCGTAAGTATCACGCGAAAAACCATCATTAGCAATCAAAGAATGCGCGCCAACCGCATGGTTCCTGCGATAAACTTCCCATAGAGCAATCTGAAAGGGTCATCATGGGTCCGTTTCCGCATTCCGCCCCCAAAGCCGCGATCACCCCGGCCAATCCGGCAGGCACCGATGGGTTTGAGTTCGTTGAATTCGCCCATCCCGAGCCGCATGCCCTGCGCGAGCTGTTTGCCCGCATGGGATATACGCTGACCGCACGCCACCGGACTCGTGACATCGAGCTGTGGCAGCAGGGCGATGTGACCTATGTCCTGAACAATGATCCCCAAAGCCACGCCATGCGCTTTGCCGCCGAACATGGGCCCTGCGCCGCTTCGATGGGCTGGCGGGTGGTGGACGCGGCCCATGCCTTTGCCCATGCCGTGAAGATGGGGGCAACACCCTATGAGGGGCAAGACAAGGCGCTGGAGGTGCCGGCGATTGTCGGCATCGGCGGCAGCTTGATCTACTTCGTCGATCACTACGGCGAGGGTCGCCACCCCTACAGCGATTTTGACTTTGTGCAGGCGCCGAAGCCAAAGGGTGTCGGCTTTCATTATCTCGACCACCTGACCCACAATGTCCACAAGGGCAATATGGACATCTGGTTTGACTTTTACAGCCGCATCTTCGGCTTTCGCCAGATCAGGTTCTTTGACATCGAGGGCAAGTTCACAGGGCTTTTCAGCCGTGCCCTGACCTCGCCTTGCGGTCGCATCCGCATTCCGGTGAATGAGGATCGCGGCGAGACGGGGCAGATCGTTGAATACCTCAAGCGCTATAACGGCGAGGGGATTCAGCACATCGCGGTGGGCTGCGATGACATCTACACCGCCACCGACGAGATTGCCGCGCGGGGGCTGAAGTTCATGCCAAAGCCACCTATGGCCTATTATGAGCTGTCAAAGATCCGGGTCGTGGGCCACTCCGAGCCGATTGATCGGCTGGCGCGCCATGGCATCTTGATTGACGGCGAGGGTGTGTTGGACGGTGGCGAGACACGCATCTTGTTGCAGATCTTCTCAAAAACCGTGATCGGCCCGATCTTTTTTGAGTTCATCCAGCGCAAAGGCGATGACGGGTTTGGCGAGGGCAATTTCAAGGCGCTGTTTGAGTCGATCGAACAGGACCAGATCGACCGTGGCGTCGTGGCTGCGCGCTAGCGCGGTCTGCGGCCCAGCTCAGCCCTTCGGCAAGGACAGTGTCACAAGCCGCGAGCCTTTTTGATAGCGCACTTCGGTGGCGGTAATTGCCTGAATTTGGCCGCCGTCAATCCTGTCGCCAACCGTGACCTTCTTATACCGGCCATTGGCGCTGCGGACCATCGCGTAGCGTTTTGAGGGCGTGCCATAGACGCCGATCAGGGCGGTTTTGTCCAAGTTCAATGCGTTGCGGAAGGTGGCTTGCTTGGCAACCGACGCACTGGCGGTGCCGCGTGTTGCCGAGGCCTCAACCTCGGGTTCTTCATAGATGTCCAACTCGCCATCACGACCGCGTGGCACGGACTTTGCCGCACCACTCTCGGCTTCGGGCGCCGCGCTCGGCTCGGGTGTCTTTGCGGGGCGGACAGAGGCAAGCTGCTCTTCCTGCGGTTCCTGGGTCGGCTCGGGCGCACGGATAGCTGCCGCAACCGCCGCTTCAACCGCGCGGCTTAGGTCGCGGGGGCGGGGCTGTGGTTTGCGGCTGATCGAGACGGCCAGATTGCTGTTGCCCGCGGCGGCCGCCTCTTCAGCGCTTTGGGCTTGCCCCATCGCCCAGATACTGCCTGAGTTTTCAGCGGCAGCCCGCGCGCGTGCGGCTTCCCCGGCGGCGAGAACCGCCTCGGGCCGCGCCAAGGGGCGCAGGCCTGCGAGGCGGCTGTCGGCGGCGGGGGGCAGGGCAGCATCATCCAGCGGCGCTGTATCGGTGGTCTCACCGGGGGTAGGCTCGGCGGCGGGTTCACTGGGCGGTGGCGTCAGCCCCGCCGGGCGCGCTTTGGGCCGAAACCCGGCCAAAGCCGGATCCGAGACAAAGGCAGCTACATCATCGGTTGCCGTTGTGTCTGCGGGCGGCACCAGACCCGCGGGACGCGGTTCGGACACCCGGGGCGGCTTGCCCGCAATAAGCATAACGCCCTCGGGAGTGATAATCCCCTCGGGCGTCGGAACGATCATGCCGTTCGCGTCGAACTGATAGACTGTGCCAAAGGGCGGCGGCGGCGCTTGCGCGTTGGGAAGCGGGTCGCCTTGGGCCGAGACGGCGGCCAGATCGGTGGCCTCGGGGGTCACGGGGGCGACGTCCTTGGCGGCCAGGAAGATCTCGTCACCGCTGGATGTGCCGGGATTGACCTGTGTGCCGCCTGGCGTCGCAGTTTCGGTGGCCGGGGCTGCATCACTTTCGGTGGCCGGAATTTCGGGGTCTTGAGCATTGGCGACCGCGGCTTCGCTTGGGGCAGGCAGCGTCGCGGCCAACTCTTCGTCGGTCAAAAGGTCGGGGTCCTGCCCATCGGCAAGCATCTCGTCTTCGATCGCGGGCAGCGCGGTCGCCGGGTCGGGCGTTGCGAATTCGGTCGCAGCACCCTCATCTGACCGGAAGGCCAAGCTCGTGGACCAAGCCGCCACCACGGCGAGCACCAAAAGCAAAAGCCCGGTCAGGATCAGGCCCAAATGGCGCGGCTTGCCGCGTGTGACAACCGGTCGGGCGCCAAGCTTGCGGCCAAGGCCAGCTGTGGCTTCGCTTGGAGTGGTGCTGGCGCTTTGCGGTGCAGGAGGGGTGGCGGCCACCGGCCGTGGCACTGCCACTTCGGCGGGTTTCTTGCGTGTGCCGGGGATGCCGGGGGCGGTCACAAAGGCCCCCAACCCGCGCAAGCCTTTGCTTTCTTTAGGCGCGATAGGGCGCGCAGCGGTTGGGCGGTTCAGTGTCGGACGCTCCGCCTTGGGCGCAGGGGCCGCCACCAGAGGGCGGGCCGCTGTCGGCCGATCAACCGTCGGCTTGGGCGGGGCGGCCTGCGGCTTCGCGTTCAACCCCGGATCGGCCGAGGCGCGGCGGCTGGCAAAACCAAGCGTTGCGCTGTAGCCGGGAACCGGGGGCACATCATCCGATGCAGGCTCGGCCGGATCCTTGGCCCGATCTGTCTTGGCCTCTTCCGCTTCGTCAATCTCAACATCGATGGCCATCGGGGCCTCGTCGGCGTCGGGCTGCGTCGAGACTGGGTCGTGCGCGTCCGTTTCGGTCAGCTGGGCCGGTTTGCCGAAGCCCATCTTCGCAAAGGCATCGATGTCACCCGCGGGTGCGTCTTCGGGTTTGGGTTCCGGCTCGTCCAAAGCGCGGAACACCGCAGAAGGCGGGGCTTCATCATCGGCCAAGCCGAAAAGCGGCGTTTCACGCGGCGTGACCTGGGCGCCAGGGGCATCCGCACGGTCGGCCTCGGGGGCCAAGGCGACGGGGGCCGACGCTGTAGCCGCATCGCGCTCTTCCAGAGCCTCTAAATCGGTGGCTGACGCCGCTGGCTTCGGCACGGTCGACTGGGGGGCTGGTGCCGTCTTTGCCTCATCTTCCGGTGGCTGACTGGCTTCGATCGGCGTGTCCACTGCCACGGCGTCTTGTTCGACTAGGCTGCTGCGGTCGATGATCGCGGTGCGCTCGGCATCGCGCTCAACCGTCTCGCCACCCGACAGCAGCGTGGAAGCTTGACCGGTCGGACCGAAAAACGCCTCGCCCACATAGCCCTGCGAGGGGGCGGCGGCAAAGACCACGGGGTTGAAGCGATGCTCACTGGCGAAGCTTTCAGCCTCATCCAAGGTCTCACGCGCCACCACGGCCACATGCACTTCGCCGTCGATCAGTTCCCAGTCAAAGACCAGATCGTCAACCGCATAGGGCGTGCGGCCCTCAAGCGCGGTCCGGATCTGGGCAAGCCGACTTGCCTCATCCGGGCCGGGTGCATCGACGGTCGTCACCAGCAACTGGTCATCTGGCAAGATCAGTTTGGTCGCCAGCCCGCGCGGGCTTAACCCCAGCGCCGTCGCCCTAAGATAGGACAAAGCTTCGGGCAGGTCAGGCTCATCCAAGGTCACACGGCCAACCAGAAGCCAGCCCCCCGATGAGCGGTGCAAAAGGGCAATGGCGTCATTGCGGAAGTCGAGGGCAAAAGCTGGTTTCATTCCACGCA
>JBMSKG010000115.1:0-8792 GCA_049419625.1 Paracoccaceae bacterium | reverse complement strand
CCCCCGGATCAGCGCCTTTTGGTTTTCTGGGCCTTTTGGGCCGCCCGACGCTGTCGGGACGGATGCCATACGCCAACCCGACGCCAACCCGACGCAAACCAGACGGGGTTTTAGCCCAAAGCGTCGTTGCAGCGGGCGCAGGTGTGGGGGTGTTTGTGGGCCCCCACATCCGGCAAGATCTGCCAGCAGCGCTGGCACTTTTCACCCTGCGCGGGGTGGAAGACCACAGCCACATCCGCCACATCGGGCAAGCTAAAGGCCCCCTCCGGCGCCGGACCCTGTCGCAGCACCAGATCCGATGTGATGCACAGTTCGGCAAAGTTCACCGACCCCAAAAGCTTGGCCAGCGTCGGGGTAACGAACACCTCCGGCGCGGCTTCCAGACTGGCGCCGATCACCTTGGCCGTGCGCTGCACCTCCAAAGCCCCCGTCACCACCCGGCGGGCATCGCGTAGGCCGTTCCATTTGTCGGCCAGCGCTTGGTCAAGCCAAGCCTTTGGCGTTTCAGGGAAATCCGTCAAGTGGATCGAGCTGTCCTCACCGGGGAAGCGTTCCAACCAGACCTCTTCCATGGTGAAAACCAAGACCGGCGCAAGCCATGCCGTCAGCCGCTGCAGGACCAGATCCATCACCGTCCGGCAGGCCCGGCGGCGCACCGATGTGGGCGCATCGCAGTAAAGCACGTCCTTGCGGATGTCGAAGTACACCGCGCTCAGATCGGTGGTGGCAAAGGTGAACAGCTTTTGGAACACGCCTTGGAAGTCATACTTGGCATAGCCCTCCCGCACCTCGACGTCCAACTCGGCCAAGCGGTGCAGGATAAAGCGTTCGCTCTCCGGCATCTCGGAAACCGCAATCCGCTCCGCCTCCTCAAACCCGGCCAGCGCACCCAACATATAGCGCATGGTGTTGCGCAGCCGACGATAGCTGTCGGCCACCCCTTTCAGGATTTCCTTCCCGATCCGCAGGTCCACCGTATAGTCAGACTGCGCCACCCAAAGCCGCAGGATATCCGCGCCGTATTCGTCGATAACCGCTTGGGGTGCCACGGTATTTCCCAAGGACTTGGACATTTTCATGCCCTTTTCGTCCAGCGTGAAACCATGGGTCAGTACACCGCGATACGGGGCCCGCCCCTTGGTGCCACAGGCCTGCAGCATCGAGGAATGGAACCACCCGCGATGCTGGTCGGTGCCCTCTAGATATAGATCGGCGATGCCATCCGCGCTGCCATCCTCACGGTCGCGCAGCACGAAGGCATGGGTTGAGCCGCTGTCAAACCACACATCCAACACGTCGAAGATCTGGGTATAGGTCGCCGGATCCACGATGCCATCCAGCATCTTTTCCTTGAACCCCGGCACATACCAGACATCCGCGCCCTCAGCTTCAAACGCGGCCTTGATACGGGCGTTGACGGCCTCATTGCGCAGCAGGAAGTCAGCGTCCGTCGGCTTGGCCCCGACCTTGGTAAAACAGGTCAAAGGCACGCCCCAGGCGCGCTGACGCGACAAGACCCAGTCCGGCCGCGCTTCGATCATCGAATACAGGCGGTTGCGCCCCGTTTGTGGGGTCCAGGTCACCAGCTCGTTGATCGAGGTCAGCGCGCGGCTGCGGATCGTGTCACCATGCGCGCCCATGCCGTCGTCCAGTTTGCGGTCAATGGCTACGAACCACTGGGGCGTGTTGCGATAGATCACCGGGGCTTTGGACCGCCAAGAATGGGGGTAGGAATGTTTCAGCTTGCCCTTGGCAAACAGCGCCCCCGCCCCGGCCAGCGCCTTGATATTGCTGACGTTTGCAGGCCCTTCCTTGCCATCGGGCAGGATGATGTGCTGGCCGCCGAACAAGGGCAAATCGGCGCGGTAGCTGCCATCAGCCTCGACGTTATATGTCATGCCGAGGTTGTATTTCAGACCCATCTGATAGTCGTCATCGCCATGCGACGGCGCGGTATGCACAAAGCCGGTGCCCGCATCATCGGTCACATGATCGCCCGCGACCATCGGCACGGGGAAATCCCATTCGCCATTGCCGCCTTCGATGCCCGCGTAGGGATGCGACAGAACCACGCCCTCAAACTCGGCCACCGGCACGTCGCGCAAACGGGCAAAGCCCTCAACCCGCGCGGATTTCAGCACGGCTTCCGCCAAAGCATCGGCAAGGATGATGACCTCTCCCACGTTCGCCGTTGAATGCTCGCCCAAGGCGTCCACGCGGTAAGCGCCATAGGCGATGCCCGGCCCATAAGACACGCCGCGGTTTTGCGGGATCGTCCAAGGCGTGGTGGTCCAGATCACCACCGTTGCACCGTCAAGGCCAGCCTGCGGCTTGAACCGCACCCAAACCATGTGGCTGGTGTGGTCGTGATATTCCACCTCTGCCTCGGCCAGCGCGGTCTTTTCCACCGGCGACCACATGACAGGCTTGGAGCCTTGATAAAGCGAGCCATTCATCAGGAACTTCATGAACTCGTCGGCGATCACCGCCTCGGCATGGTAGTCCATGGTCAGATAGGGGTTTTCCCAGTTGCCGGTGATGCCCAGCCGCTTGAATTCGTCGCGTTGCACATCAATCCAGCCTTCGGCAAAGCGACGGCATTCCTGACGGAAATCGACGATCTCGACATCGTCCTTGTTCAGCCCCTTGGCGCGGTATTGCTCTTCGATCTTCCATTCGATCGGCAGGCCGTGGCAATCCCAACCCGGCACATAGCGCGCGTCGCGGCCCATCATCTGCTGGCTACGCACGACCATGTCTTTCAGGATCTTGTTCAGCGCGTGGCCAATGTGCAGATGGCCGTTGGCATAGGGCGGGCCGTCATGCAGCGTAAAGTCCTTGCGCCCCGGTTTTTCGCGTAACCGGTCGTACACGCCGATCTTCTCCCAACGGGCCAGCCAGCCGGGTTCGCGCTGCGGCAGGCCCCCGCGCATGGGAAACTCGGTTTCGGGCAGAAAAACGGTGTCGCGGTAGTCGGCGTCAGGATTTGGCGTGTCGGCGCACATCGGATGCGGTCCTTCGGGTATGGGAATTGCGGTTGGTCCTTGGAGGCGGCGAATGCGCCTTGTCACCCCGGCGCCCTGTCAGGACGCCGGGCCGCTAATTCGGTGAAGGACCGGAAAGGCTGTGTTCATGGCCTGCCTTATAGGCAGGCCCGCGCGCAAGGTCAAAGGGGTGCGCAGATCACTGATGTTCCATTACTCGGGCGCAAGGTCAGCACTGGCACAATGACACGCAGGTGTCAGAGCCTTTTAAGCCGGATCACCACATCCACCCGCGAAATCGCGGCCCCTGCGGGCGCGGCGGGCAGTTCGGCAATTTTCAACTGGTTTGCCGGCGCATCGGTCAAGGTGCCGCTGTCTTCCCAGTAGAAATGCGGATGGTCGTCCAGACGCGTGTCGAAATAAGACCGCGACCCGTCAACCACCACCTCATTCATCAGCCCCGCATCACAAAAGGCGCGCAAGGTGTTGTAGACGGTGGCAAGGCTGACCTTCTCGGCCGTTCCCGCGGCGGCGGCGTACAGACCCTCGGCGGTGACATGGCGATCTTCGCCGTCACCCACCAGCAACGCGGCCAGCGCAAGGCGCTGCCGGGTCGGCCGCAGGCCGCCAGTGGCAAGCCAGCTTATCAGCCGCGCATCAGGGTCTTGGGCGATCAGATCGGTCATGATCCCCTTATAAAGGATGTATCGTAGACATTTCAATTGGAATCCCCAGCCTTGACGCCCGACAGTGACAAAGCGAACCGCGGGGCCCCTGCACTTGCTTCCCTATCGGTGGGGGTGATACACGGAGCAAACAACAGCCTTTGGGGGACTGGGCAGGAATGGGCCTTTATCCGACATCGTTCAGCAAGGACGACCTTCTGAAATGCGCGCGCGGCGAATTGTTTGGCCCCGGCAACGCGCAATTGCCAGCGCCACCTATGCTGATGATGGACCGCATCACCGAGATTTCTGAAGATGGCGGCCTGCATGGCAAGGGCCATGTGGTGGCCGAGTTCGATATCACGCCGGACCTGTGGTTCTTTGAGTGCCACTTCCCCGGCAACCCGATCATGCCCGGTTGCCTTGGCCTTGAAGGGCTGTGGCAATTGACCGGCTTCAACCTGGGCTGGCGTGGATGGGAAGGCCGGGGCTATGCGCTTGGCGTGGGCGAGGTCAAGCTGACCGGCATGGTGCGCCCCGACCGCAAGATGCTGACCTATAAGGTCGATTTCACCAAGGCCCTGACCACCCGCCGTCTGACCATGGGCGTTGCCAATGGCATCGTCGAGGCGGATGGCGAGGTCATCTATCAGGTCACCGACATGAAGGTTGCCCTCTCGGCAAACTGAGGAAAGGAATACGCCCATGCGTCGCGTCGTCATCACCGGGATCGGGATCGTGTCCTCTATCGGCAACAACACCGCCGAGGTTGAGGCATCCTTGCGCGCCGGGAAATCCGGCATCGTCTTTGCGCCGGATTATGCCGAACACGGGTTCCGCTGCCGGGTTCACGGCGCGCCGAACATCGTGCTAGAGGACCATATCGACAAGCGCGACCTGCGCTTCATGGGTGACGGCGCAGCCTATACCTTTATCGCGATGGATCAGGCGGTGAAGGATTCCGGGCTGTCTGAGTCCGACATCTCGAACGAGCGCACTGGCATCATCGTTGGCTCTGGCGGTCCTTCGACCAAAAGCTTTTACAAGGCCCACAACATCGTGCGCGAAACGGGCAGCCCAAAGCGGATCGGCCCATTCGGTGTGACCAAGGGCATGTCCTCGACCGTCTCGGCCTGCCTTGCGACCCCGTTCAAGATCAAGGGTGTGAACTATTCGATCACTTCGGCCTGCTCGACGAGCGCGCATTGCATCGGCAATGGCACCGAACTGATCCAGATGGGCAAACAGGATATCGTTTTCGCAGGTGGCGGCGAGGAACTGGACTGGACGCTGTCATGCCTGTTTGACGCGATGGGCGCGATGTCGTCCAAGTATAACGATGCTCCCGAAACCGCCAGCCGCACCTATGACGCCACGCGCGATGGGTTCGTGATTGCAGGCGGCGGCGGGATTGTGGTGCTGGAAGAGCTGAACCACGCCCTTGCGCGCGGTGCCAAGATTTACGGCGAAGTCACCGGCTATGGTGCCACTTCGGATGGCCATGACATGGTCGCCCCCTCGGGCGAAGGCGGCGAGCGGGCAATGCGGCTGGCGTTGTCGACCCTGCCGAAGGATCGCAAGATCGACTACATCAACAGCCACGGCACCTCGACCGTGGTCGGCGATGTGACCGAGGTAGAGGCCATCCGCCGCGTCTTCGGTCAGGGCAAAACGCCCCCCATCGCCTCGACCAAATCGCTGACAGGCCATTGCCTTGGCGGCGCGGGCGTTTGGGAGGCGATTTATTCGCTGATCATGATGAACAATGATTTCATCGCCGCCTCTGCCAACGTCACGACGCTTGACCCCGCACTCGACCCGTCAGAAATCGTGACCACCCTGCGCCAAGGCGTTGCAATCGACAGCGTTCTGTCCAACAGCTTTGGCTTCGGCGGCACCAATGCGACCTTGGTGATGAGCAAGTATCTCGGGTAACAGACCGATTTTCCGACGGAAAATTGCATTGCGGAGTGGATGATGGCCGAACTGATGAAGGGCAAGCGCGGGCTTGTCATGGGTGTGGCGAATGAACGCTCCATCGCGTGGGGCATTGCCAAGGCCTTGGCCGATGAAGGGGCAGAACTCGCGTTTTCCTATCAGGGCGATGCTTTCGGCAAGCGGGTGGAACCTCTTGCCGCCTCGGTCGGCAGTGATTTTCTGGTCGATGTCGATGTGACGAATGACGACAGCCTTGAGGCCTGCTTTGGCGCGTTGAAAGACCGCTGGGGTACGATGGATTTTCTGATCCATGCCATCGCCTTTTCTGACAAGAACGAACTCACCGGCCGCTTCATCAACACCACGCGCGGGAACTTTTCGAACTCGCTGGCGATTTCCTGCTTTTCCTTCATCGATGTCAGCCGCCGCGCCTCGGAGTTGATGCCGAACGGCGGGTCGCTGATCACGCTGACCTATGGCGGATCGAACCGCGTGACGCCAAATTACAACGTGATGGGCGTCGCCAAAGCTGCTTTGGAAAGCGCCACCCGCTATCTGGCCAATGACCTTGGCCCCCAGCAGGTGCGCGTCAACGCCATCTCGCCCGGCCCGATGAAAACCTTGGCCGGTGCAGCGATTGGCGGCGCACGTGCTACCTTCCGCCACACCGAGGCCAATGCACCAATGCGCGCCAATGCCACGCTGGAGGCAATCGGCGGCACCGCTGTCTGGCTGTGCAGCGATTACGGCGCCTGCACCACGGGCGAAGTGGTGCATGTCGATTGCGGCTTCCACGTTCTGGGCATGCCGCAGCAGGACAACCTCTAAGTCCCGTTGCCTTTGGCTTGACCATCGGGGCCCCTGCGGGCTCTAAAGGCGCGACATTGGTGAACCACCCGTGCGGCGGCGCTGGCCCCAAAGCCAGATTGGTCTGAAATGATCGCGCCCCCCTGACGCGCGATGTCAAACGAACGCGAATTCATTTCGGTTTCTCAGCGATCATGGTTTTGTCCGGGGATAAACCATGTCAATCTGCCCAAGAATTGGCGCAGACCTGACGGGAAATGTCTGGGATCGACCCAGAACACGCCAGAGAATGGGCCGGCTGGCGCCTTAGGATGCGACCCGCGATCGACAGGAGATACAATGAAACTCGAGTTTCACCACATAAACTTTGTCTCAGAGAACGTAGACCGCATTCACCAGTTCTACACCGAAGTTCTTGGCCTGTCTGATATTCCGCCAACTTCTTTCCCAAGACCGAAAGCGACGGACAATGCGGGATACAATGGAAAGATAAAGTTCGCCACGGATGGCCAAATTCAGATGCATTTGGCAGAGAAAAACCTTGGCATCGCCTTCAAACATGGGGAGTCTATCAATCCTTTGGAGCGCGGCCATATTGCGTTCAGGACGGATGATATCAACGCCTTTATGGCCTTACTTGATGCCAAGGGCGTTCCCTATTCAAACTATGGAACTGTGTTCGCCAAGGAATGGCATCAAGTTTTTTTTCATGACCCCGAAGGCAATGTGATTGAGGTGCACCAACAAGTCTTGTGATGAGGCAGTCGCAACGACCATTGACCTGACAAAGCAAACAAGCGCACAACTCCGACCAAGGATGACGGTTCCGACATCCCCACCTGTGTTTTCGCATGACGGTTGGTTTCAATTCGCGACACGACAGCTTTGTTGGAGAATCGGAATGTACGACATTCGACTGCGCGCCATGGAAATCTTGGATAAGGGGGATGACGATGACAAACCCAGCTTATGGTGCGACAGGCTGATCACCTTTGTTATTCTGCTCAGCGTTGCGGAAATCATTCTCGAAAGCGTTGACAGTCTTGGAAGTGTCTACGGAGCCCAGTTCCAACTGTTCGAGCGTTTCTCAGTCGGCTTCTTTACGGTCGAGTTTCTGCTGCGGTTGTGGAGCAACGGGTCGCGGCATCCCAACTCTGACTGGAGGGGCCGTAAAGAGTACATCTTCAGCTTTCATGGCTTTGTTGATCTGATTTCAATCCTGCCGTTCTATCTGCAAGTGCTATTCCCCGGCGCTGATCTGCGCATATTGCGAATCCTTCGACTGACCCGGCTTTTAAAGCTCTCGCACTATTCGACCGCTATCGAGGATCTGGCCTCAGCCATCTATGCTGAACGTCGCTCTTTCGGGGCTGTTTTGTATCTGCTGTCAATTGCCGTCGTGGCGAGTTCCTCGTTGATGTATTACGCGGAAGCAGCAGTTCAGCCCGACAAGCTCCAGTCGATTCCTCACGCAATTTATTGGTCGGTGATTACCCTTACAACGGTGGGCTACGGTGATGTCTCGCCGATCACGCCCATCGGGAAAGCCATTGCAATCGTCACTGCCTTCCTGGGCATTGCAACATTGGCCATCTTTAGCGGTATTGTTGCGACATCTTTTGCCAATCAACTGGCCAGAAAAAAGGTTCTCTACGAACAGCAACTGCGAGAAGCCCTGTCAGATGGCCATATTGAGCTGGAAGAGGATCAACTTCTGCAAAGGCTTCAAACGGAATTTGGCTTAAGCGATGAAATGGTCTCCGAAATTGCCAGCAGGGTTACCAAGGGCAAACCCTAAAGTCAGGACTCGTTCTCGTTTCATAGCCAAAACATGACGGTTGCTGTGCTTCTGTCATCCAAAAGTGATTGCCCATCGTCGCCCCTATAACTTCGCGGCCTAGAATAACGCGGCCAAGGCCACTTCAAGCAGATCAACGGGTCCTGACCCTAGACGGCTAGGTGTTCAGAGGCAGGTCGTTTATCAGCCGGACCTATGGAAACAACCCAGTATTTTGCTCAGGTAGTCGAAGCACGATGTAATTGCCGCTATTGATGCCAGCGGTTACCCATGAGCAGCCGACCTCACAGCCCCAATCGCCACATCAAAATCTTTTCACAACCATCAAGGTAACGTTGTTCTCAAGTAGATCATGTACGACGTCTTCTTCATAGACATTTGTCAATGTCGCGACGGATCGGTCGTAGACCATCCTACTAACGTCAACATTTACGTTCCAATCCTGAGTCCAAGCGAACTCCATACCAACACCGAAAACATTGCCCATGCCGGTACCGGACGTAACATCTTTCAGAGCACCTTGGTATGTTCTAGTGTAGTCGGACATGGTCTGCCCCCTGAAAAGTGGTCCTCCCTGAGGTATGGCTTTTGAGCCATTTG
>JBMSKG010000114.1:0-8815 GCA_049419625.1 Paracoccaceae bacterium | reverse complement strand
AATGGCTCAAAAGCCATACCTCAGGGAGGACCACTTTTCAGGGGGCAGACCATGTTCACATGATACTCTGTCTGTGAACCACCAGATCCGCAGATGACCCGATGCCTTGGCAGCGCTTCCTTCATAACCCGTGGTGTCTTGCGACACCTGACCACATAACAGCCGCCCCCACGGCCAGATGTCCCTTGAAAAGGACCAGTCTTGGATAGCCGCTCTCCGCCTTCAGGTGAAGCAAAAAAGACGAAAATGTGTTTCAAACTCTTCGCTGGGTCACCGGATTCTCGGTAACCCATCTGATGAATCTCTCGCCGGCTGACGCTGACTGTTCACAGTTCAGCATCAATTTTCTCAGACAAAATCAGACAAAATCGAAGCTTTCTTGCAAAGCTCACGTCCGCAACCCGCACCACTGTTTCACAATGGGAAACTACACTGGTCTGGTTGCATCACGGTTCAATTGCGCCTTTTTTTCGACAAACTCTTTTCGACTCTGTTTCGAACTTTGCGTCAATGCCGCCAAATCCCCGGAACCATCCGCAACCCAGCGCAGATCAACCCTCTGTCGGCCGCGAATCATCCCGCAGCGATTCGGCCGCAACGGGCCGACATGCGTCATCAATCATCCAACGCACAGTCATATCTTAGGAAAGCTGGTGCCCGAGGCGAGACTCGAACTCGCACGACTTGCGTCGGAGGTTTTTGAAACCTCTGCGTCTACCATTCCGCCACTCGGGCCAGCGATGAGGGGTTTAGCCGCCCCTGCGGGCGGCGTCAACGGCCATCACCATGCATTCTTCGCCTTCAGCGCCGCGAAAATCCGTATGCCCGGCATCTCTGGCTTGACCCTAACGACCCATCATGATTGGCAGGGCAAAAGACGCAACGCACGCCGCGCCGTCCGACACCTCGACGTCCGACAAGGGTCTGCGCCGCCGCCATCTGGAAAGACCTTTCGTGATCCATTCTCTTTACAGCTGGACCCTGCGTATGGCCGAACATCGGCACGCGCTTTGGGTTTTGGCCTTTGTGGCTTTCATCGAAAGCTCGGTCTTTCCGATCCCCCCAGACATTTTGATGATCCCGATGATCATCGCGGCCCCCCGCCGCGCCTTTGTGATCGCGGGCATTGCCACCCTTTCCTCGGTACTGGGTGGGATGTTCGGCTATTGGATCGGCGCGGTCCTGTTTGACAGCATTGGCCAACCGGTTCTTGCCTTTTACGGTCAAGAGGCGCACTTCGACACGTTTTCGCAAAGCTACAACGCTTGGGGCGCTTGGGCTGTGCTGATTGCCGGAGTGACGCCCTTTCCTTACAAGGTCATCACCATCCTGTCGGGCAGCACGGGGCTGAACATTTGGGTGTTCCTGATCGCCTCGGTCGTCGCCCGTGGTTTGCGCTTTTTCCTTGTCGCGGCCCTTCTTTGGAAATTCGGCGCACCAATTCGTGACTTTATTGAACGGCGGCTTGGGCTTATGTTCAGCCTCGCCATGGCCCTTTTGGTCGGCGGCTTTGTTTTGGTGAAATTCCTGTGACCCTGACGCGTGCGCATCTCGCTCTGCTTGCCATTGCAGGCTCTGCAGGTCTGTTACTGGGCGCGCTCGCCTTTCAGCATCTGGGCGGGCTTTACCCGTGCATCCTGTGCTTGTGGCAGCGTTGGCCGCATCTGGTGGCGCTCCTTATCGGCCTTGCCGCGCTCAGATGGCAAGGCCCGGTCTTGCCAGTGTTGGCTGGATTGGCCGTGCTTACTTCGGCCGCGATCGGATCCTATCACTTTGGGGTGGAGCAACACTGGTGGGACGGCCTGCAGCAATGCGCGGTCAACACGCTGGCCGATGTATCCGCAACCGATCTATTGAACACCGATATCACTGTCGGCGCCCCGGCCGCCTGTGACAAGATCGCGTGGTCCTTCCTTGGCCTGTCAATGGCGGGCTGGAATGTGGTTGCCTCCACCCTCATTGCCGGTCTTTGGGCGCTGGCTGCGCGCAAGAGCTAACGCCATGCCAGGCGGCCTTTTGCAGCGCGCCCGCTTCATGGCACAACTGGCCCTCACCTTGGTCAAACGCGCCCTGCCCTCCCCCACAGCCGCCCATTCGGCCAACATTGATACCGATGAGGCTTTGATCGAAGCACTACAAACAGGCGATATCGCCACCCTTGACCGCTACGGCCCGCGCCTGGCCATGGGGCAAGATCGCCTGGGCAGCCCGCACTTCTTTCTCGCGCTGGAAACTGGAAGCCTAACCGCGGTGACATGGTTCTTGGCGCAAGGTGCCAGCGCAACCCAGCCCGATCGCGCTGGCCGCCTGCCCTTGGAGACCGTGATCCAGCGCGCGGCGCTTGCCGATGATTTGGATGATCACACCGCCGATTGCGCCGCCATGGTACAGGCCCTCATCGCGTGTGGCGCCAGCCTCGCTGCGCGCAGCACGACGGGCACAACGCTGGCCGATCTCGCAACCTCGGCGGGGCTGGATTTAGCCTAGCAAACGCTGCCCTTCCTGCAGGGCAAAGCGGTCCGTCATGCCCGAGACATAATCGGCCACGATCCGCGCCAGTTCCGTCTCGCCTTGTGCCGCCTCGATATCGTGCCGCCACTCCTCGGGCAACAGTTCGGGCCGCGACAGGAACAGCGGGAACAGGCCGTTCACCACCTCGGTCACCTCCTTGCGCATCACCACGACCGAGGGCGCGCGATAAATCCGGGTTAACAGGAACGACCGGATCGCCTTCAACTCTTGATACAAGGGCTTCGAAAATCGGATGATCGTGGTCCCCATCTCGCGGATCTCATCGACCGATTTCGGCTGCGCGGCCTCCAGTCGCCCTTGCGCCACCGCAATCACATCCTCCACCATGCGCCCAAAGACACGCCGCAGCGCCTCATGCCGCCGCCGCATCTTCTCAAGACCGGGATAAAGCCGGTCCACCTCTTCAAAGGCAGGGCCGGTGACCGGCAGATCCATCAGATCCGCCTCGCCGAACAGGCCCGAACGCAAGCCATCGTGCAGGTCATGATGGGAATAGGCGACATCATCGGCAATCGCCGCAACCTGAGCCTCGGCACTGGCATGGGTGTGCAACTCCAGATCCCACATCGCGTTCACCTCGGCCAGCGCATAGGGCAAAGGCCCTGCATGCTTGGCATCCGCATTGGGGCCAATGACGGGGCCATTGTGCTTGGCAATGCCCTCAAGGCTTTCCCATGTCAGGTTCAACCCGTCAAAATCGGCATAATGCCGCTCAAGCCGCGTCACGATCCGCAAGGCCTGCGCGTTGTGGTCAAACCCGCCATAGGGTGCCATCAGTGCGGCCAAGGCATCCTCACCGGTATGGCCAAAGGGGGTGTGACCCAGATCATGGGCCAGCGCGATACATTCGGCGAGGTCAGTGTTCAGCCCCAGAACCCCCGAAATCGTCCGCGCCACCTGCGCAACCTCGATCGAATGAGTCAGCCGTGTGCGATAGTAATCGCCCTCATGTTCCACAAAGACCTGCGTCTTGTGCTTCAGACGCCGAAAGGCAGATGAATGGATGATCCGGTCACGGTCGCGTTGAAAGGGGCTGCGAAACGACGACATTCGTTCGACAAAAAGCCGCCCGCGCGAGGCGTCGGGCTGACAGGCATAGGGGGCAAGGGTCATCTTCCGCCGTTCTTGTTCAACTGCTGTTCACACCCTATATTGAATTCACTGGCTTTGAACAGGACAAGACCCATGAACCTGCCCCCCCAAGTGACCGACCGCGCCTTTTCTCGCCTTGCCGAGATTGCCGAGATGACCGGTGAGGGTAAGGCACTGCGTGTCGGCGTGCTCGGCGGCGGGTGTTCGGGCTTTTCCTATGACATCCGTCTGGATGAGCCCGCCGAGGGCGATCTGATCTTGGAAAAGGATGGTCAAAAGGTGCTGATCGACGAGGTGTCCTTACCGTTTCTGGCCAATGCCGTGGTGGATTTCACCGAAGAACTGATCGGCGCACGCTTTGTCATCGAGAACCCCAACGCCACCGCCTCTTGCGGCTGCGGGACCAGCTTCTCGATCTAAATCGGGATAAGCCAACAAATCCTGTGACTTCGCGCCAAACCGCCCTAGCTCTTGAAAGCAAAGGGCAAGGGGGCACGCGAACCAATGACAACGATCTTGATCCTCGGATCGGCTCCCATGGCGGTTGAGGCGCGCACTTGGGCGCGCAAGCCTTTTGATGCCATCGTCTCCATCAACAACGCCCACGCGATCAGACCTGACTGGGATTATCTCGTCTATCCTTGGGATTTCCCCGCCAACCGCCTGCCCCGCCCGGTTCCCGGCCAAAGACTCGTGAGCGAAGAGGATTTCGTGCCCGCCCAGAACGCGCACGGCGGGTTTGTTTATGCCGGTGGGACCATGGCCTTCACCGCCGCCTATTGGGCGCTACATGCGCTGCGCCCGCGCTGCATGGCGTTTTTCGGGTGCGACATGCACTATCCGAACACCGGGCCGACGCATTTCTATGGCACCGGAACGGCCGACCCGCTGCGCCCCGACGTCACCCTGCGCTCGAT
Organism: Paracoccaceae bacterium; assembly: GCA_049419625.1. Classification (GTDB taxonomy): domain Bacteria; phylum Pseudomonadota; class Alphaproteobacteria; order Rhodobacterales; family Rhodobacteraceae; genus Tabrizicola_A. The sequence goes on along the minus strand of JBMSKG010000114.1, from coordinate 4,274 downwards.
CGAGGCAAAGTCGGCGCGCTTTATGGTGCTGGCCGCGCGCGCCGGTTGTCGGGTGGTGAACCTGTCCACCGGCCCGTCCCGGCTGGTGTTTCCACGCGCCAGCCGTCATAGCCTCTCCAGCGCCCCTTTGATCCGCTACAACGTGACCCGAGCCGAATTGGCCCTGCAACGCGAAACAACGCTGGGCTACCGGGTGCCCTCGGGGCGATATTGGCAAGAGGCGCACCGCTTTGACCCGGCCCAGATCGACGCGCTTGACACGCTGTGGCGCAGCGCCGCGGAACCCGAGCCAGCGCTGCAGCCCTAAGGCTTGCTGCGATCCTGCCGCGCGCCTAGAACGGGCCGAGGCAACCCGGAAGGCAAGACATGAAACTCGCGACCTTCAACATCAACGGCATCAAGGCACGGATTGACGCCCTGCCCGCTTGGCTGAGCGCCGCCCAACCCGATGTGGTCTGCCTGCAAGAGATAAAGTCAGTGGACGAAGGTTTCCCGCGCGAGGTCTTTGAGGCGATGGGCTACCGGGTGGAAACCCACGGGCAGAAAAGCTTTAATGGGGTGGCGATCCTGTCGAAACTGCCGCTTGAGGACGTAACACGCGGCCTGCCCGGCGATGAAACGGATGAGCAGTCCCGCTGGATCGAGGCCACCGTGATCGGTCGCCGCCCGATCCGGGTTTGCGGGCTCTATCTGCCCAACGGCAACCCGGCGCCGGGACCAAAGTATGAGTACAAACTGGCCTGGATGTCCCGCATGGAAGCCCGGGCGAAGGCGCTGCTGACTCTGGAGCAGCCCACCGTGTTCTGCGGCGATTACAACGTCATCCCGCAACACATCGACGCAGCAAAGCCCGAACTGTGGACCACCGACGCTCTGGCCCTGCCTCAATCCCGCGCGGCCTACCGCCGCCTTCTGGCCCTTGGCCTGACCGACGCCTTCCGCGCCCGCAACGCCGGACCCGGACACTACACCTTCTGGGACTACCAAGCCGGCGCCTGGGAGCGCAACAACGGCATCCGCATTGACCATCTGCTGCTCAGCCCACAAGCGGCCGATCTCTTGCAAGACTGCCAGATCGACAAACAGGTCCGCGCCGGCGACAAACCCTCGGACCACGTGCCGATCTGGATCGATCTCGACGCCTGATTTCATCTTGGCGACAAATACCCCCCGCGGAGCGTCCGACACGGGCCACAGGAGCCTCCGGCGGGGGTATTTCAGGCCAAGATGAAGTCAAAGACCAAGGGATCGGAAGACCGATGGCAGTTCTTCGGGCAAGTCCTCGGCAATCAACCCCGGCCCGAAAGAGCGCGCGCATTCGACGTGCACCCAAGCGCCGGTACAGGCGGCATCAAAGGGCGAAAATCCGCGCGCCAACAGGCCTGTGATAAAGCCCGCCAAGACATCGCCAGATCCTGCCGTCGCAAGCCAGGGCGCGGCGCGGTCATAGACGGCGGCGTTGATGGCACAGCGGCCAAAGGGGTCGGCGATCACGGTGTCGGGGCCTTTGAACAGCACCACGCAGCGCGCGCGGGCTGCGGCCTCGCGGGTGGCGTCAACCTTGGAGTAGGCGGGGCCTTTGGTGGCCGGGGCAGCCAGTTTTGCGGCAATGTCAGGGAAAAGCCGCGCGAACTCGCCTGCATGAGGCGTCAAAACGCAATTCCCGTGCAGGGCAGCGAAGAGATCGGGTCGCTGCGAGAGGATCGTCAGCGCATCGGCATCCAGCACAAGGCGGCTCCCCTCCCCCTCGGAAGAGAGAGGCTGGGGGCGGGGGTCACCGAGCGCCACCGCCACGAGATCGGCCTGCGCCGGACCGGTCCCCATCCCCGGCCCAAGGCACAATGCGTTGATGCGTGTGTCGGCCAGAACCCTGGCCAAATCCTCCGCCCCTGCCACCTCGCGCAGCATGATGGCATCCAACCGGGCGGCGTTCTCGGCCATAGCGGCGGGCGGGCTGGCCAGAGTCACCACCCCCGCCCCGATGCGCAGGGCACCGCGCGCAGCAAGGCGGGCCGCGCCGGAGCGGCCGTGATCGCCGGATTCAATCAGTGCGTGGCCGTGGGAGAATTTGTGGCCTTCGGCTTTCTGCACAATCGACGGATCATGCGTGATGTAGTCCGACATCGATACAGACGCCTGCACGTCGCCGCGTTTCCCGTGCAAACCAATGTCGCGCAAGACGATCTTCCCGCATTGATGCGGCCCTTCTGACAGCAAATGACCTATCTTCATCCCATGAAAGGTTACCGTCAGATCGGCTCTGATCGCACCCGACCGACCTGCGCCATCCTTCAACGGGCGCCCGCTGTCGGCGCACAGACCCGACGGCACGTCCAACGCGACTCGACGCCAGCCAGCGGTTGTTCCGCCATGATCCATCATGCTCAATGCGCCGACGAGGTCGGGCGACAAACACCGCGACAGGCCGATACCGAAGAGGGCATCAACAAACAGACCATGTTCATTGTTCATGAAAGGCGGACGTCCTGCGAATGGATCCAAGGGGATTTTCTTCACCTCCCCCATCGCCACCCACCGCTCATAATTCACCCGCGCATCCGGGGGCATCTGTTCGGGCGTCCCATACAGAAACACCTCCACCGCCCAGCCCCAGTCCTTCAAGAGCCGCGCCACCACAAACCCGTCGCCGCCGTTGTTGCCCGGCCCGCACAGAACCACCGCGCGGTGCGAGGTGGTGCGCAACTCCGGCCATTCCTCGAAAACCGCATCAATCACGCCGCACCCGGCGCGTTCCATCAGTTCCAGCCCGGTCACTTCACCCCTGTCGATTGCAGCTTTTTCAATGGCTCGCATCTGGGCGGCGGTCAGGAGTGCGGTCATTATACAGGCACCTTCTTCTCAAATTGCTCAATTGCGCGGCTGTTTGCACAACTTTTAGGCACATCCCCGGAAAAGCCGCGACCATTCGCCCCGCTTCCGGCCTGACCAATTGTCCTTGCGCCCGTGAAGTGGTCAATGGCCTCAAGACAAATGGGAGAGACGCCGATGAAGAAGATCGAAGCGATCATCAAGCCCTTCAAACTGGACGAAGTGAAGGAAGCCCTTCAGGAAGCCGGTATTCAGGGTTTGAGCGTGACCGAGGTCAAGGGATTTGGCCGTCAGAAGGGGCACACCGAGCTTTATCGCGGCGCCGAATATGTCGTCGATTTCCTGCCCAAGGTGAAGATCGAGGTCGTGCTGACCGACGACATGGTCGACACCGCGATCGAGGCGATCATCGCTGCTGCCCGCACCGACAAGATCGGCGATGGCAAGATCTTTGTCTCGTCGGTCGAACAAGCCATCCGCATCCGCACCGGTGAAACCGGTGATGATGCTGTGTAATCAAGGGCCAAACACGAAGGCCAAAACCGAAACTCAAAACCGAAAGGCATCATGATGAGCGCAGTTGCGAAGGCTCTCAAACTGATTAAGGACGAGGAGATCGAGTACGTCGATGTCCGCTTCACCGATCCCAAAGGCAAACTTCAGCACGTCACGCTGATCGTCGACATCATCGACGAAGACTTCTTTGAAGAAGGCTTCATGTTTGATGGCTCGTCGATTGCGGGCTGGAAGTCGATCGACCAGTCGGACATGAAGCTGATGCCCGATGCCTCCTCGGCCTATATTGACCCGTTCTATGCCGAAAAGACCCTGTGCATCCATTGCGACGTGGTCGAGCCGGACACCGGTGAGGCTTATGACCGCTGCCCGCGCCAGATTGCCAAGAAGGCCGAAGCCTATCTGCAGTCGTCGGGCATTGGCGATGCGTTCTACTGCGGCCCCGAAGCTGAATTCTTCATCTTCGACGACGTTCGCTATTCGGTTTCGCCACGCAAGGTTTCCTATGAGATCGACGCCGAGGCGGCTTCTTGGAACACCGACACCGTGTTCGAAGGCGGCAACTCAGGCCACCGCGCAGCCCACAAGGGCGGCTATTTCCCGGTCAACCCGATTGACGAAGCCCAAGATCTGCGCGGCGAGATGCTCTCGACCATGAAGCGCATGGGCATCAAGGTGGACAAGCACCACCACGAGGTTGCCACCTGCCAGCACGAACTGGGCATGATCTTCGGGGGTCTGGTCGAACAGGCCGACAACATCCAGAAGTACAAGTATGTGATCCACAACGTCGCCCATGCATACGGCAAAACCGTGACCTTCATGCCCAAGCCCATGAAGGGCGACAACGGCTCGGGGATGCACGTGAACATGTCGATCTGGAAGGGCGGCAAGCCCTTGTTCGCAGGCGACAAATACGCCGATCTGTC
>JBMSKG010000113.1:0-8877 GCA_049419625.1 Paracoccaceae bacterium | reverse complement strand
GCCGAGGTGTTGAAAGAGCATCGCCAGTCGATCGACCGGCTGGATGCCATTTTGGTCTATACGCTGGCCGAGCGGTTCAAGCGCACGCAGGCGGTGGGCCGGTTGAAGGCTGAGCATGACTTGCCGCCTTCAGACCCCAACCGCGAGGCGCATCAGATGGCACGGCTGGAACAGCTTGCCAAAGAGGCCGACCTTGATCCCGACCTCGCCAAGAAATTCCTGACCTTCATCATCGGCGAAGTCATCAGGCATCACGAGAAACTGCAGAAATAACCAACCCCGGCGGCGATGCCGCCACTTAAGAACCCAAAGGAGACTACCCATGTCGTTGAAAATCCGTCTGGCCCGTGGTGGCAGCAAAAAGCGTCCGCATTATGCCATCGTCGCCACCGACAGCCGCATGCCGCGCGACGGCCGTTTCTTGGAAAAGCTGGGCACCTATAACCCGATGCTGGCCAAGGACGACGAGCACCGCGTTGTGATGAACCTGGACCGCATCAAGGCCTTGCTGGCCACCGGCGCCCAGCCGACCGACCGCGTTGCCCGCTTCCTGGAATCGGCTGGCGTTCTGGCCAAGAAAGCCCGTTCGAACCCGAAAACCGGCACCCCCGGCAAAGCCATGGCTGAGCGCGCTGCCAAGAAGGCCGCTCGTTCGGAAGCTCCGGCTGCTGAATAAGCCTTGTTTTCGATCATCCCCGGATTGGGTCTGATCCGCCGGTCCATCACGATTGCGCTGTGTGCGGCGTCGTTTTGGGCCGGTGTCCAGTTTGCCGGAACGACGCAGGCCAGTGCCTGCGCGGCGGCCGGTGGTCAGTTTGACCCACGTGGATTTTGCACCGATGCGGCCCCTTCGCCATGAGGGGCCGCGTTTTCAGCCGTGATCCATCAGACCTGAGAGTGAGGCTTGACCCATGAGCAGTGAGCGGATCTGTGTTGGCGCGATCACCGGGGCCTTTGGGGTTGCCGGAGAGGTGCGGTTGAAGTCGTTTTGCGCCGACCCCACGGCGATTGCCGATTATGGCCCATTGTACACCCAAGACGGTAGCCGCAGTTTTGTGGTCAAGCTGACTCGCCCGGTGGCGGGCGGTCTTGGCGCGCGGATCACCGGCATCAAGACCAAGGAAGAGGCCGACGCGCTGCGCGGCACCGAGCTTTATGTCGATCGCAGTCGGCTGCCGTCGTTGCCGGATGACGAGTTTTATCATTCTGACCTGATTGGCTTGCAGGCGGTGGACACGGGCGGCGTTATGCTCGGCTCGGTTGTCGCGGTGCACAATCATGGGGCCGGGGATATTTTGGAAATCACCGGGCCGGGGCGCAAGACTGCCTTGATGCTGCCCTTTACGCTGGCGGCGGTGCCGACGGTTGATCTGGCCGCAGGCCGGGTGATTGTGGATCTGCCAGAGGGGCTGGACTAACGCCCCGCCCCGCGCCACGATGGCGGTGCATTGGTTTAGGGGTTTGGCATGCAGGCACGCTTGCGGTTGCTGAAAGGCGCGACGGCGCTTTTGTATTTGGGCCCGCTTTTGGCCGGAATAGCTGGGTATGGCTGGCGGGTTGTGCCGCTGTTTCTTGGAATTTTCCTGTTGTGGTTGTTCATTTTGCGCCCCCAGAAATGGCCGCGCACATGGGCGGATTGGTCGCGCCCCGAGGCGCTGATCGCGCTGTTGACCCAAGGCGTGGTGCAGCTTTTGTTGGTGGTGGTCAGTTTGGGGATCGGCCGGGGGATTGGCGGGGTTTTGGGGGTGATGCCCGAGATTCCGTTGATGTTGCCGGTGGCGGTGTCTTTCCTGTCGATCCCGCTGGCGCGGATGCTGTGGGACCCGTGGCGGGCCGATGCGGGTGAGGTTGTTCTGGATGAGGCGCTGGCGCGGCTGGAGGCCGAGGAGGACCCGGCCCCGGCTGACGATCTGAAACGCCGGATCGAGATTGCGGCGCGGATGGTGGCGGCGTTGGATCGTCTGCCAGCCGAGGCGGCGCCGGAGCTTTTGGCCGATCATCTGCATGCGATGGCGACCCAGACCTCGCATGAGGCGCTGCGGGTGGCGTTGATGGACCCGATCTATGACGGATCGGCCACGGCGGTGGTGCGCCGCGCGGCGGCGGTGCATGCGACCGAGCCTGCGGTGTTCGATGGTCTGCAGGGGTCCACCTATCCTTTGGCGGTGTTTCGCGCGCTTTCGGCTGGCCCGACGCTGGGGCTGTTTGCCCGGCGCTGTGCGGATCTGGTGGCGCAGAGGCCGGATCGGCTGGGCGATTGTCCGGATCCGGAGGATGTGATGGCGTTGGCGGCCCGTGTGCCGGGGGCTGCGGCCGAGTTGGCGGCGCTGGCCAAGGCGTTGACGCGGGCGAAGGCGGCGGTGGCACATGCGGGCGGTGGGCCGCGGGCGCTGGTCAAAGGGGCGCAGCCCTAGCATGCGGATCGTGCTGCATGCGGGGTTTCACAAGACGGGCACCACCAGTTTGCAGGTGACGCTGGACGCCCATCGCGGCGCGCTGGCCGGGTTTGCCCATTTCGAGACCCCGCATGGCACGCCGCATCTGTCGCGCGCGGCCGAGGCGGCGCGGGGGTTTTGTCTGACGGGGGATGCGCGGGCGCTGGCGCAGGGGATGCGGGATTGGGTGGCGCGGTTGCCGCCCTTGGAGGGGCGACATCTGGTGGTGTCGTCCGAAGATCTGGTGGGCCATATCCCGGGGCGGTTTGGCGTGACCGATTATCGCGCTGCGGTGACGACGGTGCCAGCCGCCGTGGCGGCCTTGGCCGAGCGGTTTCCGGGGGCGGAGGTGGTGGTGTTTCTGACCACCCGCGCCGCGGGGCCTTGGTTGTGGTCGGTGCATTGGCAATTGGCGCTGCATCCGGAGTTGATGCTGAAGCAACGGCGGTTTTGCAAAGACTTCGCCCCAGCCGCCGATTTTGACGCTGTGATCGCGCCTTTGCGCGCGGCCTTGCAGGGCCGGGCTGTGCTGCACCATGCGTCGATGGAAAGCCTGCTGGGCAAGCGGTTGGCCTTTGTCGATGCGCTTTATGATCTGATCGCGCTGCCCGACGCGCTGCGGCAGGGGTTGGTGCCGACAGGCGCGCACAAGCGCCGTTCGGTCGAGGGGTTGGCGGACCAGTTTGTCATGCTGAACCGCGCCAAGCTGCCGCCCGAGGAGTTGGATGAGGCGAAGATGGCGATGCGCAGCGTGATGCGGATGCTGGAGGGGGAGGAGGGCTGATCGCCCCTTTCGCCCCCGTGCCGGGACAGGTAGAACCACGCATGACCCTTTCAGCCGCGAGCCGCGCATGAGCGAGACACCCGACAAGCCGAAATCCCATGGCCGGTTGCAGATCAGCGCCAGCCTGAAGCCGCGTGTCTTGATGGAAGAGCCGCTTTTGCTGAAGGGCGCTTGGGTGGCCAAGATTGTCACGCTGTTTCCCGATGCCTTTCCGGGGGCTTTGGGCCTGTCGTTGACGGGCAAGGCGCTGGAAATGGGGCGCTGGCGGCTGGAGGCGATTGACCTGCGGGGCTTTGGGCTTGGCAAGCATCGCAATGTCGATGACACACCGGCGGGTGGCGGGGCGGGGATGGTCTTGCGCGCCGATGTGGTGGATGCCGCGTTGCGGGTGGCCGCCGACGGCACGCCGCGCGACCGGGCGCGCTGGCCGGTGGTGTACCTGTCACCGCGCGGCAAGCCGTTTGATCAGGCGACCGCGCGCAAATGGGCGGCGGCGGATGGGATTACGCTGTTGTGTGGCCGGTTTGAAGGTGTGGATCAGCGGGTGCTGGACCATTGGGACATTGAGGAAGTGTCCTTGGGCGATTTCGTGCTGACCGGGGGCGAGATTGCCGCGCAGGCGATGCTGGATGCCACCGTGCGACTGATCCCCGGCGTCTTGGGCAATGCCGAAAGCATTGAAGAGGAAAGCCACAGCCACGGGCTGTTGGAGCATCCGCAATACACCCGCCCGCAAGAGTGGCAGGGGCGCGAGATTCCGGCGGTGCTGACCGGGGGCGATCATGGCAAGATCGCCAAGTGGCGGCGTGCCGAGGCGGAGAAGCTGACGCAAGAGCGGCGGCCGGATTTGTGGGCGAAGTTGCGGGGGTAACGCGTCGGGTCACTCATCGGGCACGTCGTGCGCGCCTCGTGGGGCCGCACCGACGCGTGCACGATGTGCTTGGGGAGGGCTTTAGGCGTCGGCCGCGTCGGCCTGCCACCATGGACCGCGTGCGACAAGGCTGGCCCAGGCGGTCGCGGCGCGCGACTGGGGGCCTTGGGTGTCGGTGGTGTCGTCATGGCCAAGGGCGCGGGCGGTCTCAGAGTCGCTCACCTCGCCCAGATCGTCCTGCATAGTGCGCAGATCGGCCAGAAACAGGTCTGATGGGGCATCGGGCCAGAGATCTTCAAAAAATTCACTGAGGTAGCGCAGGGCCTTGAGGTCTTTGCGCAGGTCATGCTGGGCGCGGGCCGACATGTGCATCAGATCCGTGCCGTTCGACAGGGCCGCTGCCCAAGCGCGGTCAAGCGCCAGTGCGGCAAGGGCGGTCACCGGGCCGTCGCGCAACGCGCGGGCCTTTTTGCCGGTTTGCCGCCAGCTTTTGCCGCTGAGGCGCTTTTGCACCCAGTCACGAAACCCGGCGGCCTTTTTGCGCTTGAGCGCCTTGCGGCCCTTGTGGCGCTGATGGGCGGCATGGGCGATGGATTTCTCGGCGCGGTCGGTGCCTTGAAAGCGGGTGGCCATCACATCAGCATCGCGGATGGCGCCCAAGACGCGAAAGAGCGCGCGGGCACGGTCGTGCAGGGCGTCACAGAGGTCGTCATCAAGGATCGGCGCGAAGGCGTCGAGAAGGGTGCGGAAGCGGCGCAGGGCGACGCGGGCCTTGTGCACGGGCTCGGCGCTGTCGTCGGCCATCAGGAGGGTGAGGTTGCTGTCCACCGTTGTGGTCAGACTGTCGGCGAGATGATGCAGGGCCTCGGTCGGGGACATGTCTTGCGGGAGGGCGATATGGTCAGCAGCGGCCAGCACGATGGTCTCCGGTGTCGGGGGCGGGACCGCTGGGCGGCCCGTGATCGTGGGCAGGCTAGGGGCGTGTTGTAACGGAGCGATGAAGAAAAGATGACAGATCGGAGAAGGGACAATGGCGGGCGTGGTTCCGCTTGACCCCCGCCCCCCGTTTCCCTATACGCCGCCTGTCCGGGGCTGTTGCCCATCGGATGCGATTCCCTATGCTTGTTTCCGGGTCCTTCCACCGGCCAAAGGCAAAGGCGCGCGCAACACGACACGGCATGCGGCATCTCTGGCGGGCTTACGGATGTAGGGACCCGGTCGAAGACCAGAAGCTCTGACGCGGCATCACCTCTGTGGGTATACCACAGGCATATGGAGACAGGCATGAACCTGATCGAACAACTTGAAGCCGAGCAGATCGCTGCGCTTGGCAAGAAAATTCCGGATTTCAAAGCCGGGGATACCGTGAAAGTCGGTTACAAAGTGACCGAAGGCACGCGTTCGCGCGTGCAGAACTATGAAGGCGTCGTGATCGGCCGCAAGGGCGGCCTGACCATCTCGGCCTCGTTCACGGTTCGCAAGATTTCGTTTGGCGAAGGTGTGGAGCGTGTGTTCCCGCTGTATTCGACCAACATCGACAGCATCGAAGTGGTGCGTCGCGGCAAGGTGCGTCGCGCCAAGCTGTACTATCTGCGCGCGCGTCGCGGCAAGTCGGCCCGTATTGCCGAAGTCACCAACTACAAAGAAAAAGCTGAGTGAGGAGAGGCGCCATGAAAGACGGTATTCACCCCGACTATCACTTCATCGAAGTGAAAATGACCGACGGCACCACCTTCCGCACCAAGACCACTTGGGGCAAGGAAGGCGAGACGATGGCGCTGGACATCGACCCGCTGTCGCACCCCGCTTGGACCGGCCAGACCGCCAAGCTGATGGACACCGGCGGCCGTGTGTCGAAGTTCAAGAACAAATACGCCGGTCTGGGCTTCTAAGCCGGACTGCCGCGAAGATTGGGGGGGGCGCCTTTGGGCGCCCCTTTTCGTTTGCGTCCTGCGCTTTGGTCGCGGGTGCTGGACGGGCTTGATCTTTGTCCTCTTGCGCTGGCACACTTCCTTCGCTAGCCGAGGCGTCCTAGGATTTGAGGGTGCCCCATGTGGGGGCTGTGTTTGGGGGTGCCTGCCATGGCGCATATCATCGTTGTTGGAAACGAAAAGGGCGGATCGGGCAAGTCGACCACCTCGATGCATGTCGCCACCGCGTTGGTCCGCATGGGGTTTCGGGTGGGCGGGCTGGATCTGGATCTGCGCCAGAAAAGCTTTGGCCGCTATGTCGAGAACCGTGTCGCCTATCTGAAGCGCGCGGGATTGGAGCTGCCCAGCCCGAATTACACCGACCTGCCCGATCTGGCGCCTGAGGCTTTGCAGCAGGGCGAAAACGCCTTTGATGCGCGCCTGTCGGCTGGGGTGGCGGCGCTGGAGGCGGTGAGCGATTTCATCATCATCGACTGCCCCGGCAGCCATACCCGGCTGAGCCAAGTCGCCCATTCGCTGGCCGATACGCTGATCACGCCCTTGAACGACAGTTTTGTCGATTTCGACCTTTTGGCGCGGGTGGACCCCGAGACCGGCAAGGTGAAGGGGCCGTCGATCTATTCGGAAATGGTGTGGAACGCGCGGCAGTTGCGCGCCCAGGCCGGGTTGAAGCCGATTGACTGGATCGTGTTGCGCAACCGTCTGGGGGCGCAGGCCATGCACAACAAGCGCAAGGTGGGGGCGGCCTTGGAAGACCTGTCGCGCCGCATCGGCTTTCGCGTGGTGCCGGGCTTTGCCGAGCGGGTGATCTTCCGTGAGCTTTTCCCGCGGGGGCTGACGGTGTTGGACCTGAAGGACACCGGCGTGGATCAGATGAACCTGTCCAACGTCGCCGCAAGGCAAGAGGTGCGCGAGCTTATGAAGTCGCTGCGTCTGCCGAATGTGACGGTCGACTTCTGAAGGTCAGGCCCAGACTGCGGGCCCGCGCCTCGCGGGTGCCGATGCGGGTCAGGCGCAGTTCGAAAAGATCGGCGGCGTCGGGCTTTTGGGCGAAAAGCCCGAACTGGGCAAGGAAAGGGATCAGCTTGGCCATGTGGAGCCTCCGGTCTTGCGATGTGATGGGGTGACCTTGACCCGCGTGCCCGGCAAGAGCGTGGCCGCTTTGCGGTGAATTGCGGCAAATTGCGAAGGATATGGAAACAATCGGTTTCCAAAGCGGCTTGAAGGCTGGCGGCTTGGCATGGCAGAAGCAAGGCCGGTTGATCCGGGGGTTTTTGATGGCAAATCCGCTTTATGAAACGCTTTTTGCGCCGCTTGCGGCGCGGCGTACGGTGCTGATGCAGCTGCCCGATGGCCGGGAGATCACTGGAGCCGAGTTTCATGCCTGCATCGCGCAGGCCGCGCTGGGCCTGCGCGCCGCCGGGGTGCGGCCGGGGGATCGGGTGGCGGTGCAGATTGGCAAGTCGCCGGAAGCCTTGGCGATCTATGCCGCGACCGTGTCGATCGGGGCGGTGTTTTTACCGCTGAACACCGCCTATACGCCCGAGGAGATTGGCTATTTTCTGGGCAATGCCGAGCCGGCCTTGTTCGTGTGCGACCCGGCCCGCACGGCGGCGATGGCGGGCGTGGCACATGCGCATGGCGTGGCGATGGAGACGCTGGACGGCGCTGGATCGGGCAGTTTTGCCGACCGGATGGCCGCGCAGCCGACCACCTTTGCCCCAACTGACCGCGCGCCGGGCGATCTTGCGGCGATCCTGTACACCTCGGGCACCACGGGGCGGTCAAAGGGCGCGATGCTGAGCCATGACAACCTTTTGTCCAATTCCAAGGTGCTGGCCGATCTGTGGCGGTTCACCGAGCGCGATGTGCTGTTGCACGCCTTGCCGATCTTTCACACCCATGGGCTGTTTGTGGCGAGCAACGTCAGCCTGCTGACGGGGGGGCAGATGGTTTTCCTGCCCGGCTTTGATCTGGAGCAGGTGCTGGCCGCGCTGCCGCGTGCCACGGCGATGATGGGCGTGCCGACCTTTTACACCCGGCTGTTGGACGATGCGCGGTTCAGCCGTGATCTGGTGGCGCATATGCGGTTGTTCGTGTCGGGATCGGCCCCGCTGTTGGCCGAAACCCATGTGGCCTTTGAAGCGCGGACGGGGCACCGGATTTTGGAACGCTATGGCATGACGGAAACCAACATGAACACCTCGAACCCCTATGAGGGCGAGCGGCGGGCGGGGACGGTGGGGTTCCCGCTGCCGGGGGTGGAGCTGCGGATCATGGGGGAAGGGGCGCCGGTGGCGCCGGGTGAGGTGGGCGGCATTGAGGTGCGGGGGCCGAATGTGTTTTCGGGCTATTGGCAGATGCCGGAAAAGACCGCTGAGGAGCTGCGCCCGGATGGGTGGTTCATCACCGGCGATCTGGGCCGGGTGGACGGCGATGGCTATGTGCAGATCGTGGGGCGCGCCAAGGATCTGGTGATTTCGGGCGGGTTCAATGTGTACCCGATTGAGGTTGAGATGGTGCTGGATGACCAGCCCGGCGTTTTGGAAAGCGCCGTGATCGGCCTGCCGCATCCGGATTTTGGCGAGGCGGTGTTCGCGGTTTTGGTGGCCAAGCAGGGTGTCGCGCTGGAGCCTGCCACGGTGCTGGCCGGGCTGCGTGAGCGGTTGGCCAAGTTCAAGCAGCCCAAGGCGGCGGTGGTGTTGGAGGCGCTGCCGCGCAATGCGATGGGCAAGGTGCAGAAGGCGGAGCTGCGCAAGACTTATGCGGGTTGGTTTCAGGGCTGAGCCGCGCCTCCTCGGCCGCCTTGGCGTCTCGTCGGGCGCGAGGTAACCGAGCGCCAAGGGGGGCTGTCTG
>JBMSKG010000112.1:0-9019 GCA_049419625.1 Paracoccaceae bacterium | reverse complement strand
CCCCGCGGGCGCGTCCAAAGACACCGTCGCCACCGCCACACGGATATCGGCCAGCGACAATCCCCGCGCGGCCAGCTGGCGCATGTCGATGTCGATGCGGAACACCTCATCGCGGTCGCCAAAGATTTGCAGATCGGCCACCCCTTCGGCGGCGAGTAGCCGCTCTTGCACCAGATCCTCGGCGATCCGCGTCAGCGCCTCGGCACTTTGCGAGGCCGATGTCAGCGACAGCCGCATGATGGCATCGGAATCGGCATCGGCCTTAACGATGCGCGGCGGCTCGGCCCCATCCGGCAAATCGCCCGACAGCCGCGCGATGGCATCGCGCATGTCGGTGGCGGCGGTGTCAAGATTGGTGCTTGGGGTGAATTCCACCGTCACCCGGCTGCGGCCAAAGCGTGACGAGGAGGAGATGTCCTTGACCCCCGAAATCCGCCCCGCCGCGCCTTCGATGGCGGCGGTGATTTCGCGGTCAATGGTTTCGGGTGCGGCTCCGGGGTAATCGGTGCTGATGGTGATGACGGGGCTGTCCACATCGGGCAACTCGCGCACCTCACCCCCCAGCCAACCCGCAATGCCTGCGATCAGGATCATCGCGTTCAGCACAAAGGCCAGAATGGGGCGGCGAATGAACAGCGCCGTGCCCGACAGATGCGCGCTACGCTCGATGCGGGTTGTCATGGCGTGGCCTTGGCGTCAGGGTCGGCTCCCGCTTGGGCCCCGTCTGCCCCGCGCACCTCAACCTCTGCACCCGGACGCACCGCTTGCACGCCTTCGATCACCACCAGATCGCCGGGCTCAAACGCGGCCTCAACCAAAACCCGCTCGGCCTCGCGCTGCGCGATCCGCACCGGCAGCCGTGTGGCCTTGCCCTCGCGCACCACCCAGACATAGGCGCCTTCACGGCTCCATTGCACGGACAAAGGGTCAACCGCCGGGGCCGACGCGCCGGGCAAATCCAACGTCATGGCAAAGGCCATGCCCGCGCGCAAACGGTCGTCTGGGTTCGGCAGCTCAGCCTGCACGCGCAGGGTACGGCTTGCGGGGTCAACCCGGTTGTCGATGGCGCTGATCCGACCTTCGACCACGCCGAACCCACCGGCCAGAGCCTCGGCCGTGATCAGGTCACCCACAGCCACCCGGCCCACCATCCGTTCGGGCAAGCGCATTTCGACCAAGAGCGCCGATCGGTCATCCACCCGCGCAATCTCGGTCTGTGGGCCAATCCTTGCGCCTATTTCTGCATCTATAATCCCGATCCAGCCTGACATCGGCGCCACAATGCGGCGCTGCGCCAGATCGTATTCGGCCTCGCGCAGTTCAAGGTCGGCTTGCCGTACCTCCAGTTCCGCTTCACGCAGTTGCACATCGGTGCCCGTGCCTGAGATTTGCAGTAGCCGTGCGCGTTCCAACCGCGCAACCGCATCTTCCTGCATCAGCCGCGCGCGTTCCAGCGCGATGGTCTCAGCCTCGCTGTCCAACTGCAACAGGACATCACCCGCCTGCACCTTCTGGCCCGAGCGCGTGCGCATCTCGATCACCTGTCCCGGCGATTCGGCAACCACCGCAACGGACCGCAGCGCCTGCCCATCGCCAATGGCCGAGACACGGTCGGCAATCTGGCCTTCGCCGGGGGGCAGGGCGGTGACCGTTGTCGCCGAGCGCGCGCCGCCCTGACCGCCACCCCAGCCGCCGCCCTGCGCAGGCTTTGTCGCAGCCTTCTCCTCAGCCCCGCCAAACCCAAGGCTTTGCAGCACACCGGGCGCAAAGACCGCCGTAGCCATAAGGCCCGCGACACCCAGCGCCAGCGTCAGGGCGATTTGCTTCCAGATCGGCATCGAACCTCTTTTCGGTGGCACAGCAGCGTGGCTTTAGTTGTGGCGCAATGCGCGGCGAAAGCAAGGAAGGGCGGGGCCTTAAGCCCTGTCGATCCGAAAATTCGGCGGTGCTTATCGAAAAAGTTGCAATGCGGCGGCAAGGTTGGCGTCTTGCGGACCGCTGACCTCTAGGGTCCAGCCCTCATCGGGGGCCAAGGGCTCTAACGTGGCGAGTTGGCTGTCCAACAGCCCGGCTGGCATGAAATGTCCCTGACGTGCCGCAAGCCTTTGGGCGATCACCGCAGGCGGGGCGACAAGGTGCAGGAACTGCACCCGCCCCGCCGCCTGGCGCAGACGGTCGCGATACGCCCGGCGCAGGGCCGAGCAGGCCACCACGCCCGCATCCGCGGCCAGAACCGCGCTCACCGCCTGCAACCATGGCCAGCGGTCGGCATCGGTCAGGGGCTGGCCCGCCGCCATCTTGGCGCGGTTGGCCGCCGGGTGCAGATCATCGGCGTCGGTAAAGGGCAGCGCCAGCGCGGTGGCCAGCGCAGCCCCAAGGCTCGACTTGCCGCACCCTGACACGCCCATGACCACGAGCCTCATGGCTTACGTCTCATCGCGCACCAACAGGAGCAGCGCGAGGACCGTCATTCCCACGCCCCCCAGCACCCAAGTCGGCGGCGGGCTGCGCCCCAGCGCGACCTCCCACAAAATCACCCAACTTGGCACCAGATAGGTATAGGCCATCACTTTGGCCGAGGGCAGCCGCATGGTGGCATATTGCAACAGCACAAAGGTCATCGCACTGGCCGCGACCGAGACATAGATCAGGCAGATCCACACAATGCCGGGCAAGGCGGCCCAGTCGGTTTCCATGACGTCCTGCCACCCCCACAGCACCAAAAGCACAAACCCCGCAACCATCATGCCAAAGGTGAACACCACCGCAGGTTCGCCCCGGTTCAACTTGCGCACCATGGGCGCATAAAGGGCATGGGCCACGCAGCCCCAGAAATAGACAATCTCGCCCGACCCGATTTGAAACCGCAAAAACGCGGCAAAGTCGGCGCGGAAAATCACCCAAAGCGCGCCGACGGCCCCCACAGTCAGCGCCATCGCCATGCGCGGCGTGGTGATCTGGCGCAGCAAAAGCCAGCCAAAGCCGGCTGCCATCACCGGGGTCAGGGTAAAGACGGCGGCGGTTGAAACGGCCTCGGCGGTCTGCAAGCCCTTGAACATCAGGACGAAATAGGCCGCCAACAACCCGCCCAAGATCACATAGCGCCACGGCGCGCGCCATGTCTGGCGCGAAATCCCTGTGGTCGCCAGCGCGGCCACCCCCACCAAGGCCCCGGCCAAGGCAAAGCGCACCACGGTCAGCGCCTCGGGTGCCACGAAAGGCGCGGCCATCGCGCCCAGACTGAACGACCCTGCCACCAATGCAGAAAAGGTCAGCATCGCCAGATGCCCGCGTTGGGCGGCTGTCAGTTGCATGTGCTGGCCCAGTCTTGGCTCGCGCGCTTCAGATGGGTCAGGAAGCTTTGCACCTTGAGTGTGCGATGCAAATCGACATGGGTCACAATCCACAAAGGTGCCGCCCATTCGGGGCGCGGCGCAAAGACCTGCACCAGATCCGGGTTCTGGCTGGCAAAATGGCTGCTGCAAAACCCAAGCCCAAGCCCGGCCTTCAGCGCCTCAAGATTGGCGGCGGGTTCGGTGACCCGAAAGGCGATCGCCTCATTCGGCACGGTGTCGCGCAGCCATCGATAGAACGGCGCGCGGTTGTCTGGGCTTTCTGGGCCGATAAAGTGGTGCTGGGCCAACTCTGCCTCAGACCCTGGCAGCCCATGACGGTCGACATAGCTTCGCGCCGCGTAAAGCCCATAATTCATGGTCATCAACGGCTGCACCACATTGTCCGGCTCTTGCGGCGCGGCGCCAGCGCGGATGGCGACATGCGCCTCACCATAATCGAGCCGAAACACCCGCATATCGGTCAGAAAGCGGATTTTGACCTCGGGGTAATCGGCCAGATAGGCGGCAAAGACCGGGGCCATGAGATCGGCGATCCCGGTGATCGCAGTGACCACCAATTCGCCGGTCACCGTCTCGCCCTGACCCTTGATGCGGCTGGCCAGTTGTCCGAATTGCTCTTCGGTGGTCTGGGCCACCAACAACAGATCACGCCCCGCCTCGGTGGGCGTATAGCCCCGCGCATGGCGCTGAAAGAGCTTAGCCCCCAGTCGCTTTTCCAGCGCGTCAATGTGGCGGATCACGGTGGCATGATGCACGCCCAAAACCTCGGCCGCGCCCGACACGGTGCCCAATCGAGCAACCTGAAAGGCGGTGCGAATTTCGTCCCAGTTTTCCATGGCTTCTGTTTTCCTGTGCGCCGTTGCACAGATGAAAAGACCGGAGCGCGCTGGGATGCAAGCGGAAAACACCCGGTCTTGACTGGTCTAGGTCCGGCTTACGGGGCTGCGCTGTCCCCGCGCATCAGCCCGATGGCCGCCTTCATCAGCCCGTCAAGCCAAAGCCGCGCGCCATCAATGGCGGCGACGTAGCCGGTCAAGACGCCTTCAAGTCCCGGAATCTGTTGGGCCAGCCTGGGCGCCATGACATAAAGCGCCACCACCAGCGCACCGATCACCACCGAGAGCACAAAGCCCGACCGATAGGCACTCTTGCCCCCCGATCCCGGCAGGCTGTCCGACACCGCACCCGCATCGCCCGCCCGGCGTTCGGTTGATGCACGCAGCGTTGTGTTGATCTCGTCAATTTCGGGCAGCATCTCGCGGCGCGATTGCGGCTTGGCCGGGGCAGGCTCTTCCCCCTTCATCCGTGCGATGCGCTGGGCGACGGCGTCTGGTTCTGAGGTCTCGGCACTGCCCTGCGGTATTGTGGCTGCCGCGACAGTCGCGGCAATCGCCTGGGTCAAGCCAAGGTCAGTCTGCGTCTCAATCGGAGGCGGAGCCTCGGTGCGGCGGGCCAGTTTCTCGCGCTCGGCCTCCTCGCGCAGGACGGCCAAAACAGATTCGTCCAGCGCCCGGGTGGGCGGATCAGCAGGCTCAACCTTGTCCACATCAGGGGTCGGCGAAGGTGGCGGATCAAACAGCGCCTGTTCGGCGGCCAAGTCCTCTTCGACCCGGGCTGAGAGTTGAAACCACGCATGCCCGCAATTCGAACATTGAACGTCGCGCCCAGTGTCGGGGATCGCCGAGGCGTCCACCTCGTATTCTGCATCGCAGTTGGGACAGACAAGGCGCATTTAAAAGGATCCGACCACGGCAAACATCATTTGTTAACGTGTTTGTAGCAACGATATGCGCCATATCCAAGCCTTTGTGCAGCCATGGCGAACGGTGACGATTGAAACCGCCGCGCCCATGGGCGAGTATCGCGCCCGTAACAGGGTGGGTGCAGGGACGGCCTTTCGTGATTTCCTTTGAGAATGTGGCCTATAACTACGGCGGCGGAGAGCTGTTGTCGGACATCTCCTTACGGCTTGCGCCGGGGTCGTTTCATTTCCTGACCGGGCCATCCGGGGCGGGCAAGACCACCTTTCTGAAACTGTGCTACGCGGAACTCCTGCCCACTGCGGGCCATGTCACCTTGTTTGACCGCGATGTGCACGGGCTGACACGCGATGACGTGGCCATGACGCGCCGCCGTATCGGGGTTGTCCATCAGGATTGCCAGTTTCTCGACCACCTCAACCTTGCCGCCAATGTCGCTTTGCCGCTGACGGTTGCAGGCCGCCACTCGGGAGAGGGTGATCTGGCCGATCTTCTGGCTTGGGTGGGGTTGGACAAACTCTCTGGCGCTTTGCCGCCCTCACTGTCGGGGGGCGAGCGGCAGCGCGCGGCTTTGGCGCGTGCCATTATCATGGGACCGGATGTGATCTTGGCCGACGAACCGACGGGCAACCTTGATTGGGACATGTCGCTGCGTCTGCTGACCCTTTTGGTCGAGTTGAACAAGATGGGCAAAACCGTGCTGGTCGCGACCCATGATCTGAACCTGATCCGCCAGGCCAAGGCACAGGTGCCCGCGCGGGTTCTTCGTATCGCCAAACGCCGGGTGCAGCTTGCGGGGGCCGACCTATGACCTCGTCCCTGACCTCGCCGCTGTCCTCGCTCGTCGCCCGCCTCATGCCGTCGGAACCCGCCGATTCCGTGGTGCCGCCCTCGGGCCACACGGCTTGGCTGACCTCGTTCACCGCAGGTGCCATGACCTTTTTGGCGGTCTTTGCACTGGCCCTTTCGCTTGCCTCGGGGCGCTTGGCTGACCGGTGGTCGGGCGCGTTGGAGCGCACGGCCACCGTGCGGCTTTCCGCGCCTGAGGATCAGATTGATCTTCAAGTCACTGCTGTCCTTGGGGTTCTGGCCACCACGCCCGGCATCGAAAGCGCGCGCGCCCTGACAGAGGACGAACAGCGCGCGCTTTTGGAGCCGTGGTTCGGCCCCGATCTGCCGGTCGAGGCGCTGCCCTTGCCGCGCCTGATCGAGGTGGTCGAGGATGGCACCGGCTATGACAGCACCGGCCTGAGACAGCGTCTGGCCGCCGAGGCCCCCGGCGCGGTTCTGGATGACCACACACGCTGGCGCGAACCCATGGCACAGGCGGCGACGCGGCTGCGGCTTTTGGGGCTTTTGTCCATTGGGCTGATTGGGGCTGCGATGGCGGCGATGATCACGCTGGCCGCCAATGCTTCTCTGGCCGCCAATGCCCAAGTCATCAAGGTGCTGCGACTTGTGGGCGCGCGCGACGCCTATATCGCCCGTGCCTTTGTGCGTCGGTTCACCCTGCGCGCCACCGCTGGATCGGCCATCGGCGCTGTCGCTGGGCTGTTGGGCGTGCTGGCGCTGCCCGCCACCCATGCCGCAGGCGGCTTTCTGACTGGCCTTGGCTTTCAGGGCTTGGGCTGGCTTTGGCCCTTTGTCCTGCCCCCCTTGGCCGCCTTTGTCGCCTTTCTGGCCACCCGCGCAGCCGCCCTTCGCACATTACGGGAGTTGACCTGAGATGCTGGCCATCCGCTGGGTTCTGTCGCTGATCTTCATCGTCCAGATGTATCTGGCCATGGCGGTGGTGGCGATCGGCTTTGCCCCTTTCGCGCTGTTCTCCCGCGCGGCCGCCGTCAACGCTTGCCACGTTTACTGCCAATGGGTGATCTTTTCGCTGCGCATCCTGTGCGGGTTGCGCTGCGAAGTGCGGGGCACGCCGCCCAGCGACGAGGTGGTGATTGCCGGCAAGCATCAAAGCTTTCTCGACATCATCCTGATCTACAGCGCCGTGCCGCGCGGCAAATTCATCATGAAGCGCGAGCTGATGTGGACCCCGTTCTTGGGCCAATACGCGCGCCGCATCGGCTGCGTGCCTGTCAACCGGGGCAAGCGCGGGGCGGCGATTGCCAAGATGAAGGCCGATGTGATGGCGGGCACCGAGTTTCCAGGTCAGCTGATCATCTACCCCCAAGGCACCCGTGTCGCTCCCGGGGTAAAGAGACCCTACAAGGTGGGCACTGGGCTTTTGTATGAACAGCTTGGCCAGCCTTGCGTGCCGGTGGGCACCAATGTGGGGGTGTTCTGGCCCAAGCGTTCCATCCTGCGCAAGCCTGGACTGGCGGTGGTGGACTTTCTGCCTCGGATCGAACCCGGCCTGCCGGTGGCCGAGTTCATGGAGCGGCTGGAGGGCATGGTGGAGCAAAGCTCCAACGCGCTGATGGCCGAGGCGGGGTTTAGGGGGGTGTAATGGATTGGATCACCGATCTTGACGCGCTGCACAGCCATTATGGCACGCCTGGTTCGCCTGCCCTGCGCAAGCAAGCCGCACGGCTGACGCCCGCTTATCGGGCCTTCATCATGGCCTCGCGGTTTTGCATCCTGTCCACGGTAGGACCAGAAGGTACTGACGGCAGCCCGCGCGGTGATCAGGGGCCGGTGGTTGTGATCGAGGATGACGAGACCCTGTTGATGCCTGACTGGAAAGGCAATGAGCGGATCGACAGCCTGCGCAACATCGTCCGAGATGGGCGGGTCAGCCTGTACTTTTTGGTGCCTGGATCGACCACATCGGTACGCGTCAACGGCACGGCGCGGCTGACAGCAGATGCCGGCCTTTGTGGGCGTTTTGAGCGCGATGGCAAGCATCCGCGTACCGTGATGGTGATCAGGCTCGCCGAGGTTTACAGCCAATGCGCCCGCGCGTTGCAACGCTCGGCCCTGTGGACAGCGGGGGATCAGTCGGGAGGTCTGCCGACGGTCGGCCAGATGCTTCAAGAGGCTGCAAGCGGCGAGATTGATGGCGCAGAATATGACCGCGAGCGCGCGGGTCGCGCCCATCTTGGTTGGTGGTAGCCCTAGGCCAGCTTCAGCGTAATGACACCGGCAAGGATCAGAAAGACCCCGCCACCCGCAACGTGTTGACAGGCTCGGCAAACAAAAACACCGCTGCAATCGCGGTTCCCAAGGCCCCGATCCCCACCCAGACGGCATAGGCCGTGCCAACTGGCAGCGTTTTCATGGCGACGGACAGCATCCAGAACGACGCCATCGCCAGCACAATGGTTAGGATCGAGGGAATGGGGCGGGTGAAGCCTTCGGAGTATTTCAGCCCCATCGCCCAGCCGGTTTCCAGAATTCCAGCAATCAGGACGATGAGCCAGGCGTTCATGCGGCAAGCCCCTTTGACCCCATCGCCAGAAACTTCTGCCGCCGGTCCTTGATGATCTCGGCGCGTTTCTTGCCCGTCATTTCGGCCAGCATCGCCTCAATCGCCTTGCCCACGGCGGCCACAGTGTCCGCCCGGCCGCGCTGCGCGCCGCCAACCGGTTCTTTGATGATCCGGTCGATCACGCCCAGCTTTTGCAGATCCTGCGCCGTGAGTCGCAGCGCCTCTGCGGCCTCGCGCATCTTCTCGGCGTCTTTCCAAAGGATCGAGGCACAGCCTTCGGGCGAGATCACCGAATAGACCGAATGTTCTAGCATCGCGATGCGGTTTGCCGTGGCAAAAGCCACAGCCCCGCCCGACCCGCCTTCGCCCACAACGATGGACAAGAGCGGCACGCCGATTTCCAGACATTTGGCGGTGGAGCGGGCAATCGCCTCGGCCTGACCGCGCTCTTCGGCACCCTTGCCGGGATAGGCGCCGGGGGTGTCGATCAGCGTCACGACAGGCAGGTTGAAGCGGTCGGCCAGATC
>JBMSKG010000111.1:0-9021 GCA_049419625.1 Paracoccaceae bacterium | reverse complement strand
CGGGCTTGCCGGGCCGACAATTCTTTGAAATGATAGAACCCTATTATGAAAAACGCCCATTTGATGAAGCGCAGATTGTTCCTGCTCCTGACGTCGGCCGCTGCCGCGTCTGTGGCCTTCCCCGCGCATGCCGATTACGTGAACAGCGTACGCGATCAGCTTAGCCAACAGGGTTACCGGCAGATTTCGGTCAGTTCGACCTTGCTCGGCCGCACACGGATCGTCGCAAAGTCCAAGAGTGGTACCCGTGAAATCATCATGAACCCCCGCACAGGAGAGATCCTGCGCGACCTGTGGTCGTCGGCCCAGGGCGGCAGCGGCCCTTCCATCGTCGGCAACGACACCGACGATCAAGACGACGACCGCGACGACGACCGCGACGATGACGGCGATGACGACGGCGGCAAGGGCCGCGGGCGTGGTGGTGACGACGACGGCGATGGCGGCGACGGTGACAGTGATGGCGGTGGGAAGAGTGGCGGGGACGGCGATAGCGGAGGAGATGGAGGCGGCGACGGCGATGGGGGCGGCGATGACTGACCTTGTCTTGGCTCGGTTGCCCGGCTGATGCGCAAACAAGCGGTCCTTGCCGCCGTCCTGTTGGTCCAAGTTCTGTCGGCGGTGTTTTTCGTGGCTGATATCGCCTCCTCTTACATCGGGCTCTGGTCCGCCCCGCTCAGCTGGGAAATGCGCGAATATCTTGAGCTTTCGGCAGCCACCGGCCTCACGCTCGGGGTTGGGTTCGGCATCTGGGTGCTGCATCGGACGCTGCACGAACGCAATCTGGCCCAAGAGCGGCTGCGCCGCGCCTCGGGCGCTTTCATGAACCTTTTGGACGAACGCTTTATCGAATGGGGCCTGACGCCGGCGGAAAAGGACGTGGCCCTTTTCGCGATCAAAGGGCTGGCCACCGCCGAAATCGCCGTCTTGCGCGCCACATCGGAAGGCACCGTCAAGGCACAGACCAACGCCATCTACCGCAAAGCCGGCGTCAGCGGCCGCTCTCAGCTTTTGTCGCTGTTCATCGAGGATCTGATGCGCGACGAGGGCGTACTGCGCCCAGCCAGCGCTGATCAATCGGTTGCGTAAAGTCGCAAGACCTCGAGCGGCACCACCTTCAGTGTTTCAACATGCGTGGCGGCCAGATGCACCTGCGGAGCCGCCCCTTCCTCATGCGCCTGCAAGAAACGGCCCGCGCACAGGCACCAACGGTCGCCCGGCTTCAGCCCGACAAACCCGTATTCCGGGCGCGGCGTGGACAGGTCATTGCCCAGATACTTCGACAGCGCCAGAAACTCGGCCGTCATCACGGCGCAGACCGTATGCATGCCGCGATCTTCGGGTCCGGTGTCGCAGCAGCCATTGCGGAAGAACCCGGTCACCGGGCTGGTCGAGCACGACAACAGCGTCCCCCCCAGAACATTTACCGACGCGTTACGCATGTCTCTCCCCTTGCTCAGGCATTTCCCGGCTGGCCTCGCCATCCAGACGAACATAGGATGTCCTCATTAAAGACCAAGATTTTGTATGAGGTTGCAAGGTGGATGGGATCATCATTCTGGCGATTTTGATCGTTCTGGCCATCCCGGTGTCGATCATCGTGCTTTTGGTGCAGGTTGCAGGGCTAAAGTCCCGCGTTGCGCGGCTTGAGGCCGAGCGGACCGCGGCGCCAGCCATCGCCCCCGCCGCTTCAATCGTCACGCCCGAACCCACCGACACGGCAGTCACCCCGGAACCACCGCCAGCAACTGCAGCCACCATGGCCATCGCCTCCCCGCCAAACTTGGCCGAGGTCGGCCCTTGGGCGCGCATCCCTGCCGATCTTGAGGCCGAGCCCAAGACACCCGGCCCAGACCAAAACCGCCCCCTTGTGATGCGGGCAGACCGGCTGGCCAGCCTTGCCGCTTGGCTGCGCGACAACTGGGTTTACGCCGTCTCCGCCGCCTCTTTGGCGCTGGCCGGGATCTTTTTCGTTCAATACGGCATGGAACGCGGACTTTTGCCGCCCGGGCTGCGGGTGCTCGCCGCCTTGGCCTTTGGCGCGGCGCTGGTTGGCGCGGGTAAATGGCTGCGCCGCCGCGATGGGGATGAGGGGTCGGGCGCGACAGCCTTCCTGCCATCGGTGTTTTCGGGCGCAGGGGTCGTCACCCTCTTTGCGGCCGTCCTTGCTGCGCGGCAGCTTTATGGGCTGATCGGGCCGGGCACGGCCTTTGCCGGGCATCTGGCCACCGCGGCGCTTGCCGTGGCGATCGGCTGGTTCTCAGGGCCGCTTTTGGTGGCGGTCGGGCTGATCGGCGCCACGGTGGCCCCCTTCATCGTCGGTGGCGCCTCAGACAGCGTTGACTGGCTTTACGCCTATTTCACCCTGATCGCCGCGGTCGGCCTTGGCGTCGATGCCCTGCGCCGCTGGGCTTGGGTTTCGGTGCTGGCACTGGTGCTGGGCTATGCGGGCGGCACCCTGATCCAAATGGGTGGTGGCAGCGGGCCGGGCTGGGTGGCGCAATTGCTGGCGCTGGTGGTGCTGGCCGCCACCCTGCCAGAACTGCGCCTGATCCCGGCGCAAGCTGGACCCGCCACGCTGCCGTGCCTTGCCATGAAGGGCAAGGGGGGCTGGCCACCCTTCCCGGTGCGGCTGGTGGCGGGGGCGGTCCTTGCCTCGACCATTGGGCTTTTCTTCATGGCCGACCGCACGGCAGATACCGCGATGCTGGCGCTCGCTGGCCTTACCGGGCTGGCCGTGTTGCTGCTTTTGTGGGCAGAGCGGGCCGAAGGGCTGGATGACCTTGCCTTGATACCCAGCCTTGGCCTGATCGCTGCCATCGCGGCACAAGGCGCCGAGGGTGGCGCGCTTTGGCGCGACTTTACCGCCAGCGCCCTCGTCTTGCGTCCGCCCGAGACAAGCCCTTCGCTTTTGGCCTCGCTTGTGCTGGTGATGGCCGCGCTGATCTCGGCCGGGTTCGCCTATCGCGCGCTGCGGCCAGGGCCTTGGGGCGTGCCCTATGGGCTTGGCGCGGTGTTGATCGCCCCGGTCAGCGCGCTGGTGCTGGATCTGTTGTGGCAACCGGCAGAGGTGCTTGGCCCTTACCCTTGGGCGCTGCATATCATCGGGTTGGCCGCGCTTATGGTGGCACTGGCCCTGCGCTTTGCCCGAACCGATGCGCCGCACATGCGGCGCGCAGCCTATGCCACGCTGTCGGCCCTGTCGCTGATTGCGCTGGCGCTGTTCCTTTTGACCACGAAAACCGCACTGACGCTGGCGCTGGCTGTTCTGGTGTTGGCCGCCGCCGCGCTTGACCGCCGCTTCCGCCTGCCCGAGATGAGCCTCTTCCTGCAGGCCGGGGCGGCGGTTCTGGGCTATCGGCTCTTGGTCGATCCGGGCCTTGACTGGGCATTGTGGGCCGATCTGATCCCGGTGCTTTTGGCCTTTGGCGGCACCATCGCCACCATGATCGCCAGCTTATGGCTGTTGCGCCCGCTGGAGCGGCCGATGGCCAAGGCCGTGGCAGAAAGTGCCGCGGCGGGTCTGGCGGCGCTTTTGGCCAATGTGCTGATCACCCGTTGGCTGGATCATGGTTCGGACCTGCTCTTGGCAAGCCATTGGGGCCTGACGTTGAACGCGATGCCATGGCTGCTTTTGATGCTGATGCAGCTCTATCGCGCGCGGCTTGGCGGGGCTTTGTCCACCCTGCGCCGTATTCTGGCGACGCTGGGGGGCATCCTTGCCGGTCTGGGGCTCTTAGGTGCGCTGAGCTTTGCCAATCCACTGTTCAGCTGGGGGCCAGACGATGCCAGCGGAGTGGTGCGCGGTCCCTTCCTTTTGGACACGCTTTTTGTGGCCTATGGCCTGCCCGGACTGCTTTTGCTGCTGGCGGGCTGGAAACAGCCGGGCCTTGGCCGCAGGCTCCGGCTCTTGTTCGTCATCCTCGGCTCGGGCCTTGTGGCCGTTTACGCCGGGCTTGAGATCCGCCGCGTCTGGCAGGGCGACTGGCTGGGCGCACCGGGCGTTTTGCAGGGCGAGCTCTACAGCTACACCCTTGCTATGATGCTCGTGGGTGCGGGGCTTTTGTACCAAGCCATTGCCAAGCGGTCTGACGGGTTGCGCCGGTTGGCGATGGCGGTGATTGGGGTGACGGTGGCCAAGGTGTTCTTGCTGGACGCCTCGGGCCTGACGGGGCTGACCCGCGTGGTCAGCTTTGCCGGGCTGGGTCGGTCGCTCGCCGGGCTTGCCTGGCTGAACCGCTGGGCAGGGCGGCGGGATTAGCGCTGCGGCACACCGGTCGTTCACAAGGGTTGACTTGCCGGGCCAAAACCCCCATGTGCAAGGCAGCCCACCCATCCCGTCCCGCGTGAGGACCAGGGGATGCCGGGCAAGGTTCCCCCTTCACGCAAGGTAACCCCTCCTGCACGGCCTACCCGCAAGACGCGGTGGGGCGAGTGTTGGTTGCCTTTTGTTGAACGGACGACCCCATGACCACTTTTGCCGATCTCGGCCTTTCCCCTTCGATTCTGAAGGCTTTGGAAAAAACCAACCTGAAAACGCCAACGCCCATTCAGGCGCAGGCCATTCCCCATATCATGAAAGGCGCCGACCTGATGGGTCTGGCGCAAACCGGCACGGGCAAGACGGCGGCCTTTGGCCTGCCGTTGCTGCACCGCATCCTTGACCTTGGCCACCCGCCGGGGCCGAAACACGTCCGCGCCCTGATCCTTGCGCCGACGCGTGAGCTGATCATCCAGATCAAAGACAATCTTGAGGTGTTCACCAAAGGCACCGCCGTGAAGGTGACCATGGTGGTGGGCGGCGCGTCTGTGTTCAAACAGGCCCAAGCCCTGTCGCGCGGCAGCGATGTGCTGGTCGCCACCCCCGGCCGGTTGATCGACCATCTGGAACAAGGCAACGTCAGCCTTGAAAAGTGTGGCTATCTCGTCTTGGACGAGGCCGACCATATGCTGGACATGGGCTTTATCCATTCCTTGCGCAAAATCGCCAAGCACATCCCGCAGCGTCGCCAGACGCTTCTGTTCTCGGCCACCATGCCCAAGGACATCGAAGAAATCGCCGACACCTACCTGCGCAACCCCGTGCGCGTGCAGGTGTCCACCCCCGGCAAGCCGATCGAAAAGATCGTGCAGGGCGTGCATTACATTCCGATGGGCGACAAGGCCAAGCTGTTGGAGGAATATCTTCGCAAGCATCCGACCGAACAGGCGCTGGTCTTTGGCCGCACCAAGCACGGGTCGGAAAAGCTGATGAAGCTTTTGGTGTCTTGGGGCTTTAAGGCTGGATCGATCCACGGCAACAAAAGCCAGAATCAACGCGAACGCACTTTGGCTGAGTTCAAGGCGGGTGAGTTGGACGTTCTGGTGGCCACCGATGTGGCCGCCCGCGGGATTGATATTCCGACGGTCCGCCATGTCTACAATTACGACATGCCGAATGTGCCGGAAAACTATGTCCACCGCATCGGCCGCACGGCCCGCGCTGGGGCTGATGGCACCGCCGTGGCCTTCTGCGCACCTGCCGAGATGGACGAACTGCGCGCCATCGAAAAGGTGCTGAAAAAGCCGATCCCGGTTCTGGGCGGCGCGCCTTGGTCGGCCGAGATGGTGGCCGCAGCCCCGAAACCGGGGCAGAACCGCGGTCAGCGCCCCGGTGGCGGTCGCACTGGCGGGCAGAAGAAGGGCAGCCAACCGCCCGTGTCCAAAGCCGCAGGCCCGCGCCCCGCATCGAAACCCGGCGCCCGGCCGCAAGGCCGCCCCGCCGGTGGTGGCCAGCCGCCGCGCCGCGATGGCGCGCGGCCAAAGCCGCGTCAGGCCTAAGCCACGCTGAATCCAAATCGCAATAGGCCGGGGTCTGCCCGGCCTATTGCGCCTCTTCTTCAAGGTTCAGCTTCATCTCAAGCAGCACCTGCTGCAGCGCCAAGGTCTCGCGCAACAGCCGCTTGGCCTCATTGATCGAAATCTTGCCGTCACTGATGGCGGAATTGTATTCGCTCATCAGAATCGCGAAGCGCTGGGCGAGCTGCACCACATCCTGATTGACCCCGCTTGAGGCCGCATCGCGCCGATCGCTGTCATAAGACAGCGTGATCCCCCGCAGGTCAGCCAAGGCCGAGGTCACATGTGGGAACCGCGCAGCACCTTCCAACTGGGCGACCACATCGACAGGCATGAACCGGTCCCCGTGCTCATCATTGTCTGAGTAATAGCGGCCAAGCGTTGCCTTCGATTTACCGGTGATCTCGCAGGCTGCTTCGATGCCCACATCTTTGACCAGCGCCTCGCAATGCTTTTTCAAATAGCTGGCAACACTCATCTCAAGACCTTTTCAATCGTTATCCGGGATGATCCGGGGGAATTCAGAAACTCTTTTCCCATTAATAGGCTGACAAACTTTTGCCATGAATAAAGGTGTTCCGGCAAGCCCGGAACCGTAGCGAGTGGCCAGCGCCCCCAGCGCTGGTGTGGGTGGGGGTCTGCCGTGCTGTTGCTCTTTTCAAGGGTGGCTTTGGTGTGTGTTTGCCATGGCCGTGCGGTGGACCCTTCAGCATCGTGAAGGGTTGCCTGTTCGAACCCATGGTTCGATAGAATGGTTCTGCTGAAGGGCCCCCCGCGGCCCCCTTGCTTCACCGCCCCCACTTGGTCTTGCGCGCCGGTCTCCCCTTGGGCTACACCGCGCCATGGCCAAGCTTTACTTCAACTATTCCACCATGAACGCGGGCAAATCGACCCTGCTTTTGCAGGCTGCCCACAACTACCGTGAAGGCGGGATGGCGACCTATCTCATCACCGCGCAGTTCGACAACCGCGCCGGAGAGGGCCGCATCGCCAGCCGCATCGGCATCGGCGAGCCTGCCGATACCTTTGCGCCGGATGAGGATATGTTTGCAAAGCTGCAGGCCCGCTTTGCCCAAGGCAAGGTGGCTTGCGTCTTTGTCGATGAGGCGCAGTTCCTGTCAAAAGCGCAGGTTTGGCAACTGGCCCGCGCGGTGGATGATCTGGGCGTGCCGGTGATGTGCTATGGTCTGCGGGTGGATTTTCGCGGCGATCTGTTTCCCGGATCGGCAGCACTTTTGGCCTTGGCCGATGAAATGCGCGAGGTGCGCACGATCTGCCATTGCGGAAAAAAGGCCACGATGGTGGTCCGCAAGGGCCCCGATGGCCGCCCGTTGAAGGATGGCGAGCAGGTGGTGATCGGCGGGAATGAGACCTATCAAAGCCTCTGCCGCCGCCACTGGCGACAGGCGGTTGGCGACTAAGCCTCTTCCGCCTTGGCGCGCATCGCAATCAGCGTGCCCGCCGCCACGATCAGCACCATGCCCAAAACCGCCAGCGGTTCCAGCCCCTTGCCCCAGATGACCCATGTCCAAAAGGCACTGGCCGGCAAGATGACATATTCCAGCACCGAGGCCCGGCTGGCATCGGTGATCTGATAGGCCCGGATCATGAAGCCGACGCCGATCAGGCTTCCGGCGGCCTGCACGAAGGTCCAGAAATAGAACTCACCCGAGGCCCAGACCGGCCCACGCTGCAAGAACCCATCAGGTCCGACCGGCACCTCCAGCGGGAAGAGCGTCAAGGCTACCATGCCCACGGCCCCAATGATCCCCAGCGCGCCGAAGAACCCGGCCAAAAGCGTCTGCGCGCTTTCTTCGCCGCACCATTCGCGGGTGGCGATATTGCCCAAGGCATAAAGCGCCCCGGCAAGAATCGGCAACAGCGCGGCCAAGGACGCCCCGCCCAATGCCTCGGGCCCCAAGACCAAGATGACCCCGACAAAGCCCAAGGCCACCGCAATGACCTGCGCCGGGCCGATGGCATGGCCATAGGCAAAGCGAGAAATCAGCAGAACCCAGATCGGCGCAGTGAAGAGCCCCGCCGCCACTAGCGCCACATCCAAAAACGCCAGCGCCCCGAAATAGATCACCATGGCCGAGCCATGAATGGCCGAGCGTGCGACCACTGCCCGCCAACTGCGCGGCCGCACCCGAAAGCCCCAGATCGCTACGCCAAGGCCCAAAAGCACCGCCGTCATGCAGGACCGGGTAAAGTGGAACTGCCACA
Organism: Paracoccaceae bacterium; assembly: GCA_049419625.1. Taxonomy (GTDB): domain Bacteria; phylum Pseudomonadota; class Alphaproteobacteria; order Rhodobacterales; family Rhodobacteraceae; genus Tabrizicola_A. The sequence continues at coordinate 957 of JBMSKG010000111.1, read as the reverse complement.
AACCCGCCTCTTCAGCGATCACGCGGACGTAGTTGTCGGTGAATCCGATGACAAAGGCGTAGACGGAAATCAGCCCGGCGGCCATGAGTGTTCGGTCTTTGGTCGCGGTCATGGGCTGATCCTTCGCATTTCGCCTTCACATCTGCGACGTTCCTCCGCAAACTGCCCGTCGAAAAGCGACATGTCGCAACAATCCGGGGGACAAGATGGGCTGGCTTACAGACGAAACCGGGCTTGGCAAGACAGCAGCGAATTATGCGCCGCTGACGCCGCTGTCGCATCTAAAGCGCGCCGCCGATATCTTTGCTACCCGAACGGCCGTTGTGTGGAAGACCACCCGCCTGTCCTATGCCGACTATGCCGCCCGTGTCAGCCAGTTGGCCAGCGCGCTGGCCGGACGCGGCATTTCTCCGGGGGATGTGGTGGCCACGCTGTTGCCCAATATCCCCGCCCAGGCTGAGGCGCATTTCGGGGTCCCGGCCTGCGGGGCAGTGCTGAACACGATCAACACACGGTTGGATGCCGATACGGTGGCCTATGTCTTTGCCCATGCCGGAGCCAAGATCGTGCTGTGCGACACCGCCTTTCTGCCTTTGGCCGAAGAAGCGATCCGCCGGATGGAAGGCATCGCGCCCGAGATCATCGAGGTGGTGGACCATGGGTTCACCGCCACGGGTCACTATCTGACCTATGAGGCGCTTTTGGCCACGGGCGACCCGTCAGCACCTTGGATCATGCCCGAGGATGAATGGGAATCCATCGCCATCAACTACACCTCTGGCACGACGGGGCGGCCGAAGGGCGTGGTCTATCACCACCGCGGGGCCTATCTCGCCACCACCGCCAATGCGATCGGCTGGCGGATGCAGCTCTTCCCGGTCTACCTGACCATCGTGCCCTTGTTTCACTGCAACGGCTGGTGCCACACTTGGATGGTGCCGATGATGGGCGGCACGC
>JBMSKG010000110.1:0-9034 GCA_049419625.1 Paracoccaceae bacterium | reverse complement strand
CCCCCCCCCCCCCCCCCCCCCCGCCTCTTACATTGGCCACCGTCAGACCGGCTTCAGGGAATGATCCGGCTATACTTGACACCCGCCAGTGAGGCCCCCGCAATCAGACCCTGCTGACCAAAGATCAACCCAACCACCGGATCTATCTCGGTGGTTTCCTTGCCGATCGAGGCACCTTCCTTTGGGATGGCATAACGGATGTCGGCCGAGGCCGCCCAGCCGCTGGCGCGCCGGAAGTCTTGCAGCGCGGCATCGGTCATGAAGAACAGCGCATGGGCATATTGCTGCGCGCCGATCTGCAAGCCGATCGAGGCCCGCGTGGCGGCATAGTAATCCAGCGTCGCCCCGCCAACCTGCAAAGCCCCGCGCCCATAGCTGCCACCGATCCCAAAACCGGCCTCGGTCACCAGGGGCATATACAGCACGCCGAGTGCCTTTTGCTCAAGGTCGCGCGTGCCGGGGTAGGTTTGGAACAGGTAGGATTTGGTGGCCTGAACTCGGGCATCAATCTGCGCGGCCCCATTCGAGCCTACGCCGTTGCCCAAGATCGCCCCGTTGCAGGCCGCCAGCACGCTGGCGCCGCCGAGGGCCAATACTGTCCGTCGCGAAATCTGGGTCATGTTCTGTGCTCCGCCTCGTTTTTCGGGGTGTTTCCCCCGTTGTCATGCAGCTTAACGGGCAAAACCCGCCCTGTCACCAGCACAGATGAACACTCGCGGCTTCCCGCTTGCGCCCTTACAACCCCGCACGGATCAGCTTTGCAACCCTTGGGGCAAAATAGGTCAACACACCGTCACAGCCGGCACGCTTGAACGCCATCAGGCTTTCCACCATCGCCTTGTCGCCATCGATCCAGCCGTTCTGGGCCGCTGCCATGATCATCGCATATTCGCCCGACACCTGATAGGCAAAGGTCGGCGCGCCAAAGGCGTCTTTCACGCGGCGGCAGATATCGAGATAGGGCATGCCGGGCTTGACCATCACCATATCGGCGCCTTCGCGCAGATCGCGTTCAACCAAACGCAACGCTTCATCGCTGTTGGCGGGGTTCATCTGATAGGTTTTTTTGTCACCCTTCAGCGCCCCCGATGCCCCCACCGCATCGCGGAACGGGCCATAAAAGGCGCTGGCATATTTCGCCGCGTAGGACAGGATCGCGACACCTTGGTGCCCCGCACCCTCAAGCGCGCTGCGCATTGCGCCGATCCGGCCATCCATCATGTCGGACGGTCCAAGAATGTCGGCCCCTGCCTCGGCCTGCACCAAGGCCATCTTGACCAGCGCCTCAACCGTCTCATCGTTCAAGATCACGCCATCAACCACCAGCCCGTCATGGCCCAGCGCGTTGTAGGGGTCGAGCGCGACGTCGGTCATCACCGCAATCTCGGGCACCGCCGCCTTGATCGCACGAATCGCGCGGTTGGTCAGGTTCTCGGGGTTCCACGCCTCTTCACAGCCCACGGTTTTCACCGAAGGGTTGGTGTAGGGAAACAGGCAGATCGCCGGGATGCCCAAACCTGCCGCCTCTTCGGCCGCCTTGACCACCAGATCAAGGCTCAACCGTTCGACCCCCGGCATCGAGCCGATGGGCTGGCGTGTGTTCGCCCCATCGCACAAAAACACCGGCCAGATCAGGTCACCCAGGGACAGGCTGTTTTCCTGCACCATCGCACGCAGCGCAGGACTGCGCTTGAGACGGCGAAAGCGGTGGCTGGGCGAGGCGACTGGCATCATGGTGGTCTCGTTCGGCTGGGGCATGGCTGCGGGCGGAAAGGGCTTGCGATTGCCCGTCTTGCCTGCCATGGAAATGCCAGCGCCTCAAGGTGAGATTTCAACGCGGTTTGCAGACGGGCAGAGCTTCGGTGGACTGGTACAACGTTATTTTCGAACTGATCGACATGCGGTCGTTTTCGAACCTGTGGTACTGGATCGTTCTCGCGGTCTTGTGGTCAACGGCCAGCCATTGGGTTTTGGGCGTGCCCTTCGATATGATCAGCCGGGCCAAACGCGAAGGCGGCGCAGCGCAGGATGATCTGGAAACCATGGTGCGGATCAATACGGGGCGGATGCTGTATATCGTGCGCACGACCGGGTCTTGGTTGGTTGCCTTCTGGGCGTTCATGCTGACCATGCTGGTCTTGCTGGGCTTTGCCTATGACATCGAATTCGCACAGGCTGTGCTGTTTCTCTATGTGCCCTTCTCGCTTTTGATGCTGTTGTCTTTGCGCACATCCTTGTTGGTCGAGGCGGGCGAAGGGCAGGGTGACGCCTTGCACCACCGCCTGCGCCGCCACCGGCTGTCGACACAGCTCTTGGGCATGATCGCGATCTTCGTGACCTCGTTGTTTGGTATGTATCAAAACATGCAAATTGGCGTTCTGGGGTAAACCATGACGGCCTCGCGGATCACTCTAGGCGGCGCGCCCGAAGGTTTTGACGCGCGCCTTCTTGCCCGCGAAGCGGAGCGCGGCGCGGCCGTTGTCCACGTTGCGCGCGATGACAAGCGGATGGAGGCGATGCGGGCCGCCCTAGGTGTTATGGCACCCGGTCTCATCGTCTTAGAGTTTCCGGCCTGGGACTGTTTGCCCTATGACCGCATCTCACCCAATCCTGAAATTGCAGCGCGGCGCATTGCGACGCTGGCGACGCTGTCGCATGGGTTGTCTGGTCCCTTTGTTCTGTTGACCACGATGACGGCGGTTACCCAGCGCCTTCCGGCGCGAGAGGTGATCCGGGCCGCATCATTCTCGGCGCGGGTCGGCACGCGGGTTGATGAGGGGCATCTGAAATCGTTTCTGTCTCGCATGGGGTTTTCGCCGGTCTCCACTGTGGCCGAGCCCGGCGACTACGCCATTCGAGGCGGCATTGTTGACATCTGGCCGCCGGGCAATTCCGGCCCGGTGCGGTTGGATTTCTTTGGCGACACGCTGGACGGTTTGCGCCGCTTTGACCCGGTCAGCCAGCGCACCACAGAAAAGCTGACAGCCATCGATCTGGCGCCGATGTCCGAGGTTATTCTCGACGATGCCTCAATCACGCGGTTTCGACAGAGTTACCGGATAGAATTCGGCGCAGCGGGTTCCGATGATCCTCTCTATGAAGCGGTGAGCGCAGGGCGCAAGCATGCTGGGATGGAACATTGGTTGCCGTTCTTCCACGCGCGGCTTGAGACACTCTTTGATTATCTGCCAGAAGCGTCGGTGATGCTGGACGATCAGGTTACACCGGCGCGCTTGGCGCGCTGGGAAGGGATCGACGACCAGTATGACGCCCGCCGCGACGCGATGACCCAAAAAGGGCGGATGGACACGGTCTACAAGCCTATCGCACCGGGGCTGTTGTATCTGGACGATACCGCTTGGGAGGCGGCGGTGGCAGGCCACCGCGTGATCCAGCTGTCCCCTTTGGCCCAATCGCCAGGGCCGGGGGTCCTAGATGCAGGCGCGCGCATCGGGCGCAGCTTTGCGCCAGAACGACAGCAGGAAAGTATAATTCTTTTCGGTGCCTTGTCCGATCATATTAAGGCGTTACGTCAAGATTGCCATGTGGTCATCGCCTCGTGGTCCGAGGGCGCGCGCGAGCGGCTTACGGGTCTTTTGCAAGATCAGGGCGTTGCGGGTGCGCGGCCGATCAAGGACTTTCGCGAACTGCCTGAAGGAAAGGGCGGCTTGTTCTTGATGGTCTGGGCCTTGGAGGCCGGATTTGTCGCGCCGGGATTGGCGGTGATCTCTGAGCAAGATGTGCTGGGCGATCGCTTGGCCTCGAAGCCCAAGCGCAAGCGCAAGGCCGAGAACTTCCTGCGCGACGCCGAAAGCCTGTCACCGGGCGATTTGGTGGTGCATGTCGAACATGGCGTTGGGCGTTACCTGGGGTTGGAGACGATCACCGCCTTGGGCGCACCGCATGCCTGCGTGAGCCTTGAATATGCCGAAGGGGCAAAGCTTTACCTGCCCGTGGAAAACATTGAACTTCTGAGCCGCTATGGCCATGAAGAAGGGCTGCTGGACCGGCTGGGCGGCGGCGCTTGGCAGGCCAAGAAGGCCAAGCTGAAAGAGCGCATCAAAGAAATCGCCGACCGGCTGATGCGCATCGCGGCGGAACGCGCCTTGCGGCACGCGCCGATCTTGGAGGCACCACATTCCCTCTGGGAGGCGTTTGCCGCCCGGTTCCCCTATCAGGAAACCGATGACCAGCTGACGGCGATCGCCGATGTCGTGGCCGACCTTGAAAAGGGCAGCCCAATGGACCGTTTGGTCGTGGGCGATGTCGGCTTTGGCAAGACCGAAGTTGCGATGCGCGCGGCCTTTGTGGCGGCCTTGTCGGGCATGCAGGTGGCGGTGATCTGCCCGACCACGCTGCTGGCCCGGCAGCATTACCGCAGCTTTGCCGAACGTTTCCGGGGTTTCCCGATTTCCGTCCGGCCCCTCAGCCGCTTTGTCAGCGCCAAAGAGGCGAACCTGACGCGTGAGATGATGGGGGCAGGGACGGTGGATATCGTAGTCGGCACCCATGCGCTTTTGGCCAAGGGCGTGAAGTTCAAGAACCTTGGCCTTCTGGTCATAGACGAAGAGCAGCACTTTGGTGTGACGCACAAGGAGCGCCTGAAAGAGTTGCGCTCAGACATCCACGTGCTGACGCTGACCGCGACGCCCATTCCGCGCACGCTGCAACTGTCGCTGACCGGGGTGCGCGATCTGTCGATCATTGCGACGCCCCCGGTCGACCGTCTGGCGATCCGCACCTATGTCTCCGAATTTGACGGCGTGACCCTGCGCGAGGCGCTCTTGCGCGAACATTACCGAGGTGGGCAAAGCTTTTGGGTGGTGCCGCGGATTTCCGATCTGCCCGAGATTGAGGATTGGCTGAAAACGAATGTGCCGGAGGTGACGTTCATCACCGCCCATGGCCAATTGGCGGCCGGTGATCTGGATGACCGGATGAACCAGTTCTACGACGGCAAATATGACGTGCTGTTGGCGACAACCATTGTGGAGTCGGGGCTGGATATTCCAACCGCCAACACAATGATCGTGCATCGTGCGGATATGTTTGGCCTTGGACAGCTGTACCAAATTCGGGGCCGGGTTGGTCGCGCGAAAACCCGGGCCTATTGTTATCTCACAACAAAACCTCGCAGCCCGCTGACGCCGCAGGCGATGAAGCGGCTGAAGCTTTTGGCCAGCCTGGACAGTCTGGGTGCGGGTTTCAACTTGGCCTCACATGATCTTGACCTGCGCGGAGCGGGCAACCTTTTGGGCGAAGAGCAGTCCGGCCATATCAAGGAAGTTGGCTATGAGCTTTATCAGCAGATGCTGGAAGAGACGATTGCCAAGATAAAATCGGGTGAATTGCAGGGGTTGGCGCAGGTCGATGACGGCTGGTCGCCGCAGATCAATCTGGGTGTGCCGGTGATGATCCCAGATGCGTATATTCCGGATCTGGATATCCGATTGGGCCTTTATCGCAGGCTGTCCAGTCTGGCCACCAAGGTGGAGCTTGAAGGCTTTGCCGCCGAGTTGATTGACCGCTTTGGCCCGATCCCGAAAGAGGTCAACACGTTGATGCTGATCGTGCGGATCAAGGCAATGTGCAAACGTGCTGGCATTTCGCGGATTGATGCGGGGCCGAAAGGCGCGACGCTGCAATTCCACAACGACAAATTCGCCAATCCGGCAGGCTTGGTTGAATTCCTGCGCGAGCAGGGACCGGCCGCCAAGGTGCAGGGGAACAAGGTTGTGCTGATGGGCGAGATGGCGTCAGAAGGCGACCGGATCAAGGGCGCCTTTGCGATTGCCAAGGCCTTGGCAGAGAAGGTGGTTCAGGCCCAAAAGGCGTGAACTCGCAGGCGCTTAACCGCGCTGCCCGGCGACGATCTGGCGCAGGCCGTCCAACGGCACATAACCGCGCACCATGGTCTGATCGATCACAAATGTCGGCGTGCCTTGAATCTCCATTGTGGTCGCCAGCGTATGATTTGCCTCGATAACCGACATGACTTCCGTGGTGGTCATGCGCTGAAGGATTGGGGCGGGGTCAAGTCCCAGATCAGACGCCAACCGGCTGAGCGTGGCCTCATCCGGGCTGCCGCGCAAAGCAATCAGCGCGTCGTGCACGGATTTATAAGCCTCTGGTCCATGCAGTTGGAGCACCGAAATCGCAAACTGCGAGAATTTCAAGGAATCTTCGCCCAGAATTGGGAATTCCTTCAGCACAAACCGGATGTTGCCGTCGGATTTCACCAGCTCAGCCACCTCGTCATGGGCCTTTTTGCAATACCCACAGCGATAGTCGACGAATTCGACAAGTGTGATGTCACCCTCGGGGTTGCCACCCACCCATGAGGCGGGATCGTTAAAGATCGCGTCCTTATAGGTTGCCAACATCTCAAGGTCACGGTTGGCGGCGGCGGCCTCGTCCCGGCTTTGCAGGACATCCATCACCTCAACCAAGACCTCAGGGTTTTCCAGAAGATAGCTGCGCACCTCTTCGCGGAAAGCGGCGCGTTCGGCATCGGTCATCTCGCCCAGACCCCCGGCGAGTGCGGTGGTGCCCAAAAGGCAGGCAGACAGGGCAAAGACAAAACGGCGCATCAGGCTTCCTTTGTTCTGGAGACGGCGGGCTTGACCATCTGGCCCACCATGGGGTCTATGGCGCGAAAGCTTAAGGTGCAGCGGATGCAAAGATCAAGACGCGGGCAGGTCGATCCCTTTATTGTGATGGATGTGATGGAGGAGGCGCGCGCGCTGGAGGCGGCGGGGCGTCATATCATTCACATGGAGGTGGGTCAGCCCGGCACAGCCGCGCCTTTGGCGGCACGACAGGCGGTGGCGGCGGCGCTGGAGCAGCCGTTGGGCTATACCGTTGCTCTGGGCCTGCCCGAGCTGCGGCGGGGGATCGCGGGGCTTTACAAGCGTTGGTATGGAATTGATCTGAACCCTGACCGGGTGATCGTGACGGCGGGATCGTCTTCGGCCTTTCTCTTGGGCTTTTCGGCGCTGTTTGACGCGGGCGACCGGGTGGGGTTGGGTGAGCCCGGTTACCCGAGTTATCGCCAGATCCTGCGGGCGCTGAGCTTGACACCGGTGGGCATCCCGACGCGGGATGCAAACCGCCTGCAGCCGGTTCCAGCTGATCTGGAGGGGGTTGATCTGCGGGGCTTGATCGTCGCCTCGCCCGGCAATCCGTCGGGCACCATGCTGTCACGCGAGGCGCTGAGGGCGCTGATGGATCATGCAGCGGGGCGCGGGATTTCGTTTGTGTCAGACGAAATCTATCACGGGCTGCACTATGGGGATCGTGCGGTGTCGGCGCTGGAGATCAGTGACGAGGCCTATGTCATCAACAGCTTTTCCAAGTATTTCAGCATGACCGGCTGGCGGCTGGGTTGGATGGTGGTGCCCGAGGACCACATCCGCACCTGCGAGCGCTTGGCGCAGAACATGTTCATCTGCCCGCCGCATGTCAGCCAAGTCGCGGCCCTTGCCGCCTTGGACTGCGTTGACGAGTTGGAAACCAATCGCGCTGTTTATGCCGAGAACCGTCGTCTGATGCTGGAGGAATTGCCCAAGGCCGGTTTCAACCGCATCGCGCCACCGGATGGGGCGTTCTACATCTATGCCGATGTGTCGGACCTGACTTCGGACAGCCTGCAATTCGCCCGCGATATCCTGCATGGGGCGGGTGTTGCTGTCACGCCGGGTTTGGATTTTGACCCGGTGCGCGGCAAAACCACATTGCGATTCTCCTATGCGCGGGCGACTGCGGATATTGCCGAGGGGCTGGCGCGTCTGCGACAGTTCATGACGGCTGGGTGATTTGCCGAAAGGGCAGATTTTGGGTATTTGTGCCAAGATGAAATGGCTTGTCGCGGTATTTCTGGTTGTACTTTGCTTGCCCTTCGCGGCGCGGGCGCAAGATTTATCGGCACTGGCCCGGATCGACCCGGCAGAATCTTATGTCCGCGATGTCGGGCAGGGCGTGGAAATCCGCTTTTCGCTGTCACAGCCGGTGCCGTGGCGGGTGCGGTTTCGTGCGGACCCGCCGCGTTTGGTTTTGGATGTGCGCGAAGTTGACTGGGCCGGAGTGGAGACGGTTCTGCAAGCTTCGGCGCATGTGACGGGTCTGCGCGCTGGAGTTTTTCGACCGGGCTGGTCGCGGCTGGTGCTGGATCTGTCGGGGCCGATGGCGCTGTCTTTGGCCGAGATGTCGACGCAGAACGACACCAAGCTTGCGCTGCGGTTGGATCCGACCAGCGCTGAGGCATCTGCCGCCGCCGCAGCACAACCTGAGCTGCCGGGGTGGGGGATGCCGAATGTCACCGATCTGGCCAAGCCACCGGCGCGGATCCCAGGGCGCTGGATTGTGGTTCTCGATCCGGGCCACGGTGGGATTGACCCGGGGGCAGAGCGCGACGGGCAGACCGAAGCCGAATTGGTGTTGCAGTTCGCGAGAGAGTTCAAAGAGTTGTTGCTTCGTGACGGCCGCTTTCAGGTGGTCATGACCCGCGACAGTGACCACTTCGTTCCATTGGAGACGCGAATATCGATCGCACGGGCGGCTGAGGCGGATCTTCTTTTGTCGTTGCACGCCGATGCGTTGAGCGAGGGCGAAGCGGTGGGCATCACACTTTATTCGCTTTCCGATGAGGCGAGCGATGCAGCTTCGGCGGCGCTTTCTGAGCGGCATGAGCGGGATGATCTTTTGGCCGGTGTGGACCTGACGGCACAAGATGACATGGTGGCCTCGGTCTTGATGGATATGGCGCGGACGGAGACGATGCCCCGAATTGAGCGGCTGGCTGATGCTTTGGAAACGGCGATCAAGGGGGCAGAGTTGAAGATGCATCGCAGGCCGCATCAGAAGGCCGGGTTTTCGGTGTTGAAGTCGCCAGACATCCCATCGCTGTTGATTGAGTTGGGGTTCATGTCTTCGGCCTCGGATCTTGCGCGGCTTAATGATCCTGTGTGGCGCGCCACCATGGCGGAGGCGCTGCGGCTAGGTATTGTGACTTGGGCTGAGGCGGAGGCAGCGATGA
>JBMSKG010000109.1:0-9147 GCA_049419625.1 Paracoccaceae bacterium | reverse complement strand
GATTGCTGTGTCCAAGGTGCAGCCTTTGGACCGGGTGGTGGCGGTTCTGGAGGCGGGCCATCGCGTCTTTGGCGAGAACTATGTGCAGGAAACGGCAGGGAAATGGCCCGATCTGCGGGCGCGGTTCGCTGGGGTTCAGGTGCATATGATTGGCCCCTTGCAAACCAACAAGGCTAAGCAGGCGTTGGAGTTGTTTGACGCCATTCACTCGGTAGACCGTCCGTCGCTGGCCGATAAGCTCGCCCGGTTGGTGCAGGAACGGGGCGCGGCACCGCAGATGTTTGTGCAGGTGAACACCGGGGTGGAGCCGCAGAAGGCGGGGGTTTTGCCCAGCGATCTGGATGCCTTTATCGCCCGCTGCCGTGCGATGGATCTGCCGGTGCAGGGCCTCATGTGCATTCCGCCCGAGGGGGAGGATCCAAGCCCCCATTTCGCGATGCTGGCCGCGATGGCGGCGCGCAATGGGCTGGCGGGGCTGTCGATGGGGATGAGCAGCGATTTCGAGGCCGCGATTGCCCATGGTGCCACCCATGTGCGGGTGGGCAGCGCGATTTTCGGGGCGCGGAGTTACGCCTAGCGCATCACAAACGGATCGGGGATCGGGTCGTCCGAGGTGCGCAGCCACACCGCCTTGACCGTGGTATAGTCGAGCGCTGCCGCCATGCCGCCTTCGCGCCCGTGGCCCGAAAGCCCGTGGCCGCCAAAGGGCGCGATGGGCGACACCGCGCGGTAGGTGTTGACCCAGACGATGCCCGCCCGGATGCCGCGGATCATCCGATGCGCGCGGGTGAGCGAGCGGGTGAACACGCCCGAGGCCAGCCCATAGGCGGTGTCATTGGCAAGGGCCAGCGCCTGTTCTTCAGTGTCAAAGGCGATGACCGAGAGGATGGGGCCGAAACACTCTTGCGTGACGCAGGGCGCATGGGGGGCGTCGGTGCAGTCGAGAATGGTGGGCGGGTAGTAAAAGCCGGGGCCAGCGGGCGTTGTGCCGCCGGTGACAAGTTTGGCCCCGGCGGCGAGCGAGGCATCGACCAGCGCCTGAATACGGTCACGCTGGCGCTGGGTGCAAAGGGGGCCGACCTCGGTTGTCATTTGGTCAGGCGCGCCGATGGCCACGGCCTCGGCCTTGGCTTTCAGCCGGGAGAGCATCGCGTCTTTGACCCCGCGCTGCACCAGATGGCGCGAGCCTGCCACGCAGCTTTGCCCGGTGGCGGCGAAAATGCCCGCGACTTGGGCATTGGCGGCAGAATCCAGATCGGCATCGTCGAACACGATGAAGGGGGATTTGCCGCCCAGCTCCAGCGAGGTTTTCGACAGGTTCTCGGCACTGGCCCGCACGATGTGGCGCGCGGTGTCTGGCCCACCGGTAAAGGCGATATGGGCCACCTTTGGATGGGTGGTCAGCGCCCGGCCCGCCTCGGGCCCGCCGGTCAGGATATTGACCACGCCCGCAGGAAAGCCCGCCTCATGCACCAGACGCGCAAATTCCAAAAGCGGCGCGGGGCCGTCTTCTGAGGCTTTCAGAACCACAGTGCAGCCCGCGGCCAAGGCCGGGCCGAGGTTCACCGCCGCCAGGAAAAGCTGCGAGTTCCATGGCACGATGGCGGCGACCACGCCCACGGGTTCGCGGCGCAGCCAAACCTCCATGTCGGGCTTGTCGATGGGCAAATGCGCGCCTTCGATCTTGTCGGCAAGCCCCGCGTAATAGCGATAGTAGTCCGCGACATAGGCAATTTGCGCGCTGGTTTCGCGGATGATCTTGCCGGTGTCGCGGGTTTCTAAGGCGGCCAGACGCGGGGCGGCGGCTTGCACCAAATCGGCGAGTTTATAGAGCAATTTGCCGCGCGCCGTGGCCGTCAGCGCGGCCCAAGGCTGGCCCAAGAAGGCACGATGCGCCGCCTCAACCGCGCGGGTCACATCGGCGGCGGTGGCATTGGGCATCTCGGCCCAAGCTTGGCCGGTTGCCGGATCAAGGCTGGAAAACCGGGTGGTGCCGTCTTCGAACTGGCCGTCGATATAGTGCTGAAAGCGGTCCATTGGGTCCTCAGGCAAAGGCGGGCATGACGTCATCAATCAACCGGCGCAGGCCATCACGCTTGCGCTGGAAACTCATGCCGCTGTCAATCCAGAACGAAAACTCATCATAGCCCAAAGCTTCGATCTTTTTCAGCTTTTCAATGACTTCGGCCGCATCCCCGATCAGCAGGTTTTCCCGCATGGCCTTGACCGAATAGAACGGGTGGGCGGCCATCTCCTCGGGCGTGATGGGTTCGATCAAGCCTTGGGTGATGGGGCGTTTGTTCACGAACCACGCGCCGAAATAGCAGTAAAACGCGTTCAGCTCTTCGGCGGCGAGATCGGCATCGGCGGCGTCTTTGGCGACATAGCCGTGCTGGAGGATCATGATCTTGGGGCGCGGCACCTCAGGGTGGGCGGCGCAGGCGGCGTTGAACCGCTCCATCAGGCTGGTCACCTCATCATGGGGCAGGTGCAGGGGGGTCACCTGCACGTTGCAGCCTTGCGAGACGGCGAAATCGTGGCTGTTGGGGTCGCGGGCGGCGACCCAGATCGGCGGGAAGGGCTGTTGCAGGGGTTTCGGGGCCGATGTGGTTTTCGGGAACTGCCAATACTGGCCCTCATGGGTATAGTCCCCCGCCCAAAGCCCCTTGATCGCCGGGATCAATTCGCGCATCCGCCCGCCCGCGTTCCACGCATCAAGACCGGGCATGATACGTTCATATTCAAAGGAATAAGCCCCGCGCGCGATGCCAAGGTCCAGCCGGCCATCCATGATGATATCGGCCATCGCCGCCTCACCGGCCAGTTTGATCGGGTGCCAGAAGGGGGCAATCACGGTGCCGGTGCCAAGGCGCACGTTCTTGGTGCGGCGCGCAAGGTCGACAAGGTTGAGCAGCGGATTGGGCGCGATGGTAAAGCTCATCGCGTGATGTTCACCCGTCCAGATGGCGTGCATGCCGCCTTCGTCGGCCATTTGGCACAGTTCCAGCATTTCTTCATAAAGCCGGGGTTCTTCGTCGGCGGCGCTGACGCGCTCCATATGGACGAAAAGCGAGAATTTCATGGCTCTTCCCTTTCTTGGCTTCGTTGCACGCGACCATGTTCATGCGTGCCGAAGTAAATTCCATAGCGCCCGGTTGGCGCCTCATCGGCCAGCCGTTCCAGCATGATCCGCGCGGCGGGGGCGGTGACAGCGGCCACCCCCTCGCGGGTGAGTTCCACCAGCGCACCCATGCGGGGTTTGCCGGGGGTGGTGGGGCACAGAAAGGCGATGTGCTGCGCGCCCTGACCGGGGTCGTCATAGACCGAGTAAACCGCGCCGGGCTGGGCTTGCAGGCCAGAGGCGGCGATCAATCGGGCAAGGGCGGCTTGCACCCCATCGCGGCCTGCGCGGGCCATGGGCAGGGTCAACCCGCCGCGCCCATCGTCTTGCAAGAGAACTTGGCCTTCCGCCTCGAGAATCGCGGTGATGACCACATCTGGCCCCGCAGGCATGGCCGCCGCCGTCTGCGCCGGGGTGACATAGGCCCCGCGGTAATAGCCAAGCCCGGCGGCCGGGGTCGCCTCAAACCCGCCAACGCGGCCAATCAGGATGGTGTGGTCGCCCGCAGGGATCGCCTGTTCCAGCCGGCAGTCAAACCAGGCTGAGACCCCGGCGATCAGCGGGTTTCCGACCGGGCCTTTGCGCCAGTAGAGATTGGCGAAACGGTCCTCGGAAGGTCGAGCGAAGGTGGCGGAGATATCCTTCTGCCCCTCGGCCAGAATGTTCACGGCAAAGCCTGCGCCTTTGGCAAAGCTGTCCAGATTGCGCGAGGAATTGGCAAGGCTGACCAAGAGCAAGGGCGGATCAAGCGAGACAGAGGAAAACGAATTGGCGGTAAAGCCCTGCGGTGTGCCTGCCGCGTCAACGGTGGTGACGACAGTCACCCCGGTCATGAAACAGCCAAAGGCATCACGCAGGGCGCGCGGGTCGATCGTGGTTTGGGCAGATGTCATCGGCGCACCTCCTCGGCCAACCAATCGCGCAGGGCATCGCACACCGCGCGAGGGGCGGTCAGGTTGACCATATGCCTGTGGCCCTGAATGACAACCGCCTGCCCGTGCTGAACCATGCCCGCCATGGCATAAGTCATCGCGGGGGTGGAGTTCGCATCTCCATCGGCGGTCAGAACCAGCGTCGGGCAGGCGATCTCTCCAATACGGTCGGCATAGACCATGTCGCCCTCGGCAAAGGCGCGGTAGGCCATGGCATAGCCGGTCTGGCTGACCGATTGCAGCCATCCCGCCACGCGCGCGCGCATCTCGGCTTGATCTTCGGTGAACCAACGCGCCAAGGGGGCCTCGATACTGCCCGCCCCGGCGGCGATTTCGGCGGCGCGGCCCAGCACGGCGGCGCGGGCCTCGGGGGTGCGGCGGTGAACGCCGTTTAACAGGGCAACGCGTTTGACCAGATCGGGGCGCTCAATGGCCAAACCGCCAGCGATCAGCGACCCCATCGAATGGCCTGCCACATTCATCGGTCCCACGCCCAAAACCTCGATCACCTGCGCGGCCCAAGCCACGTAGTGGGGCAGGCGCGCGCCTGCGGGCAGGGGTGTGCTGTCGCCGTGGCCGGGCATGTCGACGGCAAAGACATGCGCCTCAAGCCGCATCTGCGGGCCCCACGCCTCGGCCCGCAGGCCGACGCCGTGGATCAAGAGGAGCGGCTCTCCTGCCCCCTCTTCCAGCACCCGAACTGTGCTGCCGTCAGACAGCCGCAGGGTTCTTGACGTCATGACCAAGGTCTTTCAGATCTTGATAGCGGTCACCGATGCGGTGATGCGGGCGGCCCCCGATGGAGGCGCCAAGCGCCACGACGATTTCATCGGCGGCGGGGGCATCGGGAATGGCGAATTGGATGGTCAGGTAATGGCTGCGGCGGCCTTCGTCGTTCTTGTCCATCAAAGGGATCATGATGGGGCAATTGGCCGGGCCGCGCGTGTTGGTGAAAGCCAGATAGGTTTTCGCCCCAACCGCCTGACGGTAATGGTTGCCAAAGCGCAGCGTATGGATCAGGGCGCTGGCGTGTTCCACCTCGCCGTTCAGGCCGACGACGGCGGCCTTGCCATAGCCTTCCACCTTGTCGCCACCGCCTGCCGCCTCAAGGATCATGCCCGTCAAAAGCGCGCCGAGTTCGGGGGCCACCTCATGAATTTCGGGCTTCAGATCCTCGACAAAGCCCCGCCCGGCCCAAGGGTTCTGGATCACCGCCGCCGCCGCGATGAATTTCAGCGGGCGGGGTGCGGCCCGGCCCCCTTCGATCAGCGTGGTTTCGATGTTCAAAAGGGTTTTGCGAATCGTCGCGGGCATTGGGGTCTCCATCGGCTTTGCGGTATGTTGGTATACCATCGGACCATATGTCAAGAAACCCTTGCGCGACGCTGGGACGCGGCTTAGGTTTCGGGTCATGAACCGCCCGACCGATGATCTTCGCATCCATGAGGCGCCTGCCACGCTGCGGGCGTTGGCGGTGGACCGTTTGCGCGGGGCGATCATCGCGGGGCGCTTTGCGGGTGGGGCGCGGTTGGTGGAGCGGACGCTGTGCGATCAGTTGGGCGTGTCACGCTCGGTCGTGCGCGAGGTGATCCGCACCCTGGAGGCTGAGGGGCTGGTGGACACATCGGGCCGCGCGGGGCCGGTGGTGGCGCGGCTGGATTGGGTGCAGGCAGCGCAGATCTATGACATTCGCAGGCTGTTGGAATCCGATGCGGCTGCCGAATGTGCGCGGCGCGCGGATGACGCGGTCAAGGCGCAACTGGCGCAGGCGCTGGCAGGGCTGGAGGCGGCGTTCAGCGATGCCCAGCCGTCGGCGCTTTATGCCGCGACAACCACCTTTTATGAGGTGATCTTCACCGCCGCTGGCCATGACATTGCCTGGGAGATTGTGCAGCGGCTGAATGGCCGCATCTCGCGGCTGCGGGCGCTGACCTTGGCCAGCACCAACCGCCGGGTGTCCGGTCCGGCGCATATGGCGCGGATTGCCGGGGCCATCGCGGCCAATGACCCGGTGGCGGCGGCGCGGGCGGTGCGCGACCATTTGAAAGATGCCGCTGACATTGCCCGAACGCTGCTTGAGGCCCCATGACCGCCTATTGGATCGCCCATGTCACCGTCACCGATCCTGTGGCCTATCAGGGATATCAGGCGCTGGCTCCGGCGGCCTTTGCTGCCCATGGCGCGCGGTTTTTGGCGCGCGGTGGGGCGCATGAGGTGCTGGAAGGCCCGGTGCTTGACCGCCATGTGGTGATTGAGTTTCCCAGCCTCGCGGCGGCCAAGGCCTGTTACCACTCGCCCGAATATCAGGCCGCCCGCGCCCGCCGCGACGGGGCGGCGGTGGCGCATGTGGTGATTGTCGAAGGGCTTGACTAGGGGCGGGTCTGGTTGGCCCCCCACCCCCGGCCCCTCCCCACGCTGGGGGGAGGGGAGGCGCCTTGTCGTTTCGCGGCACGCTTTGTCCCAATCGGCCCCCTCCCCCTCATGGGGAGGGATGGGGTGGGGGGTTAGCGGCGCACGTCAATCACCGCGCGACCCTTGACCTTGCCTGCCAGAATGTCGACGCCAAGCTGCGGCAGATCGGCAAGGCCATGCAAGGAGACCATCGCCTCGAGCTTGTCTTTCGGCATGTCCCGCGCGATGCGCTCCCAAGCGGTGACGCGGCGCGCATAGGGTTGCAGCACCGAATCGATGCCCAAGATGTTCACCCCGCGCAACAGGAAGGGCACCACCGACGCGGGCAGGTTCGCCCCCCCGGCCAGACCGACCGAAGCGATGGAGCCGCCAGATTTCAGCTGGCCCAGCACACGCGCCATCATCGGCCCGCCCACGGCGTCAATGCAGCCGGCCCATGTCTCGGATTCCAAGGGGCGCTTGACGGTTTCGTTGATCGTCTCGCGCGCTACGATCTGGGTGGCGCCAAGGTCGCGCAGATAGGCTTCGGTTTCGGGGCGACCGGTGACGGCGGCCACCTCATAGCCTGCGGATGCCAAAAGCGCGACCGCAACCGAGCCGACGCCCCCTGCCGCGCCCGTCACCAGAACCGGGCCATTGCCGGGCTTCAGCCCGTGATCTTCCAGCGCCAGAATGGCCAGCATCGAGGTGAACCCGGCCGTGCCGATGGCCATGGCCTGTTTGGTGGTCAGCCCGGCAGGCAAGGGCACCAGCCAATCGGCCTTGACACGCGCCTTTTGCGCATAGCCGCCCCAATGCGATTCCCCCACGCGCCACCCGGTCAGCACCACCTTGTCGCCGGGCTTGTAGCGGGCATCGGTCGAGCTTTCGACGGTGCCGGCGAAATCGATGCCCGGGACATGCGGATAGCTGCGCACCAGACCACCGCCGGTGCCAAGGCAAAGCCCGTCCTTGTAGTTCACCGTCGAATAGTCGATCGCGACCACGACATCGCCCGCTGGCAGATCGCTGATCTCAAGCGAGGTCACTGCCGCATGGGTTGCCCCGGACTCATCCTTGTTCACCACCAATGCTTTGAACATCTTCCTGCTCCTGTGTCATGTTGGTTGCCATGTTCCACGGCAGGGCAACCAGTTGCAAGGCATGACGGTTCAAAGCGCTCTGGCCCTCGGTGGCTTGACCCCGGCCCATCGTTCATGGCCTATGATCGCCCATGGCCGCGCGCAAGAAACCTGAACCTGAAGCAAACCTGCCCAAACCGCCGCTTTTGCGGCGGATCCGGCTGTGGCTTTGGCGCGGGCTTGTCGGTGTGGCGGCGTTTTATGGCGTGCTGATCGTGCTGTTCAGCTTTGTGCCGCCGCCGATCAACATCTATCAGGCGCAAGAGGCGTGGCGGCTGGGCGGCATTGAAAAGGACTGGGTCAGCTGGGACGAGATTGCGCCGGTCATGGCGCGGTCGGTCGTGGCGGCCGAGGATGCCAACTTCTGCCTGCATTGGGGGTTTGACATGGCCGCGATCCGCGATGCCATCGAAGACGGCGGGACGCGCGGGGCCTCGACCCTGTCGCAACAGGTGGTGAAGAACACCTTCCTGTGGCATGGCCGCAGCTATCTGCGAAAGGCGATGGAGGCGGCGATCACCCCGGTGATCGAGATCTTGTGGTCCAAGCAGCGGATCCTTGAGGTTTACCTGAACACGGCCGAGTTTGCCGAGGGCGTCTTTGGGGTGCAGGCGGCGGCCCAGCACCATTTCGGCGTTGACGCGGCCGATCTGTCGGCGCTGCAGGCGGCGCGGTTGGCCGCCGTCTTGCCCAATCCCAAAGACCGCAGCGCGAGCCAGCCGTCGAGCTTTGTGCGCAAGCGCACGCGGGCCATTCTGTCGGGGGCAGAGACCATTGACGTCGATGGCCGGGCGGGCTGTTTTCAATAGGCCAGTTGCAACTGCCGCCAAGGGCGTTATTGAGAAGCATCCCCTTTTTCAGGCCCCTCTCCGATGATCCGTCTCTATCACTTCCCGCTCTCGCCCTTTTGCCGCAAGGTTCGCCTAACGCTGGCCGAAAAGAAGCTTGAGGTCGAGTTGGTGGAAGAGCGCTATTGGGAGCCGAGCCCGGATTTCTTGCGCCGCAATCCGGCTGGCAAGGTGCCGATCCTGCGCATCGACCAAAAGGTGATGAGCGAAAGCCAGGCGATCTGTGAATATCTGGAAGAGGCGATCCCGACGCCCGCGCTGATGCCGCGTGACGCGGACACCCGCTATGAGGTGCGCCGCATCTGCGCGTGGTTTGATGACAAGTTCCATGCCGAGGTCACCTCGAAGCTCTTGTATGAGCGGGTGAACAAGAAGGTGATGGGCCACGGCTATCCGGATTCGAAGAATGTGAAATCTGGGGCGGGACGGATCAAATACCATCTGGATTACATGGCCTGGCTGTTGGATCAGCGTCGGTGGCTTGCCGGCAATGAGATGACGCTGGCCGACTTTACGGCGGCCGCGCATTTGTCGTGTCTGGATTACATTTCGGATGTGGACTGGAACCGCAATGCAACGGTGAAAGACTGGTACGCCAAGATCAAATCGCGCCCGTCGTTCCGCACGCTGTTGGCGGACCAGATCCCGGGCTTTCCGCCGCCCGCCCATTATGCCGACCTGGACTTCTGATCCCAGCCGGGGGGGGGGGGGGG
>JBMSKG010000108.1:0-9164 GCA_049419625.1 Paracoccaceae bacterium | reverse complement strand
ACCCGGCTTGGCCCACGGCAGACAAGGGATAGCCATCGGTCCGATTGGCCGGGTGGATGTTCGGGATCACCTCGGCGCTCGCACCGGGAATACGGCTCCAGCGGCTGTGGATCGTCTGCAAGAAAGTGACATAGCGCTGCGGATGCACCCGCAAGATCGGCGCAAGCCCCGCATCCGGCGCCTTTACCACCGGCCCGCCCAGCGCCCGCACCGCGGCAAACAGCGCCTCCACCCGCGCGGGCTTTTCCGGGCAGGGCTGCGGCGCGCCCGAAGACAGAAAGAACTGCGGGTCATGCGCCCGTTGGGCCTCGTCAAAGACTGTAATCATCCGCTTATCAGGGCCCGCAGACCCTCTCCTTCCAAAATCAACTGATCCGCATCATCGCGCAGACCAAACCCAACCGCCGCATAAAACGCCCGCGCGCTGGCGTTGGGATGCGCCACCATCAGCGTGAGAAACTGCGGGGCCCAATCAGCATGGGCCATCGCCCCGGCCAACAACTGCCGCCCTAGCCCAAGGCCGCGCCCTTCGGGGCTGACATAGACATCTTGCACGAAAAGCCCCATCTCGCCGCGCCATGTGGAATATTCGGGGAAATACAAAACCATCCCCAAAGGCCCCGCCGACCCTTCCGCGATCAGCCCGAAAAAGCGCGGGGTCGGCCCAAAACCATGCGCCAAAAGACTGGCCTCGGTGGACCCCACCGTCTCGCCCGCCTCGGCCGCCATGGCCTGCAAGAACCGCAGGATCACCGGCACATCTTGGGCGGTCGCGGCACGCAAAACCGTCAAAACGCCACCTCGCCTGCGCCCTTCAACCCCAACATCGCCCGCGCCTCGGCAGGGCTGGCGACCACACGCCCCATCCCTTCGACAATGCCGCGAATTTGCGCCACCTGCTCGGCATTGGACCGCGCCAGCACGCCTTTGGACAGGTAAAGATTATCCTCCAGCCCCACCCGCACATGGCCCCCCATCGCCGCCGCCATGCTGGCCATCGGAATCTGCTGCCGCCCCGCCGCCAGCACGGAAAACAGATATTGATCGCTAAACAACCGATCCGCCGTGCGCTTCAAAAGCACCAGCATATCCGGCTCCGCCGCCATACCACCCAGCACCCCAAAGACGAACTGAATATACAAAGGCCCCGTCACAGCCCCCCGGTCGACAAAGTGCTTGAGCATGTACAAATGGCTGATGTCATAACACTCAAACTCGAACCGCGCCCCCCGCGCGCCCATCTCGGCCAAGACATGGGCAATGTCGCGTGGCGTGTTCTTGAACACCAGATCATCGGTGCCTTCGAGAAAGGGCTTTTCCCAATCATGCTTCCACTCGGTGATCCGCGCCGCCATCGGGTAGAGCGCGAAATTCATCGTGCCCATGTTCAGACTGCACATCTCGGGCCGGAGCTGCTTGGGCGCTTCCAACCGCGCCTCCAGCGTCATCACCGCACTGCCGCCCGTGGTCATGTTCACCACCGCATCGCACCCGGCCTTGATCTGGGGCAAAAACCCCGCCCAATGCGCGGGGTCCGCCGAGGGGCGGCCCGTGTCCGGGTGGCGCGCATGCAGATGCAGGATCGTCGCCCCGGCCTCAGCCGCCCCAATGGCTTGGGCGGCAATCTCGGCCCCCGTGACCGGCAGATAGGGCGACATCGACGGCGTGTGGATCGACCCGGTGATGGCGCAAGAGATGATGATCTTCGACATCACGCCAACCCTTCCGCCTGCAAGACCTGCCGCACCGACCGCGCGCCCTTGTCGACGATTTCGCTCAACTCCGCATCGGTGCAATTGTAGGGCGGCGCAAAGATCACGATATCGCCGCGCACCCCGTCCACATTGCCCCCGACCGGATAGCAGATCAGCCCGTTCTCCATCGCCTGCGCGCGGATCTTCATGAAGAGCTTGCGCTCAGCTTCAAACGGCACCTTCGTCTCGCGGTCGGCCACCAATTCCAGCCCAATGAAATGCCCCCGCCCGCGAATGTCGCCGACCGCCTCCACCCCGGCCAGCGCCTCGGCCAGCCACGCTTTCAGCCGCGGCCCATTGGCGGCGACCCGCGCTACCAAACCCTCGCGCTCCACGATCTTCTGCACCGCCACCCCCGCCGCACAGGCCGCCGTATGGCCAGTAAACGTATGCCCGGTGCCAAAGGCCCCATCCTTGGCGCGGATCGCCTCCCAAACGGCGGTGGTGCAAATCGCCGCGCCCAAGGGCTGATAGCCCCCGGCCAACCCCTTGGCGACCGACATGATATCCGGCTCCACCCCGTCATGGGCCAGCGCGCGCCATGTGCCACAGCGCCCGGCCCCCGACATCACCTCATCGGCAATCATCAAGACGCCATAGCGGCTGCAAATCTCGCGCACCGCCTGTGCATAGCCCTCGGGTGCCGGCACGCAGCCCCCCGCCGCACCAACCACGGGTTCAAAGACAAAGCCGGCAATCGTCTCTGGCCCATGGGCCAGAATGGCCGCCTCCAACTCCGCCGCCGCCGCCGCCCCCGCCGTCTCGGCGGTCGCCCCGGCGATGGGGCGATAGGCATTGGCGGGCGACAGCTTGATCGAGGGGATGAACGCGCCTTCGTAAGCCGTCGTCCGCTCGGCAAAGCCCGACAGGCCCAGGGCCCCCAGCGTGTTGCCATGCCACGACCGTTCCCGGCTGATAAAGCGGCGGCGCGACTTCTGGCCAATCGCGGTCTGATATTGCAAAGCCATCTTCAGACAGCTTTCCACCGCCTCCGACCCGCCAGTCACATAGACCAACTCGCGCAAATTGCCCCCCACCCGGGCGCGGATGATCTCGGTCAACTCCTCCAGCGCGTCGGTGGTAAAGTTATAGCGGTAGCCATGGGCAATGGCCTCCAACTGATCGCAGATCGCGCGGTTCACCTCCGGATGGGCATGGCCAAGGCAATAAACCGCAGGCCCGCCGGATCCGTCGATGTATTGCTTGCCGGCCGCGTCCCACAGATAGCTGCCCTTGCCGCGCACCACCTTGGGCAGCGCGTTGGTGGCGGAAATGGTGGTGTGGGCAGGGCGAGACATGGCGGCTCCGGTTTGGGGTTGGCGTGAAGGTGCCGCAGGGGATTGCATAGATCAAATAGATAGTTCTGATCTCACTCATTCCTTAGGTCTATGCATCGCCCCCATAGATCCGCTCGCCCAACGGCGTCGCGGCAATCGCCGCCAGCAGCCGCACTCCGGCCGCTGTCAGCTGAAACCGCCTCCGCGCCCGGTCGATCAGCCGCGCGCCAACGCGCTCTTCCAGCCGCTTCAGCGCGGCCGAGACCGAGGGTTGCTTCAAGCTCAACCGCTCTGCCGCCCCCGTCACGGATCCGGCCTCAGCCAGCGCCAGAAACACCCGAAGCAGGTTCCAATCCAGACCGCACGCCAGAGGTTCAGGGGTAGAGATGCGCGACATCGGGCGGTCCGGGTTAAGCAGGTCCAGCTGCAAGATCAGCCGCCCGCGCGGCGCTATCCAGTCCCCCAGCCCAGCCCCTGTTCACGCGCCCGACAACGCACCCTGCAACAGCGCCTCAACCGCCGCACGCGCCTTGGCGCGGCTCATCGCCTCGGGCGCAATGGAAAACTCCAGCCAAATCCCATCCAACAGCGCGATCAGCGCCGTCGCCAAGGTCTCATCGCTGGCATCCGACACCTCACGGCCAGACTGGCGCGCAATCGCAGCGGCGAGCGTCGCATGATAAACGCGATACTGGCGCAAATGCTCCTCCCGCAGCGCCGGGTTGACCGCAATCTCGCCCCACAGCGCCAGCCAGATGTTCAGCCCCTCAGGCCGCAACTGCCGCTCGCTGAGCAACTCCTCAATCAGCGCGACCAAGGGCATCGGCTCCGCCCCCGCGGCAATCGCCTGCATCAACGGCGCATAGGCCGCCCCATAGCAGGCCGCCAACAACCCGTCCTTGCCGCCAAAGTGATGCCCGATCAGCCCGCGCGAGGCACCGGATGCCTTGCAGATATTGTCGATGGTAAAGGCGGTGATCCCACCCTTGGCCAAAACCCGCAAACCCGCCTCCACCAACTCGGACGCGCGGGCCTCGGGCGTCAACCTCTTATACTTCGGCGCGGTCATAATGCGATCATGGGGCAGGCCCTTGTTGAACGGCAACAGCCGGGATTCTTGTTGAACGATCATACAACATGGCTAGGCTTTGGCAAAGTTCCACAGCTAAGGGCTCGCAGAATGGACCGGAAAATGGACCCGCGCCACGCCATCCTCTTCGACCCCATCCGCATCGGCCCGGTCACGGCACCCAACCGGTTCTACCAAACCCCGCACGCCACCGGCTTTGGCTGGCAGCGCCCACAATCCGGCGCCGCCCTGCGCGGGCTCAAGGCCGAAGGCGGCTGGGGCGTGGTCTGCACCGAATACTGCTCGATCCACCCCTCCTCCGACGACAGCCCCTATGCCTTCCTGACGCTTTGGGACGATGACGACATCGCCCCCTTGGCGGCCACGGCCGAAGCCATCCACGCCCATGGATCGCTTGCGGGCATCGAGCTGTGGCACGGCGGCTTTCACGCCAGTAACCGCATGACGCGCGTGCCGGGCATCGGCCCGCAGGTGCAACCGGCCATGTATCATCTGCCCACGACAGCCCGCGCGATGGACAAATCCGACATCCGCGCCTTTCGTGGCTGGCAGCGCGATGCGGCCAAACGCGCCAAACAGGCGGGCTTTGATATCGTCTATGTCTATGCCGGGCACGACTACCTGCCCTTCCAGTTCCTCTCGCGCCGCACCAACACGCGCAGCGACGAATACGGCGGCCCTTTGGAAAACCGCGCCCGGCTCCTGCGCGAAATGCTGGAAGACACGCGCGAGGCTGTTGGCGACACCTGCGCCGTGGCGATCCGTCTGGCGGTGGACGAACTTCACGGCCCAACCGGCATCTGCGCCGAGGACGAGGGCCGTGATGTGGTGGCGATGCTGGCTGAGCTGCCCGACCTGTGGGATGTGAACGTGGCCGGGGCCTTGGGCAATGACTCGAAATCCGCCCGCTTCTCGCCCGAAGGCTATCAGGAAGACTACATCCGCTTTGTCAAAACCCTTACCTCAAAACCCGTGGTGTCCGTCGGTCGCTTCACCTCGCCCGACCGGATGGTGGAGCAGATCAAAAAGGGCGTGCAAGACTTCATCGGCGCCGCCCGCCCCTCCATCGCTGACCCCTTCCTGCCGGAAAAAATCCGCCAAGGCCGGTCCGATGAAATCCGCGAATGTATCGGCTGCAACATCTGCCGGGCGGCGAATAACGAGGCCATCTCCCTGCGCTGCACCCAAAACCCGACGATGGGCGAAGAATGGCGGCGCGGCTGGCATCCTGAACGTATCGCTCCCTACCCCAAGCGCGAAAGCGCCTTGGTCGTCGGCGCAGGGCCCGCGGGGCTCGAGGCCGCGCTGACGCTGGCCCGCCGGGGGCTGGATGTGACACTCACCGACGCCAGCCGCAGCCTTGGCGGGCGGATCCGACACGAATCCACCCTTCCGGGGCTCGCCACATGGGGCCGGGTGCGCGACTGGCGGGTGACCATGCTGGACAAGCTGCCGAATGTGCAGATCTTTCTGGAAAGCCGGCTCACGGCACAAGACATCACCGATCTCAACCCCGATCATCTGGTGCTGGCCACCGGGTCACGCTGGCGGCGCGACGGGATCGGCGTGGTGGGGATGGAACCGCGCAGCTTTCCCAAAGCCCTGACACCAGATGACATTTTCGCAGGCACCCCCACCCCCGGCCCGGTGGTGATCTACGACGATGAGCACTACTTCATGGCCGGCGCGCTGGCCGAAAAACTGGCCCGCACAGGCCATGCGGTGACGCTCGTCACCCCCTATCCGCAGGTCTCGGGCTGGACGGTCTACACCGACGAACAGGGCTTCATCCAAGACCGCCTGATGTCGCTGGGCGTCACGCTGGTCACCCAGCACATGCTGACCGAACAAGGCGAAGGTCGCGCCCGCATCGCCTGCGCCACCACTGGACAAGCGCGCGACATCGCCTGCCAGACCCTGATCCTTGCCACCGGCCGCCTGCCCGTGGACGACCTTTGGCAAGACCTCCACAGCCGCCCGAACACCGCGCGCGTGGGCGATTGCCTGCAGCCCTCCTCCATCGCCGATGCGGTCTATTCCGCCCACCGCTACGCCCGCATCTTGGGCGATCCCGACCTGCCGCCCCGCCGCGAGCGGCCCAACCACAGGAGCGCCTGATGCGCCAGCGCCGCCCCACCCGCCAAATCAACGCCATTCCCCAGCGCCCTTTTGGCCAAGTGCCGCGTCCCTATGACCCGATCCGCGTGCTCTCCGACGACCATATCGAGGCGATCCACCAAGCCGCCCTGCGCCTTCTGGCCGAACAGGGCATGCGCGTCCTGAACGCCCGCGCCATCGACTATTTCCGCCGCGCTGGTGCGCGGGTGGATGGCAACATGGTCTACCTTGACGCAGGCATGGTCACCGAACGGCTGGCCACGGTGCCCGCCACCTTCACCATCGCCGCCCGCAACCGCGCGAAAGACCTGCGCTTTGGTGGCAATGACATGGTGTTTTCCTCTGTCGGCGGCCCGGCCTATGTGATGGACCTTGATCGCGGGCGGCGCGACGGCACCCTTGCCGACATGCAGGATTTCCTGCGCCTTTGCCAAAGCCTGAATGTCATCCAACAGGAATCCGGCGGCCCCTTGGAACCCATGGACCTGCCCGCCAACACCCGGCATCTGGATCTGTATCTCAGCCAAATCACCCTTCTCGACAAAAGCTGGAACCTCAACGCGCTCGGGACCGAGCGCACGATGGACGGCATCCACATGGCCGCCCTCATGATGGGCTGGTCGCTTGATGACCTTGCCCGCCACCCCACCATGATGGGTGTCATCAACACCAACTCGCCCCGGCAACTCGATGACCCGATGAGCCAAGGGCTGATCGCTCTGGCCGAACACGGGCAGGTCGCCATCGTCACCCCCTTCACGCTGGCCGGGGCCATGGCCCCCGTCAGCCTCGCCGGAGCATTGGTCCTCCAACATGCCGAGGCGATCTTCGGCATTGTGCTCACCCAGATCGTGCGCCCCGGCGTGCCGGTGATGTATGGCGGGTTTACCTCGAACGTCGACATGAAAACCGGCGCCCCCGCCTTTGGCACGCCGGAATACGCCAAAGCCGCGCAAGCCTCGGGCCAACTTGCCCGCCGCATTGGCGTGCCGTTCCGGTCGTCAAACGTCACGGCGGCCAACGCCCTCGATGCCCAAGCCGCCTATGAATCGCAAATGTCGCTCTGGGGCTGCCTGATGGGCGGCGCGCATCTGGTGATCCACGGTGCGGGCTGGATGCATGGCGGGCTGACCGCCAGCTATGAAAAGCTGATCTTGGACGCCGAAATGCTGGGCATGATGCAGGCCTATTTCACGCCCATCCCCGTGACCGACGAGGCGCTGTCCCTCGACGCCATCGCCGAAGCAGGCGTGGGCGGGCATTTCTTCGGCACCGCGCAAACCATGGCCCACTACGAAACCGCCTTTCACGCGCCGATGCTGTCCAATTGGGACAACTACCCCACCTGGGTCGAACGCGGCCGCGAAGAAGCCCCGGTGCGCGCGAACCGCATCTGGAAAGAGCTTCTGGCCCAGTATGAAGCCCCCGCATTAGATCCCGCCATCGCCGAGGCGCTGCACGCCTTCGTCGCCCGCCGCACGGCCGAAGGCGGCGCACCGACGAACTGACCCACCCCGCTCATCGTCCCGCTTTCGCGGGCTCTTCGCCATTTCATCTTGGCAAAATACCCCCCGCGGAGCGTCCGACGCCCGACTGCGGGAGCCTCCGGCGGGGGTATTTGGGGCCAAAGTGAAGAGCTTTTGGTTTTTCAGCCAACAGGCTAGGCTGGGGTGACAAGGCACCAAAACGGGGACATCGATGTTTGTAACGGGTACGCCAGCGTGGCAAGAACTGGGAACAGCGCTTTTGGCCGAGATGCAGGCGGCATCGCCAGCGCTGTCCCCTGACCAACTGGCGCTGGTCGTGGTGCAACGAAGCCGCGCTGGCGGGGCGGAAGGTTTCGTGCATCGCGGGGCAGAGCCGATCTATCCCTGTTCGCTGGTCAAAGCCTTTCATCTCGTCCATGCGCTGGCCGCCTTGGACGAGGACCGCATCGCACCCCATGGCGAGTTGGACCGCGCGATGCGCGACATGATCTTGTGGTCGTCGAACACGGCCACCAACTATGCCATTGATATCCTGACCGGAACCACAGGCGACACGCTGTTGGAGGGGGCCGAGTATCTGGACTGGATGTCCAAGCGCGAGCGCTTGAACCGGTTCTTCTGGCGCATGGGCTGGCCAGAATGGGAGGGCTGCCGCATCGCGCAAAAGCTGATGGACGACACCCGCTATGGCCGCGAGGCGCGCTTTGCGGCGGAAGGAGGCGGCAATCTGAACCGGCTGACCGCCTTGGCCGCCGCGCGACTGATGTGGGAGCTCTTCGAGGGCGATCTGCCCCTGTCGCCGCCCGCCCGGGGCCGCGCGCAGGCGATCTTGTCGCGCGATCCCGCCGGGCCAGATGCGGCGCGCCCCGAATATCAACTGTCGGAGTATCTGGGCGGCGGCTTGCCCGAGGGCGTGCAGGTCTGGTCGAAGGCCGGCCATAACCTGTGGACGGGCGATGCGGCGACCAGTTGGTTCAAGCATGACATGATCAGCATCGCGGCCCCCGGCCGCACCCCGGTGATCGCCGTTCTGATGACCACGGGCGAGGCGATTGCCACTGCCGCGCCGACGCTCTTTCCAGAGCTTGGCCGCAAGATTTGGGAACGGGTCGCCACCCTGGCCTAGCCCGCGGCGCTGCTGCGGTCATTGGAGTTCAGTGCAGACCCGTGCGACCCCATTGACGCCAACGCCCGCCGGTTGCACCCTGCAGCTTGTCACAACCGGAGGAACATATGAGCTATGTCTTTTCAACCCCAGCCGGTCTTGTCACGCTTTTTGCCTTGGGCGTCGAGGCTGCCATCGCGCTGATCCTCGCCTTGGCCAGCGGGCTGTCCGAATTGCACAAGGATCTCCTTGTCGGCTTTGCCATCGGCTTTCCGGCGCTGACGCTGGTGCTGATCGTGGTCTTGCTCGCCCGCATGGCCCCCGGCGGGTTTA
>JBMSKG010000107.1:0-9189 GCA_049419625.1 Paracoccaceae bacterium | reverse complement strand
CAGGATGGCCGTGATCGACACCGGCAGCATCATCGGGAAGGTCACCTCCCAAAAGGCGCGCCAGCCACTGGCGCCATCCACTTTGGCGGCCTCGTTCAACTCTTTGGGAATGGCCTGCAAGCCAGCCAAGATCATAATCATCATAAAGGGAATGAAGGTCCAAGCGTCCATCACCATGATGGTTGCTTTGGCAATCCAAGAGCTTTCAAAGAACGACGGTTGCTCCCAGCCCAAGGCCCGGCCCAGCCGCGCAAGGGGGCCAAAGCGCGGTTCCAGCATGGATTTGCCGATCATCCAGCTGACCGCCACGGGCGACAGCATCAGCGGCAACAAGAAGGCCACACGGAAGAATTTGCGCGCCCTGATCTCGGCATTCAGTGCCAAGGCAAGGGCAAAGGCGATGGCATATTCCACAAGGATCGCAAGCACATACCAAACCATGTTCAGCATGGCGTTCCAGTAGAACGGATCAGCCCACATCTGGCGCACGTTGTTCCAGCCGTTGAACGTGCGTCCATCCGGGCTGGACAAGTTCCAATCGGAAAACGCGATGATCAGGCCAAAGAGCAGCGGAAACACCGTCAAGGAAATCACAAACAGCGCCGCGGGCAGCACAAAGAGCGTGCGCTTGCCATGTTCACCGTGCTGCAAGACCTGCCCCCAGCACAGGCAGATCGCCCACGTGATATAGGCGTAAAGCGTGGGCCGCCAGTTTTCGAAACCAAACTCGGCAGAGCCGGAAAGCTGCAGCAATTGCGCGGCTGCCACCACCAGCATCAGCACCCCCGATCCCCAAATCAGCACGCGGCCAAAAGTCTTGCGACCCGCCGAAATGCTGTCATTGGTGACAACGTGCAAAAGATCGCCTGAACTGCTCACAAGACTGCCTCGCTTGGGAAGAAAAGCTGCGCAAGTCCTGCGCAGCTTTTGTTTTTATGGTGTTGCGATATGGAACATCGCCACCGAAAGATCGATCATTGGGTGGCGGGATCGCCCCACCACCCTTTGCTCGATCACATGCCCAAGCTGGCCTTATACAGCGCAATCTGGCTGTCACGGCCGATCTGGTCGGTGATCTTCTCCCAAGCTGCCGCGATGGCATCGGCCGTTTCTTGGGCCGATGCGTACTGACCTGCGTAGCCCTTGGCCAGTTCGTCCTCGGCAACCGAGTAGTACTGGAAGATACCGGGGATACGCGGTTCAATGGCGGCGTTCGGGTGGTTGTAGCTGTCGGCGTTCGAGCCGAGGTAATCGGCAACGAAGTCCTTGTCGTAACCCGCGGCGGCCCATTCGTCATAGTCGAAGTGGCTGTTGCGATAGGGCTGGAAGCCCGAAGGATAGGCTGCCGTCCAAAGCGACAGGTCCTTGCCGCCCAGATGGGCTGCGGCCGACCATGCTGCCTTGCGCTTCTTCTCGTCACCCGACACGCGGTTGGTGACATAGATGCCCCAGCCGATATAGGCCATGAGCGGCGCTTCGTTTGCGGTTTCTTCCCAAGCGCCGGCAACCGAGTTGTAGCGGCGGCTGGAGCCGGGGTTGATGCCAAAGCCCACCACATCGCCGACGACCGAGGTGTCGGAGGTGCGGGCGGACGATCCGATGTCGCCCCACCACATCAGCATCGAGCCGGTGCCCGCAAGGAACTGCGAGAAGCCCGTGGTGCCGGGATCAGCGTTGATCTGGTCAGCCGGATAGGCCCCTGCTGCGATCAGGTCCATCACGTCCTGAATGGCCTGCACCCAGCCCTCGTTGTTGACGCGGGGCTTCATGGTGTCAGGGTCGAACAGCCAAGCGCGGTCGTCGGGGTGCTTGACATAGGCCGTTGCCCGGTTCGCGAGGAAGTAGAAGCCAAAGCCGCCCCAGCCCTTGAGCGGGTCAAGATAGCCATAGGCGGGCAGGCCGGTCAGCGGATCGGTCTGGCCGATGAGAGCCTTCGACACCGCGTTGACCTCTTGCCAGGTCTTGGGAACCTCGGCCCCGCCGATGGCACCCTCACCGAAATAGTCCTTACGGTAAGCGAAGGTGTGGCAGTCGCCGTCGATGGTGATGCGGTAGGATTTTCCATCCCAGGTGCCGACGGGGGGCTGGAGGTAGCCCACAAGGTCATCAGCTTCGATCTGGGTCTTGACCCAATCCGGCATCTCGTCCAGCAGCCCTTTGCCTGCGGTCTCGCCTTCGAAGGGTGCGCCCATTTCGATGATGTCGAAATCGACAGTTCCGGTGGCGATGGCTTGCTGCAGACGCGGGTTATAGTCGGCCTGTGCAAGGTCGATCCAGTTGATCTTGGCACCTGTGTAGGTTTCCCATGGCTTGAGGAAACCGCGGAACAACAGGTTGTGCAGATTCTGGTTGTTCAGACCCATGAAGGTCAGCTCGACGCCCGCAAACTCGCCTTCCGCGACGTTCGCTTTGGTGGCGCCAAGGCACAGCTCGCCCACCTTTTGCCAATCGGCATCGGTCGGGCTGCCATTGCCCACGCCCGGAATTGCCAGAATCTGGGCACGCACCGAATCTTCTGCCATGGCCGGGCCATAGCCCATGACCGTTGGCATAGCAGCCATAGCGCCCAAAGCTGCCGAACCCTGCAGCATGCGGCGACGGCTGAGTTTGGCCCGTGACATGGCCTCGTACAGATCAACCTTCAAGATAGCTTCTCCCTTTGGAACATGCCCGGATCGGATTTCCCGCCTCGGGTCTGGTTTCTATTTTTGGTGGGTCTTGTGGTGCCAGACCGCGGCACTCATCTTGCGTCGCCATAGGCTGAGCAAAAGGTTTTGGGGTCTCCTAGTCCCCGGCTTGGCAGCTTCCCCTAGGTCAGCTTCGCAAGGCTATAAGCCTCTGTCAAGATTCTAACATGTTAGTATGGTCAGCGGATGGACAGAGCCGGTCCTGTGCGGTTAGAAATCTTACCAGGCTTCAAGGGGGGCAAGCGTTTGGCCGAAGTGACGATCCGCGCGTTGCGCAAAAGCTATGGTGGTTTGCAGGTCATTCACGGGCTTGATCTTGACATCCCAGACGGCGCCTTTGTGGTGCTGGTTGGCCCGTCCGGCTGCGGCAAGTCGACCTTGCTGCGCATGATCGCGGGGCTGGAGGATGTGACCGGCGGCGATGTGATGATCGGCGACAATCGGGTGAACAACCTGCCGCCATCTGAACGTGACATTGCCATGGTGTTTCAGAACTATGCGCTTTACCCGCACAAGACCGTGGCGGCCAATATGGGCTTTGCCCTTAAGATGCGCGGCATGGACAAAGAGGCCATCCGCGCCAAGGTCGAACATGCTGCGGGAATTCTGGGCCTGACGCCCTATCTTGACCGCTATCCGCGCGCCTTGTCCGGTGGCCAGCGCCAGCGCGTGGCCATGGGCCGGGCCATCGTGCGGGATCCTCAGGTGTTCCTGTTCGACGAGCCGCTGTCAAACCTTGACGCCAAGCTGCGCGTGCAAATGCGCACCGAGATCAAAGAGCTGCACCAGCGGCTAAAGACCACCACCGTCTACGTCACCCATGACCAAATCGAAGCGATGACCATGGCAGACAAGATCGTGGTCATGCAGGGCGGTCGCATTGAACAGGTCGGCGCGCCGTTGGAACTCTATGACCGCCCGGCCAACGTCTTTGTGGCAGCCTTTATCGGCAGCCCTTCGATGAACCTGATCGAGGGGCGCATTGTGGGCGGCATGGTCGAGGCCTTGGGCGCCCGCCTGCCGCTGCCGCCCGGCGTCAGCGCGGATGAAGGGCGCGAGGTGATCTACGGCATACGCCCCGAACACCTGCACCAAGCCGATCAAGGCCTGACAGGCACCGTCTCGGTGATTGAACCCACAGGGTCAGAAACCCATGTCGTGCTGCGCCTTGCCGGGCGCGACCTGACGGCCGTGTTCCGAAATCGGGTGAGTTTTGCGCCGGGTGACACGATCACCCTTGCGCCAGATGCAGCCGCGTCGCACCTTTTCGACAAGGCTACAGGTCAACGGATCTAGGAGGGAACGACCATGCTCAAAGGAATAGACAATCGGCTGAATGCCGAGGTCTTGGGCTGCTTGCGCGCAATGGGGCATGGGGATGTGCTGATCATCTCTGACACGAACTTTCCCTCCGAGTCTGTGGCCCGGGCGACGGTCACCGGCAAACTTCTTCGGATGGAAAACCTGACGGCGGCGGAGGCAGTGCAGGCGGTCTTGTCGGTGCTGCCGCTCGATACCTTTGTGGATGACTTTGCCGGCCGCATGGAGATCGTCGGGGATGCCCACTCGATCCCCCCGGTTCAGGCCGAGGTTCAGGCCGAGATTGACGCCGCCGAGGGTCGCCCGCGCCCGATGATTTCGATCGAACGCTTTGCCTTCTATGACGTCGCACGCAAGGCCTATGCGGTCATCCAGACCGGTGAGCGGCGGTTCTATGGCTGCTTCATGCTGCGCAAAGGCGTCATCGGGCCCGAGGAGTAAGCCATGGCAGCCAGCAAAAAACCCATTGTCGTTCTTGGCATCTTCGTCGCCGACACCGCTTATCGTGCAGATCGGCAACCCAAGATGGGTGAAACCATTTTGGGCCATTCTTTCGTTCTGGGCCCCGGCGGCAAAGGATCAAACCAATCTGTGGCTGCGGCCATGGCGGGTGGGTCTGTTCATATCATCACCCGTTTGGGCAATGATGCCTTTGCCGACATCGCGCGTGCAACTTGGGCCAAGGCGGGCGTAACACCCGAGGTCAAGGTTGACGCCGAAAGCTACACCGGGGCAGCCTATATCTTTATCGAACAGTCCACTGGGAACAACGCGATCATCGTCGCCGCTGGCGCGGCTGGTCGCGTGTCGGCCGAGGATGTCGAGGCAAAGGCCGATCTCATCGGATCAGCCGCGATTTTCATCACCCAGCTTGAACAGCCCATTCCAGCGACGCTGCGCGGATTGCAGATTGCCCGGGCGGCAGGTGTGACCACCATCCTGAACCCTGCCCCGGCGGCAAGCCTACCGGACTCCATGCTGGCGCTGTGTGACTTCCTGACACCCAATGAGTCCGAGGCCGAGGCGCTGACCGGCCTGCCCGTGACCTCGGTCGACGAGGCGCGGATCGCCGCCGCCGCGTTGCTGGCCAAAGGTGTTGGCGCGGTGATCATCACCCTGGGCGAAAACGGCGCGCTTTACCACGACGCCACCCAATCGGTGCATGTGCCAGTTGTCTCCGCCGGTGCGGTGGTGGAAACCACCGGGGCAGGCGATGCCTTCAACGGCGGCTTTGCCGTCGCCTTGTCCGAAGGGCGCAACGTGATCGACGCCGTGCGCTTTGGCTGCGCCACGGCAGGCATCTCCGTCACCCGCCCCGGCACCGCCCCAGCCATGCCAAGCCGCAAAGAGATCGACGCGCTTTTGGCACGCTGAGACGCGCGCGTGTGGCTGGCCGTTCAGCGGACAGCCCAAAACCGGTCTCGGCTTTCCCAACACGATCCGGGTCGCGGCCTGCGAAATGGCCGCGCCACTGGGTGAGCACAGCGGTTCCGACTTGTGTAAACCGCATTGGTCAACTCTCACCGTCCCCAAAATGAGGTCCATATGTCGGTTCGGCAAAGCACAGCGTTGGGCACGATGGCAGATCTACCAAGGTCATTGCTTCTGAAGAGCGCAGGTTCACTTGAGGCTTGATTTACGCACCTCAGCGGGCGGATACTCTGCATTGAAGGAGATTGCAGTGCGACCAACAGTCAACGATATAGCGCGCGAAGCCGGTGTCAGCCTTGCCACGGTAGACCGGGTCTTGAATGCGCGACCCGGGGTGCGGGAAAAGACTGTCAGCGCGGTCAACGATGCCATTACGAAACTGGGGTACGTCCGCGATCTGACGGCTGCGAACCTGGCCAGAGGCCGCAGCTATCGCTTTGCCGTGCTGCTTCCTGACACAGAAAGTCAGTTTCTTCAGACACTTGCAGACTCGCTTATCGAAGCGGGCTCCATCGCCGCAACGAACCGGACGGAACTGCGTTTGCATCGCTTTCCTGCCGAAGACCCCCATGCGCTTGCCGCGTTACTCGCCAGCTTGCCCAATCGCGACTACATCGGCGCGGCGCTTATGGCACCGGAAACACCCGTCCTGCGCGACACGATTCGGCAGTTGCGCGCCAAAGGCTTTCCAATTGTTGCGCTGATTTCGGACCTGCCCGATGCAGAGCATTTCGTAGGCACCGACAACCGCGCCGCCGGGCGGACAGCCGGCGTCATCATGGGCCGCTTTCTGGGCAATGGACCAGGTCGGGTCTTGGTGATCGGACAATCGCTCCTTGCTCGGGACATGATCGAACGCCGGCATGGCTTTGACGAAGTCATGCAACGCGACTTCCCGAACCTAGAGGTCCTGCAATCCCTAGAGACGCATGGATCACCCACCACATTGCGTCAGGTCGTATCCGAATTGCTGTCACATGTGTCCGATGTGCGCGGCATTTACGCCATGGGCGGCGGGAACCGCGCATTGACACAAGCCCTTGATGAAATGGGGCTTTCTAAGAAACTTGTCGTGATTTGCCATGAGCTGACCCCCCATGTCCGCCAAGCGCTGATCGCCGGATCCATCACGGCAGTGATTTCTCAGAATGTGGGCCACCTTGCCCGCTCAACACTTCGCGTCCTGCGTGCAAAGGCAGATCATCAGCCGCTCGATGAAGGTCAAGAACAGATTCGAATCGAGATTGTTCTGCGCGAAAATCTGCCCTCTGCCGCGCAATCTCCGACCTAATCCCCGATCTCTTCGCTTGATGACTCCACCTCAAGACACGGCAGCAAAAGAGGTTTTCATGTTTTTGAGGTACGCACCTCAAATTTGCTTTACAGGCCGCAGCAGGTGTGGCTATCGTCCAAATGCCAAAAGTACCAAATCGTCTGCTCGTCAGAAAAGACCGGATTGTTGAACCGGCCTGACTCAAAATCAAACACGGGAGGAATGTATGAAACTAACGTCACTCGTCGCCTCTGCCGCGGTTGCGCTGGTTTGGACCAGCCAAGCCAACGCACAGGCCAACGAACTTACGCTTTGCTGGGCCGCTTGGGACCCGGCAAACGCCTTGGTCGAGCTTTCGAAGGATTTCGAGGCTCAGTCCGGAACCAAAATGAACTTCGAGTTCGTTCCATGGCCGAACTTTGCCGACCGGATGCTGAACGAATTGAACTCGGGCGGGCAGCTTTGCGACCTGATGATCGGCGACAGCCAGTGGATCGGTGGCGCCGCCGAAAACGGCTGGTACGTCAAGCTGAACGACTTCTTCGATGCGAACGGCATCTCGATGGACGCTTTCGTTCCGGCCACGGTGACGGGATATTCGGAATGGCCGAAGAACACCCCGAACTACTGGTCGCTGCCTGCCTTTGGCGACGTTGTGGGCTGGACCTATCGCAAGGACTGGTTCGAGCGTCCCGAAATTCAGGCCGAGTTCAAAGAAAAGTATGGTCGTGATCTGACCCCGCCCGCCACCTTTGATGAGTTGAAGCAGGTTGCCGAGTTCTTCCAAGGTCGCGACATCGACGGCAAAACCGTCTACGGTGCCTCGATCTATACCGAGCGCGGGTCCGAAGGCATCACCATGGGTGCGATGGATGTGCTTTACAGCTACGGCTTCAAGTACGACAATCCTGAAAAACCCTATGAGATGGAGGGTTTTGTGAACTCTGCCGGCGCGGTTGCGGGGCTTGAGTTCTACAAGTCGCTGTATGATTGCTGTGTCGCACCGGGCACGTCCAACACCTATATGGGCGAAG
This sequence comes from Paracoccaceae bacterium, assembly GCA_049419625.1. Classification (GTDB taxonomy): domain Bacteria; phylum Pseudomonadota; class Alphaproteobacteria; order Rhodobacterales; family Rhodobacteraceae; genus Tabrizicola_A. The sequence continues at coordinate 1,444 of JBMSKG010000107.1, read as the reverse complement.
GCATTGATGCCTACAAATCCGGCCAAGTTGCAATGCAGATGAACTTTGCCTTCACCTGGCCCGGCTTTGAGGTTGACCCGAACGTGGGCGGCGGCAAGACCGGTTATCTGGTCAACCCGGCAGGTCCGGGCGGCGAGCGTTTTGCCCAGCTTGGTGGCCAAGGGATCTCGGTTGTGGCCAACACCGACAACATGGACGGCGCGCTGGCCTATATCAAATGGTTCGCGCAGCAAGACGTGCAGGAAAAGTGGTGGTCGATGGGCGGGTTCTCGTGCCTGCGCGCCGTGGTCGAAGACCCGGGCTTTGCCAGCAGCCAGCCCTATGCTCAGACCTTCCTCGACTCGATGGCAATCGTAAAGGACTTCTGGGCCGAGCCGAGCTATGCCTCGCTTCTGCAGGCCAGCCAAGCCCGTATCCATGACTATGTCGTGGCCGGCAATGGCACCGCAAAAGAAGCACTGGACGGGCTGATTGCCGACTGGACCGAAGTCTTCCAGGATGAAGGCAAGCTCTGATCCTTAACAGTAGGCGGCCCCGGATCTGATCCGGGGCCCCCCTTCACCAGGTTGATGACTGCACGTCCCAAGGCTAGCTTGGGTCGACCCCCTTGTATCGACCGATCGATCCGGACATCCCAACATGACAGACGCCGCAACTCGCCTCGCCCAAGCGACCCCACCGTCGGTCGCGCGCAAGATCCGCGGACTTTCGGATCGGGCCATCGCTTGGCTTTTCGTGGGGCCGACAATCCTTTTGCTGTTGGCGATCAACATCTTTCCGTTGATCTGGACGATCTACCTGTCGTTCACCAATTTCGCCGTGAACAAGCCAAATGCCGAAGTGAAATGGGTCGGTATCCGAAATTACACGCGCATCCTGACCGATGAAGATACGTGGTCGAACATGCAGGCGACGGCACATTTCTTGATATGGACCATCGTTTTGCAGGTTCTATTGGGGTTTTTGCTGGCCTACCTCATCAACAAGAAATTCCGCGGCAATGATCTGGTGACGACACTGATCGTGGTGCCGATGATGCTGTCTCCGGCCGTGGTCGGCAATTTCTGGACCTTTCTCTACCAGCCGCAAATTGGCATCGTGAACTATGTCGTTGAATTCTTTACGGGAATACCGGCCTCGTCGTTTTCCATGCTGGGCCCGGGTGGCCTTGCCCCTTGGGCAATTGTGATCGTCGACACCTGGATGTGGACGCCCTTCGTCATGCTGATCTGCCTTGCGGGTCTGCGCTCGATCCCGGACTACATTTATGAGGCGGCCGAGGTGGACCGCGCCTCGAAATGGCGGCAATCCTCGCGGAAATTGAACGTAGAAAACAAGGAAAATAAATGGACTTATCTAAACTCTCTGATGCAGACCTCCAAGCACTTGCTAATGGTGATCTTACTAAACTCTCTGATGAGGGTTTAGGTATCCTTGGTGGTGT
>JBMSKG010000106.1:0-9218 GCA_049419625.1 Paracoccaceae bacterium | reverse complement strand
TGGCTATGGGCTTCCCCACCTCAATGTTCACGCCGATCTTCGCCATTTCGCGCACCGTCGGCTGGATCTCGCAGTGGAAAGAGATGATCGGCGAAAAGAACCAAAAGATCGGCCGCCCGCGCCAACTCTACATTGGCTCGGCCAAGCGCGACTACGTCGACCTGCGCCACCGCTAAGTGCAGCAGGTTTAATCCCACACGGGCGGTCCAGATCGGGCCGCCCGTTTGCTTTTGCCCTTGCCTTTCCCATAGCCCCTGCCTTCAATGCGGTTCAAATATCCCACGGGGGTCCGGGGGTGTGACCCCCCCCCTCGCAACACTTGACCCAAGCGCGCCTTCTCGGCCTCGACATCGCCCGCAGTGCCGCCCTTCTGGGGATGGTGTGCTTTCACATCGTGTTTGATCTTCAGATGTTCGGCCACGTGCCATTTGGCACCACGCTGCACCCGATCTTTTACTGGCACGCGCGCCTTGTCGCGGGCAGCTTCCTGTTTCTGGCCGGAGTATCGCTCTGGCTGGCGCATGGACAGGGCCCGCGCTGGTCCGCCTTCTGGCGCCGCTGGATCAAACTGGTCGGGGCCGCCGCGCTGGTGACGGTGGCCACTTATGCCGCCTTGCCCGACTATTTCGTCTACTTCGGCATCCTGCACTGCATCGCAGCCAGCAGCTTGATCGGGCTTTTGGTCCTGCGTCTGCCCGCCGTTGCGATCGCCGTCCTTGGGGCGGCCATCATGGCAGCCAGCTACATCTTCCCCGACCCCGCCTTCAACGCGCCGCTTCTGCGCTTCATCGGTCTCGCCACAGAGCCAGCCCTGACGGTGGATTTTGAACCCCTCTTCCCTTGGGTCGGACCCTTCCTCTTGGGTCTGGCCAGCGCCAAATGGGCCGAGCCGCGTGGCCTCCTGCAACGGCTCGCCTTGCCCGACACTCCGCGGCTCCGCCGCCTCGCCTGGCCCGGCCAGCATAGCCTTGCAGTCTATCTCGTGCACCAGCCCATCCTGCTCGCCCTGATCTGGGCAGCCACCTATCTCTCCTCCTAGGCCTCTGGCCTGCCGCCCAGCGCCGAGGAAAGCCGGAGGCACCGACGAGCCCGCCGGAAAGGCAGCCTTTCAGAACAGCCGCGTCAATGGCCAAGGCATCCAGCTCCACGGCCGCTCGCCCTCAGCCGTGGGATGGATTGATTCCGACACATCCCGCCCCACAACCCGCGCGCGGCGCAACAAAAACACCTTTGCCCAGCCCCGGGTCGTGCCCATCATTGGGGCCTTGGGATCGCAAGGATAGCGCGCACGCCACCCCTGCGGCAGCGCCAAACCAACCGCTTCCGCCCGCTCGAGCATCCACACCAAGGGAATGTTTGCCAAAGGCCGCGCAGCCGGAAAGGTGCCCACCTGCCCGCCCACATCCGAATGACCACCGCGGAACCACACCTGCTGCACGTTGCCTTCCCAGCCCGGCGGGCACTCCCACATCACCGGCTCGAACACCGCCCGCGTTTCATTCAGCGCCAGCGCTTGAAACCCATGGCGGATCGAGGACCCAAGATGGTGGTTATGAAACCGATGCTGCTTGTCGGTCAGCATCCACAACAAGGGCAACCGCAGACCCAGCGCCTTGACCGTGTCCCAAACCCCAACCATCTGGATCGGCGCCTCAAGGTGACAATGGCTGCGCGTAAAGGCCTGCGCGGCCGGGCTGAGCGGCCCATCGCGGTAATGGCGATAGGCCTGCCGGATCGCTCGCTCCGTCGCCATCTCTCGCCGCACCAGCCCCACCCGGTCAATCACACCGGCCAGACTGCGCACGGCAAAAGCACCGCGTGAATAGCCAAACAGAAAAATGCGGTCGCCCGGCCGATACTGGCTGGCAAGCCAGCCATAGGCCCGCGCGATCTGCCGGTTGATGCCGCGCCCCTGTACAAAACCAAAGGCCCGGCGCATCCCTTCCCACTGAAGGCCCTGCTCATAGTAGACGCGCCGCTGTACGCCCCGTTGATCTTCCAACAGCAGTTTCAGCAATAGCCCTGCGTTGGTCTCATACCCCGGTTCCAGCAAGGACAGCGTGCCGTCCAGAATGATGACATGATCAACCGCGCCGCGTTGCCGGCCGGGTTCGGGCGGCGCAGCCGGTTCCACGGTGGCCACTGGCCGCCCCTTCCACCAGCGCGACAGTCTTTCAATCAGCGACGTGACACACCCCCCGCACAACGGACCCCGTGACCGACAGCCTAAGGTTCACAAGGTTAACAAGACGATGCAAAACGGGCGCCCACAAGGGACGCCCGTCGAAAAAGCCTTTATGAGCCAATACTGTTACAGCGTCAGGCCCAGAACAGTGACCAGACCCAACTCGCCAAAGCCGTTGAACCGGCTGTTGGTGACTGTGGAATAGGCCCCCATCCCTTCAAAGATCACGAAGTCTCCCTCGGCAATGTCATTCGGGAAGGGAAGATCACCTGGCAGACGGTCCACCGAATCGCAGGTCGGACCAAAGCAGATCCGGCCATGCACCGCGCCCTTGCGCGGCTGACCCGATGGGGTCAGCACGGTGATCCGGTCGATGATCCCAATCTGGCCAAGCTCAAAGAGCGAACCATAGAGCCCGTCATTCAAGAAAACATGGCTGCCATCGCGCACCGCCTTGACCCGGGCCGCCAGCGTAAAGGCATCGCCGCACATCGCGCGGCCCGGCTCGCAGACCAATTCGGGGCGGTCTGTGCCGAACGCCTCACCCGTGACGCGGTCGATGGTGGCAAAGGTCTCTTCCAACTGCGGCAAGACGCCGACCGCACGGTGGTTCGGAAACCCTCCCCCGACGTTCAGCCGCGCGATCCGCACACCCGCCTTTTGCGCAATCACCGCCGCCGCGCGGATATACGACGCCCAAGCCGCAGGATCAGTGCATTGCGTACCGGGATGGAAGGTGATCGATGGGATAAACCCTGCCTTCGCCACGGTTTCCAACAGTTCAACCGCGACCTCCTCGGTCGCGCCGAACTTGGCCCCAAAGTTATAGGCCGCACCCGCCACCGGCAGCTTGAAGCGCACTGAAATCTCGCAGCCTTTGGTCGGGACCATCTCGATCAGCTTGGCCAATTCGCTGTGGCTGTCCACCGACCACGACTTGACCTGCCGCGCCACGCCATGGGCAATCTCGGCGCGCGAGCGCACGGGGTTGTTGTAATGAATGGCCGCATCCGGCGCGAGGCGGCGGATCAGGTCAATTTCGAAAGGCGAGGCGCAGTCAAAGCCCTTTAGCCCCGCCGCCACCAGATTTTCCACCATCTCTTCGCCCGGATTGGACTTGACCGCATAGGTCACAAGGCCCGGAAATCCGACCAAGAATCGCCGCGCCACCGCCTGCACCGCGCTTGGGGCGAAAAACAGCACCGGGTTCTCCGGCTGCTGATGTTTTAGGAATTCGGTCGGATTGGTCCAGATTGTCTTAGACAGTCCCATCGGCGTGATCCTTTCTGCCAACAAGATGCGTGTCCTCCTCCGTTGCCACACCAGATATGGTATGAACGGCCTCGGCACCCGCGCGGTTTTTCCAAACCAGGCCAGGTGCGTATGAGCCGCCCTTTTCCTGCAACTGAGGATGCCGCATATGGGTGACAAACTCACCGAACAAAACTATATATTCGTCGTGAATCATCGTCATAATGACGAAAAACATGGGCACAATGCATGGATGACCTCGATCGCAACATTCTGACGCTCCTTGGGGCTGATGCAAGGATGTCCGTGGCCACATTGGCGCGGCGGCTGAAGGTGGCGCGTTCCACCATTCAGGCCCGGCTTGAGCGGCTAGAAACCTCGGGCATCATCGCGGGCTACACGCTGAAACTGGGCGAAGCGGCGCGTCAGGGACGCCTGCGGGCCAGCGTATTGCTGACCATCGAGCCGCGCAGCCAGGCCGCGATCCTGACGCGCCTGAAAGGCATCAGTGAGGTTGAGCGGGTCTTCACCACCTCAGGCCGCTTCGACCTTCTCTTGCAGGTCGCGGCATCGAACACCCAAGTGTTGGATTCCGTGCTGGACCAGATCGGTGCCTTGACCGGGGTGAAGTCGTCGGAGAGCTTGATTCACCTCTCAACCCGCCTCGACCGCGCGGTGTGACCGAAAAAGAAGCGCGGGCTTGCCCCCCATCGAGGGGGGACGCGCCCGCGGCGCTGCCGTCCCGGGCCTGAAGTGGTGGGCGGACGGCACGGTTGCAGCCTCCGGCGGGAGTATTTGGCAAGGCGCAAATCATATGGCACGCCGATCCAGGATTTGCGCCTTTCAAAATACTCCCCGCGGAGCGGCCTTGGGGGGTGCCAAGCGCTTGGCCTTTGGCGTTCAAGCGGCTAAAGCAGGGCCAAGACAAAAGGATGCCCGCGATGCCGATGGAAAAGACCTTCTCCCCCGCCGAGGCCGAGGCCCGGATTTCAAAGCTTTGGCTTGAGAACAAGGCCTTTGCGGCCGGCGCCAATGCCAAGCCCGGGCACCCGGCCTTTTCCGTGATGATCCCGCCGCCGAATGTCACCGGCAGCCTGCACATGGGTCACGCCTTCAATAACACGCTGCAGGATATTCTGGTGCGCTGGCATCGGATGAAAGGGGATGACACCCTTTGGCAGCCCGGCACCGACCATGCGGGCATTGCCACACAGATGGTGACAGAACGCGAGATGGCGTTGCGTCAAGAGCCCAGCCGCCGTGAGATGGGGCGTGAGAAATTCCTGTCCCGCGTTTGGGAGCAAAAGGTCAAATCGCGCGGCACGATCATTGGCCAATTGCAGCGACTGGGGGCGTCTTGTGATTGGGATCGAGAGGCCTTCACCATGTCCGGCGCGCCGGGGGCACCTGCGGGTGAGGATGGCAATTTCCACGACGCCGTCATCAAGGTCTTTGTCGAGATGTACAACAAGGGTCTGATCTATCGCGGCAAGCGTTTGGTCAACTGGGATCCCCATTTCGAAACTGCGATTTCCGATCTTGAGGTCGAGAACACCGAAGTTGCGGGCCATATGTGGCATTTCAAATACCGGCTCGCTGGTGGGGAAACCTATGACTACATCGAAAAAGACGCCGACGGCAATGTGACCCTGCGCGAAAAGCGCGATTACATTTCGATTGCGACCACGCGGCCCGAAACCATGCTGGGCGATGGCGCGGTGGCGGTGCATCCCTCGGACGAGCGCTATGCGGCGATTGTCGGCAAGATGGTGCATCTGCCGCTGTGCGACCGTCTGATACCAATCATTGCGGACGAATACCCTGATCCAACCTTTGGCTCGGGGGCGGTGAAAATCACCGGGGCGCATGATTTCAACGATTACGCTGTGGCCAAGCGCAACGCACTGCCCTGCTACCGTCTGATGGATACGCGCGGCCAGATGCGTGCAGATGGCGCGCCTTATGAAGACGCCGTGAAACGCGCCCGCGAGATTGCCGCGGGCTCGCCCACCACTGAATCCGAGGTGGACAGCCTGAACCTTGTCCCCGCCAAATACCGCGGGCTGGACCGGTTCGAGGCGCGCAAGCTTGTCGTGGCCGACATCAACGCCCAAGGGCTGGCCGTGGTGACCAAGGTTGTCACCATCGACCCCGAGACCAATGCCGAAGACTGGAAGAACGTCCCTTACGTTGAAGACAAAAAGATCATGCAGCCCTTTGGTGACCGCTCCAAAGTGGTGATCGAGCCGATGCTGACCGACCAATGGTTCGTGGATACGGCAAAGATCGTTGGACCCGCGTTAGATGCGGTTCGCACGGGCCAGACCAAGATCATCCCGGAGTCTGGCGAAAAGACCTATTACCACTGGCTGGAGAACATCGAGCCCTGGTGCATCAGCCGCCAGCTTTGGTGGGGGCATCAGATTCCGGTGTGGTTTGGCCCTACAGTGGAGAGCCTTCAAAAAGGCGGCGCCTACGCAGATCAGAATAAGCAGTTCTGCGGTGCCAACGAGCGCGAAGTCGTTGAGCAAGCAATTGAGTACTACTCCGCGCTTGGCTCGGTAAAGGAAATGTCGCGCCGCCTGAATGGCGATGACCCGACCTTTATGATCGACAGAAGCCTCGTATTAACTCTCCATCGCGACCCCGACGTCCTCGACACTTGGTTCTCCTCCGGCCTCTGGCCCATCGGCACCCTTGGCTGGCCCGAACCCACGCCGGAACTGGCGAAATACTTCCCCACCTCGGTCCTTGTGACCGGGGCCGATATCCTGTTCTTCTGGGTCGCCCGGATGATGATGATGCAGCTGGCCGTGGTGGATCAAGTCCCGTTCCACACCGTCTATCTGCACGGCCTTGTCCGCGACGCCAAGGGCAAGAAGATGTCGAAATCTTTGGGCAACGTCATCGACCCCTTGGAGATCATCGACGAATTCGGCGCTGATGCCTTGCGCTTTGCCAACGCTGCGATGGCCAGCCTTGGCGGCGTGCTGAAACTGGATACCCAGCGCATCGCGGGCTATCGCAATTTCGGCACAAAACTCTGGAACGCCTGCCGCTTTGCCGAGATGAACGGGGTTTGGGAAGGGCATGCGACGCACGCCACGCCCCCGAACCCCAAAGCCACCGCCAACCGCTGGATCATCGGCGAAACAGCCAAAGCGCTGGCCGAGGTCAATGCCGCCCTTGATGACTTCCGCTTCGACCAGGCTGCAGACGCGCTTTACAAATTCGTCTGGGGCAAGGTCTGCGACTGGTATGTCGAGTTTGCCAAGCCACTCTTTGATGGTGAACATGCCGCGGAAACCCGGGCCACAATGGCTTGGGTGCTGGATCAATCGATGATCCTGCTGCATCCCTTCATGCCCTTCATCACCGAAGAGCTCTGGGCCACCACCGGCAGCCGCGCGAAACTCCTCGTCCACACGGACTGGCCCGCCTACGCCGGCCTCACCGACAAGGACGCCGAGGCGGAAATGTCCTTTGTCACCGGCCTCATCGATGAAATCCGCTCGGCCCGGGCGCAGGTCCATGTTCCCGTCGGCCTGAAATGTGATCTGGTCGCGACCGAGCTATCCCCCGCCGCCCGCGCGGCATGGGAGCGCAATGAGGCTTTGATCCGTCGGATGGCCCGTGTCGAGGGCTTTTCCGAAGGCCCGGCGCCCAAAGGCTCCATCGCGCTGGCAATGGACGGCGCGGCCTTTGCCCTGCCCTTGGCAGGGCTGATCGACATCGCCGAGGAAAAGGCGCGACTCTCCAAGGCTTTGGAGAAGCTTAGCAAAGAAATCGGCGGGCTGAAGGGGCGTCTCGACAACCCCAATTTCGTCAAATCCGCCCCCGAGGATGTCATCATCGAGGCCCGCGCGAACCTTGAAGCGCGCGAGGATGAGGCCGCCAAAGTGTCAGCCGCAATCGCGCGACTGGCGGAAATCGGCTAGCCCGCGTTCGTCTGTTTCCAAACTGGAAACCAATTGTGCAGCGTGTATCCGCCCACCTGCCCCGGCCAGAACTTGACGCCGGGGCCGGGGTTGCGCAGACAAGACTGCGTAACGGTGAGGGTGTGTGATGACCGACGATGTGCTGTTTGTGGGCCATTCCCTTGTCGGCCAGACCATGCCGCGCATGTTGGATGCGCTGTTGCCCACCTCGATGCTGGTACGTGCCCAAGTCATCAACGGCTCACCCCTGATCTATAACTGGGACAATGGCACCGGGGCCGAAGGGGTCAACGCCCGCGCCGTATTGCCTTCGGGCGCCTTTGGCACTCTGGTCTTGACCGAGGCCATCCCGCTGGCCACCCATCTGCAATGGTCCAACACGCATGGGATTGCACGCGCCTATGCGGGGCTGGCTTGGGCAGCCAATCCATCGGCGCGGGTTATGATCTATGAAACCTGGCACGAGATTGGCGCCAGCGCCGCCGCGTGGCGCGCGAATCTGACCAGCGATCTGGCGCTGTGGCAGGGGATTGCGACCCATGTCAACGCCGTGAAACCAGCCGCTGCGCCGCAGGTCGGCATTGTGCCCGGCGGGCAGGCCATGGGCCTGCTCTATGACGCCATCGTCACGGGACGCGGTCAGGGCCTGACCCAAATCACCCAGCTCTTCACCGATCAGATGCATCTGAACGACGCAGGCAATTATCTGATTTCTCTTGTCCAATTCGCTGCCATTTCCGGCCGCAGTCCCATCGGGCTGACCGACCGGCTGACCGGCGAATGGGGGCAGGCCTATGGCGGCTGGACCACCGAGCAGACAATTCTTTTCCAGCACGTCGCTTGGGAAGCCGCGGCCCGCGCCCTTGGCGCGCGCTTGGCACCGGGAACCGTCCTGCCACAACTTGTTCTGGGCACCACCGCCAATGAGACCCTGAACGGCGGCCAGGGTCATGACCGGGTTTACGGCAACCGCGGCAATGACACGATCAATGGCCATAACGGCAATGACCTTCTGTCGGGCGAACGCGGCCATGACAGCCTGAACGGCGGCGCCGGCGATGATTTCCTGTTGGGCGGCAACGACCGCGATCTGTTGATCGGCGGGCTCGGCAATGACCGGCTGCATGGCGAGGCGGGCAATGACACGCTGACCGGCGGCGCGGGGGCTGATGATTTCGTATTCTCACGCCGTGGCGGGGCAGACCGCATCACCGATTTCACCCGCACCCAAGGCGACCAGATTTTTCTGGATGATGCGCTGTGGACGGGCACGCGCAGCGCGGCACAGGTGGTCACGAGCTTTGCCTCTGTCACCGCTGAAGGGGTGCTGTTCAACTTCGGAGCCAATGGCACGCTTTTGCTGCAAGGGGTGACCAGCACCACCGGCCTTGCCGCCATGATCGAGATTTACTGACCTCCGGCACTGCCGCCACCTTGCAATGCCACCTGTCGCGGCCCACTTTGGGTTTAGGTCCCCGACCGAAAGGTGCGCCGATGTCCTGGCTGAGCCGACTTGCAGAACGCCGCATGCAGGCCGCCCGCCTGAGAGGCCATCTGCAAGGCATGGCTGGTGAAGGCAAGCCGCTTCCCGACCGCACGGACGATGCCTTCGTGACCCCCGGCGAGGCGGTAGGCTTTCGCATCATGGCCGAGGCTGGGGTTCTGCCCGAGGAGATCGTGCTGAAAAAGGCGGCTCAGGCTCAGCGCGACAAGCTGGCCACGCTGACTGATCCGGCCGAACGCAAAGCCGCTATGGCCGAACTGGCCCAGATTGAGATGCGTCAGGCCATGGCCGAAGAGGCCCGCCGCGCCTTTCTGCGCGGCTGACAGCGCGGCCCTGACCG
>JBMSKG010000105.1:0-9232 GCA_049419625.1 Paracoccaceae bacterium | reverse complement strand
CCAAGCGCGATGTAGCGGGGCTAGCGCAAGCGTTTGCGGCCCTTGGCCTGACGTTGCCCGACCCGCGCCGCATCGCCATTTCCGGCGCTAAGGCCGCTGGCTGGATGCGCCCGGACGAATATCTGCTGATCCTGCCCTATGGCGAAACTGGCGCGGCCATGGCCGCCATTGCCAAGGCGATGGGTGAGGATCACCATCTGGCGGCCGTGGTGTCAGACGCCCGCGCGGTGTTCCGGGTGGAAGGTGCCAAGGCCGAACAGGTGTTGGCCAAGCTGTCGCCCGTTGATTTTGCCAAGTTGGAACCGAACGAGCTGCGCCGCACCCGCGCGGCCCAGGTGGCCGCAGCGATGTGGCGCGATGAGGCGGGTTATACGGTGGTCTGCTTCCGGTCTGTTGCGGCCTATATGATGGGGCTTTTGTCCCACTCGGCCGCGCCGGGCAGCGAACTGGCGTAACTGGCGTAGATTTCGTGAAAAGGGGCCGGCCATGTGGCTGGCCCTTTTTTCATGTCAGGGCTTCAAAAGCCGCGAAAACAAGGTGTCAAGAAAGGCCCCGGCCTCGGCAAAGGGATCATGCCCGGCACCGAGCACCGCGCGGACCTGCACGTCGAAATCGGCGTAATGCTGGGTGAGCGCCCATATCGAGAAAATCAGATGATAGGGGTCAAGCCGCGCGATGCGGCCCTGATCCATCCAGCCGCTCAGAACGGCGGCCTTCTCATCGACAAGGCGCTTCAGATCGCCCTCGATCGCTTCCATGATGCGCGGCGCCCCTTGCAGGATTTCATTGGCGAAAAGGCGGCTTTCGCGCGGGTAGTCGCGCGAGAGATCGAGCTTCGCGCGCACATAGCCCATGATCTCGGCCAATGGTTCGCCTTCAGGGTTCAAGGCGCGCAACGGGTCTAGCCAAGTGTGCAAAAGGCGGTTGAGAAGGGCGGTATGCACTGCTTCCTTTGAAGGGAAGTAGTATAAGAGATTGGGCTTCGACAGGCCCGCCATCTCGGCAATCTGGTCCAGCGTGGCCCCGCGATAGCCGTGGACAGAAAACACATCCAAAGCCGCCTCAAGAATGGCAGAAGAGTTTTTTTCTTGAATTCTGGTGCGGGGCTTGGTCATGCAAGGGCCGGTTTGGAGCGCGTCTGAAGGCAGAGGATGCTGGAAAAACAGGCGGAATGCAAACACTTGGCCATCGCAGGGGCCACAGGCCGAGGGCGCGGCAGGGCGCTAAAGCCCTGCGATCAGCTGCCGCAGACCCGCAACTGCCAGATTGTGATCATCCACCTGCGCAAGGCCCGAAACGGTGACCACTGCCACCACGCCAACACCCGTAACCCGGATTGGAACCGCGCCGCCCTGTTCGGCATACTCCTCAACCGGCAGGCCAAATTTGGCCAGCGTCTCGCCCTTGGCGCGGGTGCGCACGCCGACGGCAAGCGAGGCCTCTTGGAACAAGAGCGCTGTCGCCGATTTGCGTTGAATCCAGCGGTCGTTGATCGGGCCTGATCCCGGCAACGCTGCATGAAAGAGCGTGCGGTCGGGGGTGCGGATATTGATGACGATGGTCAACCCACGGCCAAGATCGGTGAGGATCTGGCCCAGCGCCAGCGCCTCAGGCTCGGCAAAGCGGGGCAGGATCAGGCTTGCGGCTTCAGCCTGAAGGGTTTCGTAGGAGGGGAAATCAGGGGTCATGGGCACCACAGCGGGTTAAGGGTGGGGTTAGATCGCGCCAATACCGCGCAGGATCATGGATTTTACGCTTTCTTTGGCGGCGCGCCATTGAGCGTCGGTCAAGGGTTTGCCGCCGTTCAAGGTCTCAATCTGGTGGCCAAAGTCGGCGTAATGTTGGGTGGTGGCCCATAGCATATAAAGCAGGTGCTCTGGGTTCACCGGGGCCATTTTGCCCTCATCAATCCAGCGCTGGATGAGGCCGGCGCGGCCCGTGGTCCAGTCGCGCAACGTGGTTTCCAGATAGTCTTGGATGACCGGCGCACCGTGCATCACCTCGGACGCCCAGACCTTGGAGCCATCGGGATGGCGGCGCGAAATCTCCATCTTGGCGTCAATATAGGCGCCAATGCCTTCCACTGGGCCGGGTGCCCGATCCATGCTGCCTGCGGCATGGAGCCAGATTTCAAAGATGTTTTGTACCACGCGGCGGTAAAGCGCTTCTTTGGTGGGGAAATAATAGTGCAGGTTGGCTTTGGGCAGGCCAGCCATATCGGCAATCAGCTGCATGGTAGCCCCGCCAAAGCCAGCTTCGGCAAAAACTTTCTCGGCCGCCTGCAGAATGAGCGTTTCATTCTGTTGGCGGATCTCGATCCGGCGAAGGGGGCGGACGTTGTCAGTCATGGCTCAGATTTTCGTTGACCGTTTGGTCAGGGTGTGGTGCGCTTCAACTTGACCATACGGTCAGGAAAAGATTCGCTGCAAGGGGCATCAAGACCCCGGCAGTTCGGGGAGACGATCTATGGCCGCACCGGGCGAGAATATCCGCATCAATTCTGCGCGTCTTTGGGACAGCCTTGAGGAGATGGCGCTGATCGGGCCGGGGGTTGCAGGGGGCTGCAACCGCCAGACCCTGACCGACGCCGATGGCGAGGGCCGCCATCTGTTCCAGCGCTGGTGCGAGGCGGCGGGCATGACCATGGGTGTGGACACTATGGGCAATATGTTTGCTACGCGCCCCGGAACGGACCCTGCGGCGCTGCCGGTCTATATGGGCAGCCATCTTGATACCCAGCCGACAGGCGGGAAATATGACGGGGTTCTTGGGGTTTTGGGTGCTTTGGAAGTGGTGCGGTCGATGAATGACCTTGGCATCAAGACCAAACATCCGGTGGTGGTCACCAACTGGACCAATGAAGAAGGCGCGCGCTTTGCGCCAGCGATGTTGGCCTCAGGCGTCTTTGCCGGGATCCATACCGAAGATTATGCCAAAGGCCGCCGTGATCTGGACGGCAAGGTCTTTGGCGAGGAATTGAAGCGCATCGGCTGGGAGGGTACGGAAAAGGTCGGCGCCCGCAAGATGCATGCGATGCTGGAATTGCACATCGAGCAGGGCCCGATCCTTGAGGCCGAGGGCAAGGATATCGGCGTCGTCACCCACGGTCAGGGCCTATGGTGGTTGGAAATCACGCTGACCGGCAAAGACGCGCATACCGGGTCAACGCCCATGCACATGCGGGTGAACGCCGGGCTTGGCATGGCGCGGATCACCGAGCGGGTGCATCAGATTGCCATGAGCCATCAGCCCAATGCGGTGGGGGCGGTGGGGCAGGTCAAGGTCTTTCCGAACTCGCGCAATGTGATCCCGGGCAAGGTGGTGTTCACGGTCGATATTCGCAGCCCCGAACAGGCCAAGCTGGATGCCATGAAGGGCGAGGTGATGCGGGCAGCCCATGCCGTTGCCGCGGAACTGGGCCTTGGCTGTGCCATCGAAGAGGTTGGGCATTTTGACCCGGTGACCTTTGATGCCGGTTTGGTGAAGATCGTTCGGCAATCGGCTGAAAACCTTGGACTTTCGCACATGGATATCGTGTCGGGTGCGGGCCATGATGCCTGCTGGATCAACCGGGTTGCGCCGACAGTGATGATCATGTGCCCTTGCGTGGATGGGCTGAGCCATAACGAGGCGGAAAAGATCAGCCCTGCATGGGCGGCGGCGGGGACCGACGTGCTGTTGCATGCGGTGCTTGACGTAGCCGAAGTGGTGAGCTGAGCCGAGACAGGAGCGCTGCGCATGTCCATGACCCTGCCCACGGATCCGGCGCTGCCCTTGACGGGCCGCATCCGCGACGTGGCGGGAGCATTGCTGGTGCCGCCTGCAGGACCGGAACGGCCGCAACCTTGCGGGGTGTTTGACGGCGCGGCGCCGGTGCCAGAAAGCCTGTGCTTTGGCGGTGACGCGCAGCACCCGATCAACACCTTTCCCGCGCCGCGCCCGGCAGAACGGCATCTGGCGGGGACGTATCTCTTTGGCGGCATTCTGTCGGGGCATTTCGGGCATATGCTGGTGGAAGGCACGGGGCGGCTATGGGCGCTGCACGGACGTACAGATGTTGCGGGCGTGCTGTTTTTCGCCCGTCCCTTCGACAAGGCCCGGCAATGCGGCAAGATGTTTGCCCAAATGGCGGCCTTGTTGGACCTGCCGCCGGTGACGGTGCTGGAGGCACCCGTGACGGTGGACCGCTTGATCTTGGCCGAGCAAGGCCTCGGCTCAGGGGCCTTGTTGAACGGGCGGCCTGAGGCCCGTGTGTTCCTAAGGGACCGTCTGACGCAAGTGCCGGCCGAGGGCGTGGGGCGCAAGTTCTACATCACCCGCAGCGGCCAACCGGCGCGGCGGGGCATGATTGTGGGAGAGGCCTCGCTTGAGGCGTTGTTTGCTGAGCAAGGCTATGAGGTGATCCGCCCCGAAGATCACAAACTTGCCCGGCAAGTGGCGATGTTTCGGGCAGCAAGCCATGTGGTGGGCACCGAAGGCTCACCGTTCCATCTGTTGGCGATGGCAGGGCAGGCGGGCTGCAAAGTGGCGGTGATCCAGCGTCGCCGCTCGCCGACTTTTGCGCAGATTTGTGAGCAGATTGAGACCTTTATCGGCGGCAAGGTCACGCGGCTTGACGCTGTGGTCAGCATCCATGCGCCGAAGAAAGCCCGCAATCCGAACCTGATTTACCTAGAACCTTCGCGCCCAGCGATGTGGGCCGCGCTGCATCAGGCGGGGTTTGTTGGGGGCGCGCCTTGGGACGAAATGACCGCCGAGGCGCGCAAAGCCGCCCTTGGTTGGCTTGAAGCCGAGACCGAACAACGCCTGCGGCCCGTGGCAGTGGAAGACCTGCCCGAGGACGACGGGGATGAGGAAAAAGACGCCGCCTGAGGCGCGCGAGATAAGGGAGACTGCGATGTCCAGCACGGTTATCAAGAACGGCACTGTGGTAACGGCCGATCTTTCCTATGAGGCGGATGTAAAGATCGAAGGCGGCGTCATTACCGAGATCGGCAAGGGTCTGAAGGGCGACAAGGTGCTTGACGCCACGGGCTGCTATGTGATGCCGGGCGGGATTGATCCGCATACGCATCTTGAGATGCCCTTCATGGGCACCTATTCGTCGGATGATTTCGAATCCGGCACGCGGGCGGCCATGTCGGGTGGCACCACGATGGTGGTGGACTTCGTGCTGCCGGGGCAGGGTCAGGGGCTGATGGATGCCGCCCAGATGTGGCACAACAAGTCGGGCCGCGCGCATTGCGATTACTCGTACCACATGGCCGTCACCTGGTGGGGCCAGAAGGTGTGGGAGGATATGGAGGACGCGGTCAAGGCGGGCATGACCTCGTTCAAGCATTTCATGGCCTACAAGGGCGCGTTGATGGTCAACGATGATGAAATGTATCAATCCTTCAAACGGGTTGGGGACCTTGGTGGCCTCGCCATGGTTCATGCCGAGAACGGTGATGTGGTGGCTGAACTGACGGCCAAACTGATTGCCGAGGGCAATACCGGGCCAGAGGGTCACGCCTATTCGCGGCCCCCGCAGGTGGAGGGCGAAGCGACCAATCGCGCCATCATGATTGCGGATATGGCAGGCGTGCCGCTCTATGTCGTCCATACCAGCTGCGAAGAAGCACATGAGGCCATTCGCCGGGCGCGGGCGGCGGGTAAGCGGGTTTGGGGTGAGCCGCTCATCCAACATCTGACCTTAGATGAGTCCGAGTATTTCCACCCAGATTGGGACCATGCCGCGCGGCGCGTGATGTCGCCGCCCTTCCGCAACAAACAGCATCAAGACAGCCTTTGGGCGGGCTTGCAGTCGGGGTCCTTGTCAGTGGTTGCCACCGATCACTGCGCGTTCACCACCGAGCAAAAGCGGTTCGGGTTGAAGTCCTTCGCCCAGATTCCGAACGGCACAGGTGGCCTAGAGGACCGCATGCCGATGCTGTGGACGCATGGGGTGAATACCGGGCGTCTCACGCCAAATGAGTTTGTGGCCGTTACTTCAACAAACATCGCCAAGATCTTGAATTGCTATCCGAAAAAGGGTGCGGTTCTGGTGGGCGCAGATGCCGATCTGGTGGTCTGGGACCCGAAGGCGGAAAAGACCATTACGGCCAGCGCCCAGCAGTCGGCGATCGATTACAACGTGTTTGAGGGCCAGAAGGTCACGGGCTTGCCGCGCTTTACCCTCAGCCGGGGCCGCGTGGGCTTTGACGATGGCAAGGTGGTTCCGAAGGAAGGCCACGGCCAGTTCGTGGCGCGCGCGCCGCGTCCGGCGGTGAACCGGGCGTTGAGCCAGTGGAAAGACCTGACCGCACCGCGCCCTGTGGCGCGCTCTGGCATGTCGGCCACGGGGGTGTGATGGCTGCGCTGCGCGACAACTTTGGCCTCACAGGGCACCGTGGCGCTGTCCTGCGGCCTCATGGCCTTGCAGGGTTCGGGGCGAGCGCGGAGGGGTTACGGCTCTCCCTGTTCGCTTTCCTCGTCGTCGGGAGGCAGCGGTGTAAAGGAATACGTGATCTCTGGTGCGCCGAAATAACATTCTTCAAGCTCTTCGGGGCCGGGCGCGAAGGCAAGCGTGGTGGGGGCAAGCGGGATCAGCATGGCGGTCCTCCTGTTTCAGCCCAGATGGGAAGACGGGCCGCCTGGTGCAAGCATGCCACCGGCGACCAACGGAAATGTGAAGGAACGGGCGCGTGATGGACAGTCAGACACAGGGCGCAGGCCAAGCCGGACCGGTGATCGAGGCAAAGAACCTCAATCTGGTATTCGACACCAATGATGGACCGGTCCATGCCCTGAAGGACGTGAACCTGACGATCAACAAAGGGGATTTTGTTAGCTTTATCGGACCCTCGGGCTGCGGCAAGACAACCTTTCTGCGGGCGGTTGCAGCCTTGGAGCATCCCACAGGCGGCACGCTAACGGTGAACGGCATGACACCGGATGAGGCACGCCAAAAGCGCGCCTATGGCTATGTGTTTCAGGCGGCCGGGCTTTATCCTTGGCGCACGATTGCCGGCAATATTCGGCTGCCGCTGGAGATCATGGGGTTTGACCGTGCCGAGCAAGAAGCCCGGGTGGCGCGGGTTCTGGAACTGGTGGATCTGTCGGGCTTTGGCAAGAAATTCACCTGGCAGTTGTCGGGGGGGATGCAGCAGCGGGCGTCCATTGCGCGGGCTTTGGCCTTTGATGCCGATATTTTGCTGATGGATGAGCCGTTTGGCGCGCTCGATGAGATTGTGCGCGATCGGTTGAACGAAGAGGTGCTGAAGCTTTGGGCGCGCACTGGAAAAACCATTGGTTTTGTGACCCATTCGATCCCCGAGGCGGTGTATCTCTCGACCAAGATCGTGGTGATGTCCCCCCGTCCGGGCCGGATCACCGATGTGATCGACAGCCCTTTGCCGAAGGAGCGCCCTTTGGACATCCGCGATTCGCGCGAGTTCATCGAGATCGCCCACCGGGTGCGGGAAGGTTTGCGGGCAGGGCATTCAGATGAGTGAGCTTGAGCCCATGACCACCCGCGCCGGGGGGCTGTCTGCCCTCCACGGCCTTCGGCCTCCCCCCGAGGGTATTTTGGCCATGATGAAAGGGGCATCACGATGAGTGCGACCTATGGTTGGCTGCTCGCCTCGACCCTTGTCTTCATGGCGGCAAATTCGGCGTTGAAGATCTATGCCGGGGGCGCGGCGGTCTGGGTTCTGATTGGGGCCTTGTTGCTGTTTTGCGTCGGCAACACGCTGATGGTGCAGGTGATGCGCGGCGAGGGGCTGGGGGTGGCGATTGTGCTGTCGGCCATTTTCCAGATGGTGGCGATCACGCTCTTGGCGGCTGTTGCCTTTGGTGAGCGGCTGGCGCCTTTGCAATGGGCCGGGCTGACCCTGGGCATCGTCGCTGTGGCGATGATCGCTTGGCCAAAGGGGGCAGGGGCATGAGACATGTTCTTCCGGTTCTGACGGTTGTTCTTGCGATTGTCGTCATCTGGTATGCCGCTGCGGTTGGGTTGAACCGCGCTTGGATCTATGATCAGGCGGCGCGGGCGGGGGTGGAGCCAGCGACAGGGATGGCTCTGATTGCAGAGACCTGGAACCAAGAACGGCCGGCGTTGCCTGCGCCGCATCAGGTGGTGTCGGAGCTGGTCAAGTCTACCTTTGGCATGGCGCCGACCTCAAAACGGTCCTTGGTCTATCACGGCTGGATCACGTTGTCGGCCACGCTGTTGGGATTTGTCATGGGCACGGTCATGGGCATTTTGCTGGCCGTGGGCATCATCCACAACCGCGCGATGGATATGAGCGTGATGCCGTGGGCGATTGCGAGCCAGACGATTCCCATTCTGGCGATTGCCCCGATGATCATCGTGGTCTTGAACTCTGTCGGCCTGCAGGGGCTGGTTCCGAAGGCGATCATCTCGGCCTATTTGTCGTTCTTCCCGGTGGTGGTGGGGATGGTGAAGGGCTTGCGCAGCCCCGATCAGATGCAGCTTGATCTGTTGCAGACCTATCATGCCAGCCGGTCGGAAGTGTTCTGGAAGCTGCGCTTGCCCTCGTCGATGCCCTATCTCTTCACCAGCTTGAAGGTCGGCATGGCGGCCAGTTTGGTTGGGGCGATCGTGGGTGAATTGCCGACGGGTGCGGTCGCGGGCCTTGGGGCGCGGCTTTTGTCGGGCAGTTACTATGGTCAGACGGTGCAGATCTGGGCGGCGCTCTTTGCGGCGGCTGTGGTGGCGGCGGGCATGGTGATGCTGATCGGCATGGTGGAGCGAAGCACCTTGAAACGCATGGGGATGGCGCGATGAGCTGGGTTCTGGTGGCCTTGGGCGCTTGGGCGTTTGGCTGGTGGGTCAACAGCCGGCTTGCGGCCTCGCCCCTGTCGCGGACGCGCGGGGGCAAACTTGCAGTGCCGGTGATCTTTGGCCTGACCATCCTGATCTTGTGGGAAGGGTTGGTGCGGGGGCTGAATGTCTCGCCTGTGATCCTGCCGCCGCCCTCGGCCGTTGCGGTGCGCTTTGCCGAAAGCCTGCCGATCCTGTGGGGTGATTTCGTGCAGACGGCGGTGAAGGGTGCACTTTCGGGCTACCTCATTGGATGCGCTGCCGCATTTGGCACGGCGATCTTGATCGACCGCAGTCCGTTCTTGCAGCGCGGCCTTTTGCCGGTGGGCAATTTCGTCGCCGCATTGCCGATTGTTGGCATTGCGCCGATCATGGTGATGTTGTTCGGCTTTGACTGGCAGTCAA
>JBMSKG010000104.1:0-9260 GCA_049419625.1 Paracoccaceae bacterium | reverse complement strand
AAAGCCCGGTGGTTTCGGTGTCAAAGACCACATAGGTCAGGTTTTGCAAGGCCGTCTCGGCCACCTTGTCGGTGCGGGCTCGCGACAAAAGGTCAAAGTCATAGACCACGGTGCGGATCACCGGCTTGGGCCGCGCCGTGGCGCGGCGCGCCTGCCGGATGGGCAGGCACAAAGACTGCCGCCCGCCCGCCACAGGCTCGGGCCAAAGCTCGGTCGCGTGGCTGGTCAGCACCGACCGGCAGGCAATCTCGGGCACCATCCGGTCCAGCGGCTCGTCCAGCCAATGGTCCAGCGCGCCGATGCTGACCGGCCCCCCTGTCCAACTCAGGCGGATCATCGCGCCGCTGTCCTCTTCGTCGATGCTCAGTGTCACGTCATTGGCCTGAAGGTCCTGCCGCAGATGCAGCGCAAGACCATCCAACAGCGAGATGATCTCAAACCCGTTGGCGCGCAGCAGAATGTCGGCGGCCTCGGTGATCAGGGCCACGCCCTCCGCCTCCAGCCGCGCCTTCAGCCCATCCGCCAGATCCGAGGCGCGGGCCTGTGTCAGCCCGCCACCCTCGATCCGGCCCTCGTCATGGCGCCGCGCAAGTTCGGTGACCGCCTGCGACAGCGCCGCCACCTCTTGGCGCAGCGCGCTGTCCATGGCGGCGGGCAACACCTCGCCAGCCGGGACAACCTCCATCAGGGTCGACAGGTTCGCCGCCGGGCGGCGCACACGGTCAAACACCTCGGCCAAAAGCGCCTCACGCCGCGCATGGGCCGACAGATCGGCCGTCACATCGCGCAGCGTCAACACATAGCCGGGGGTCGAGCCCTGCCCGCCCGGCGTCAAACGCATCCGCGCCGCCAAAACCCGCGCGCCGGTGGTGGTGGTGCACAAAAGGTCCGTCGCCGCATCGGCATCCCCCGTGGCGATCAGCCGGTCATGGGCATGGCGAATGGGGCCTTCGCGCAAGTAATCAAACAACGGCCGGTCCAGACCGGGGGCCACCCCGGCGGCCATCAGATCAACGGCCGGCGTGTTGTAAAACGCCAGCGTATGATCGCCCGACACCAGCAAGACCCCGACCGGCACATCGGACAAAAGCGTCTCCAGCCGGGATTTCTCTTGCGACAACCGCTGCGTCTCGCGCATCACCGATTCCGCCAGCGCCGAGCGCGTTTCGGTCAACCGCCGCGCGGCGGCCGTGGCCGCCGGGGCCAGATCGCCCAAATAGCGCGCCATCGCCACATCCATCTCGGAGGTCACATCCGAATGTGCCCGCGCCCTCAGCGCCCCCGACAGGATATCAATCGGCTTTGCCACATTGGCATCAAACAAGAACCAAACCCAAGCCACCAACAGCAGCGCCACAAACCCCGCCACCACCCCGGCCTGCACAAAGCCCGGCAGCGCCTCGGGCACACCAAGGCGCCGATAGCCCAGCGCCAGCCCCGCGACCATGGCAACCACGATGCCCAGCCCAAGGGCAGCAAAAAACAGGAAAACCCTGACGCGCAGCGAAAGCCGGGCGAGCATCTTACGCCCCCGCGTCCAGAAGCCTGCGCACTTCCTCCCGCAACTCTTTCAACTCGAACGGTTTGGTGATGAACCCATCGGCACCAATCGCCAGACCCTTGCGACGCTCGATCGCTGATCCGCGCGCGGTCATCATCAGGATCTTCACATCGGCCAGATCGGGATCCAGCCGCACACCTTGGCAAATCTCATAACCCGACGCGCCGGGCAGCATCACATCCAAAAGCACCAGATCCGGATGCGTGGCGCGAATACGCGGCAGCGCCTCGGCCCCATCGGCGACGCGCGAATGGTCATAGCCTTCGCGGGTCATCAAAAAGTCCAACGCCAAGGCGATGTTGTCCTCGTCTTCCACGACAAGGACGCGGTGTTTGCGTTTGGTATCGGCCATCTTAGACCTCCCACTTAGCCCTTGAGGCAGGCCGCCTCGTGCAATTCATCCCCAGCCTCTGTGGTGACCCAAGCCGCCCCGGTCACAACACCAGCCTCATCAATCTGCATCCCCTCGACAATCGGCGTCTGGCGGTTGTCCGCACAGTCGAACACGATCAACGCGCTTTGCGGGTTCTTCCAGCGCGCAAAGCCAAAGACCGGCGCGGTCACCAATGTGTCCACCTGCGGATGGTGGGCCAGTTTGTTGGTGTCCAGCGCCGAAAAGCTGGTGGTGATCGGCACCAGATAGGTCCAAGGCCGCAATGGATTGCTGGTGGCCTCGGCATTGACCACGACGAAACCGGGCGGCAATTCGGCGCTGACGCGGTTGAACCAGTCATATTCCAGCCAGACCGTTGTCCCAATCAGGCCCACTCCGGCGCTGACCGAGATCAGCCATTTCGGCGCAGACGGCACCCAACGCCGAAACGCCCAAGCCATCAGGCCGAACACCGCCGCGACAAGCAAGGATCCGATCAGTTCAAGTGCCATGGTTTCGTCGTTCCTTAACTTCTTGCGCCACGGGCGGACCCGATGGCGGATTGCATGGTGCGCACGACGACAAAGGCGTCGCGCAGATGGCTGCGTTCGAAATCCGACAGATCCGAAGGCGCTATGAAATTGTCCGGCTTATGCCCCGCCTTGACCCGGCGCAGTTGATGCTGAAGCCGAGTTTCGGCGATCAGATCATATGCCTCCAGCAGGTCGCGCGCGCCCGAGGACGAGATCACCCCCGCCTCCGCCGCCGCCTCCAGCCTTGCGCGGGTGTTCACCACCGGCAATTGCCCGATCAGCGCGTAAACCCGCCCCAGATCGGTCACCGGCACAACGCCATTGTGCTTGAGATCAATGGTGTTCTTGTGCTCGCCCGACCGGATGGTGGCAAAGCCGCGCAACAGGCCCAAAGGCGGGGTGTGCTTTAGGCTGTTGCCAATCATATGCGCCACGAAGATCGAGTTTTTCGCAGCCTTCTCCAGCGTGTCAGCCTGCAGATCGGTGAACAGGCTCGCCTTGCCGCCAATCGGGCGCAGGTCGAACATCACGCTCGCCAACATCTGCGCCGTCGGATCGGGCGTGTTGATCCATTTGTCGAAATACCCCCGCCAGACCGACTGGCGTTGGCACCATTGCGGGTTGGTCGCCATCATGTCGCCGGGGCAATAGAAATAGCCGCACGCGTCCAGCCCATCACAAACCCGCCGCGCGAGTTCGGCGAAATAGGCCATATCGGCATCCGTGGCGGCATCATCGATGATCAGGCAATTGTCCTGATCCGAGACGCCTGTCTGTTCCTGCCGCCCTTGGCTGCCGCAGGCGGCCCAAAGATACGGCACCGGCGCCGGGCCAAGGTCTGCTTCGGCAAAGGACAACAGCCGCCGAGTGACCGTGTCCGCCACATCGGTGATCAACCGCGTCACCACGTCATGGGCATGATTGCCGCCCACCAACTGCACCAAAAGGCGCGGGATGCGGGCGGTGGCGGCCCCCAACGCGTCAACCGTCTGGGCCGTGGCCGCATCGCGCACCAAGAGCGCCGAGGACACCGCCTGAAACCGGGTCAGGTCGGTCTGGGTAATCATCCCAACGAGCTTGCCGGCCTCCACCACCGGCAAATGGCCGATGCGGTGTTCAAGCATCGTGTGCAGAATGTCAGATCCCAGACTGTCGGGCGTCAGCACCAAGGGATCGCGCGCCATGACGGCGCTGATCGGGCTTGCCGGATCAATCC
This sequence comes from Paracoccaceae bacterium, assembly GCA_049419625.1. Classification (GTDB taxonomy): domain Bacteria; phylum Pseudomonadota; class Alphaproteobacteria; order Rhodobacterales; family Rhodobacteraceae; genus Tabrizicola_A. The sequence continues at coordinate 5,577 of JBMSKG010000104.1, read as the reverse complement.
CTTCGGCCAACACCTTGTTGGTGAAATCACGGGCCGTAACGATGCCCTGCAACTGCCCATCAGTGGCCACGGCAAGGCAAGAGATATGGGCGTCGCGCATGATCTGGGCGGCAGCGCGGATGGTGGTGTCCGGCGTCACCGCCACGGGCGGGCGCGAAATCAGGTCGCCCACCTTGCGGGTCGAGATATCCGCCTCGCGGGTTTCTTGGCTGCGACCACGGTGAAAGAACCGCTCAAAGGCCGGATAGCTGGCGATCAGGCGGCGAAACTCCCCCCCCGGCAGCATCAAGACCGTGCTGGCCGCAGCGGTGCGCGCGGTGGTCACCGCGACCCCATCGCGCATCAGCCCGCGCTCACCCAAGGAATTGCGCGGCCCAAGGATCGAGACAAGAACCCCCGAAGGGTCCATCACCTCGACCGTGCCTTGCATCACAAGGAACAGCCCTTCCATGGCATCGCCCGCGGTGTAGATCACCTGACCGGCGGCCAAATCTCTGCGGCGGAAGGAAGTGGCGACTCGCGCCAACTCGTCCTGCGGCAGACTGTCGTAGGGGTGGACCGTTTCCAGAAATCCGATGATGGAGGAGGCGTCGTCACTCATCGTTGGGGTCCTTACGGAGGTGCGCCCCCGAGGAAAATCCCCGGAGGCGCAAGAGGCTTAGTGCGACTGAGCCTTGCCGGCGCCCTTGGGCACGCGGATCGACTGGATCAGATCCTGCACGTCCTGCGGCGGAGCTTTCGTCATCATCGACACGATGTAAGCCGTGCCAATGTTCAAGATCGCGCCGATCGGACCGAAGGCCGCCGGAGAGATGCCGAACCAGTGGGCATCAGGCGTGTTCGGGTAGACGTTGGTGCCGGGAATGAAGAACCAGCCCAAGAACAGGAAGATGTAGACCGAGGTGGTCACCAGACCGACCAACATCCCCATGATCGCCCCTTCTTTCGTGACGAAGGTCGAGAAGATCCCCATCATCAGCACCGGGAAGATCGTCGCAGCGGCCAGACCGAAGGCCAAGGCCACCACCTGCGCGGCAAAGCCGGGCGGGTTCAGACCAAGCCAGGTCGCGAGCACGATGGCGAAGGCCATCGAGATACGCGCGGCCAGAAGTTCGCCCTTTTCGCTGATGTTCGGGTTCAAGGCACCCTTGATCAGGTCATGGCTGATGGCCGAAGAAATGGCCAACAGAAGGCCCGCAGCGGTCGACAGCGCGGCGGCAAGACCACCGGCTGCGACAAGTGCGATAACCCAGCCGGGCAGAGCAGCGATTTCAGGGTTCGCAAGAACCATGATGTCGTTGTTCACGGTGGTCAGTTCGTTGCCGACGATGCCTTGCTCGGCCAGCGACTTGCCACCCAGACCGTTGGCCGGATCGGCCAATGCAGCGTCCACAGCAGCCTGTGCTTCCGTCACCGCAGCTTCCAGCGGTGCCTTGTCGGCATCGGCAGCAGCATCGGCCAAGGCCTTCTTCGCGGCACCCAACGCCTTGTTGGCGTCAGCAACCGGCTTCTTCTCGTTGAAGTACTGGATCATGCCGTCGCCGTTCTTGTCGGCGAACGCCAGAAGACCCGTCTTTTCCCAGTTCCGGATCCAAGACAGGTCCGGGTTGCTGTCGATCTCAGCGATCGAAAGCGCGGGCTTCGAGAAGGTGTCACCATCAATGGCACCCGGCCAGAAGGTGGTGGTGATGTTCAAACGCGCCATCGAACCCACAGCCGGAGCCACGGTGTACAGCAGTGCAATGAACACCAGCGCCCAGCCAGCCGACGAACGGGCATCCGACACTTTCGGCACGGTGAAGAAGCGGATGATGACGTGCGGCAAACCAGCCGTACCGATCATCAGCGACATCGTGATGAGGAACATGTTGAGCATGTTCGTCGTGTCGGCGGTGTAGGCGGCAAAGCCCAGATCGGTCACAACCTGGTCAAGCTTGTCCAGGAAGTAGACGTCACCACCGGTCGGTGCATAAGACCCGATGAAGCCCAGCTGCGGCAGGAAGTTGCCGGTCAGGTTCAGCGAGATGAAGATCGCCGGAATGGTATAGGCGATGATCAGCACGATGTACTGCGCCACCTGGGTATAGGTGATGCCCTTCATGCCGCCGAACACCGCATAGGCGAACACGACAGCCGAACCGATCAACAGACCGGTCGTGGTCGACACTTCCAAGAAGCGTGCAAAGGTCACGCCCACGCCCACCATCTGCCCGATAACGTAGGTGATCGAGATGACGAGAAGACAAATCACGGCAACCATGCGGGCCGAGGTCGAGTAGAAGCGGTCGCCCACGAATTCCGGCACGGTGAACTTGCCGAACTTGCGCAGATAAGGGGCAAGCAGCAGCGCCAAGAGCACATAGCCGCCGGTCCAGCCCATCAGGAAGACCGAGTTGTTGTAGCCCCCGAAGGCGATCAGACCCGCCATCGAGATAAAGGACGCTGCCGACATCCAGTCAGCCGCAGTCGCCATGCCGTTCATAACCGGGGGAACACCCTGGTTAGCGGCATAGAATTCAGCCGTCGAACCGGCGCGAGCCCAGAACGCGATCCCGAAGTAAAGCGCAAAGGACAGGCCGATGACGATAAGGTTGAGTGTAAACTGATCCATCAGTCCCGGTTCCCTTTATTCTTCCACGCCGTGGGCGCGGTCGATCCCGTTCATCACCTTCGCGTAGACGAAGATGAGGATCAGGAACACATAGATCGATCCGTTCTGAGCGAACCAGAACCCGATATCGGCGCCGCCGACGTGGATCCCGGACAGCGCAGGACGAAGCAGAATGCCCAGCCCGAACGAGCAAGCGAACCAGATTGCCAACGAAATAACGATGACCTTGATGTTCGCCGCCCAGTAAGCGCCGGCAGATGACTTGTCCGCCATGAGTGTCTCTCCCTGGTTGGTTTCTTACTTGCACTGCAGCCCCGGGGGATCCGGGGCAACAGGCCTCCCTCACGCCGCCACTTGCCCCACAATGGACCCAAGCGCCCTGCGGATGTCTGCGATGGGACCCATCGCATCAATCTTCTGCAAGACGCCTTTGCCCGCGTAATAGGCAATCAGCGGAGCCGTCTGAGCGTGATAGGCTTTCAGCCGTTCACGCACAGTTTCGGCGTTGTCGTCGGCCCGACGCTTCATGTCGGTGCCGCCGCATTTGTCACAAACCCCGGCCGTGGCGGGCAGTTTGAATTGGTCATGATAGCCTTCGCCGCACTTGGCGCAGGTGTAGCGGCCCGAGACGCGGCCCACCATGGCCTCGTCATCGACCTCAAGGCTGATCGCCGCGGTGACGCGCTGGCCATTGCCGGCCAAAAGCCCGTCAAGGGCCGCCGCCTGCCCGTCGGTGCGGGGAAAACCATCCAAGATGATCCCCTTGGTCACATCAGGCTGGCCCATGCGGTCGCGCAAGATGGCCAGCACGATGTCATCGCTGACAAGCTGACCCGCCTCCATCACCGCCTTGGCCCGCTTGCCCGCATCTGAACCTGCGGCCACCGCTGCGCGCAACATGTCGCCGGTCGACAGCTGCACAAGGCCAAAGTCCTCTTCCAGCATCCGGGCTTGCGTGCCTTTGCCGGCCCCCGGGGGGCCAAGCAAGATCAAAACGGGTGCGTTCGCCGCCATGCGCCCTTAACCCCGGTTCATGCGGTTGGCGATCAGATCGTCAACCACCGAAGGATCGGCCAGCGTCGAGGTGTCACCCAAGCTGCTGTAATCATTCTCGGCAATCTTGCGCAGGATACGGCGCATGATCTTGCCTGACCGGGTTTTCGGCAGGCCGGGGGCCCACTGAATAAGATCAGGCTTGGCAATCGGACCAATCTCGGTGCGAACCCACGCCTCTAGCTCTTTGCGCAGGGCGTCCGTCGGCTCGACCCCGTTCATCAAGGTGACATAGGCATAGATGCCTTGGCCCTTGATGTCGTGGGGATAGCCCACAACCGCGCTTTCCGCGACCTGCGGATGCGCCACCAGTGCGGATTCCACTTCGGCGGTGCCCATGCGGTGACCCGAGACGTTGATCACGTCATCCACGCGGCCCGTAATCCAGTAATAGCCATCCGCATCGCGGCGGCAGCCGTCGCCGGTAAAGTAATAGCCGCGATACTGGCTGAAATAGGCCTCTTCAAACCGCGCATGATCGCCCCAAAGCGTGCGCATCTGGCCCGGCCAACTGTCGGCGATGCACAGAACGCCGTCGGTCTCGGTCGCGTCCTGCACCTTGGCCGTCGCCGGATCCAGCACAACCGGCTTGACGCCAAAGAAGGGCTTGGTGGCCGAACCGGGCTTTTGCGGAATGGCGCCCGGCAAGGGGGTGATCAGGTGGCCACCGGTCTCGGTCTGCCAGAAAGTATCGACGATCGGGCATTTCCCTTTGCCGACATGGGTGTTGTACCAGTTCCACGCCTCGGGGTTGATCGGCTCACCCACCGAACCCAACAGCTTCAGGCTGGACAGGTCGTGCTTGTTCACCCACTCCGGCCCCATGCCCATCAGGCTGCGGATCGCGGTCGGCGCGGTGTAGAACTGGTTGACCTTGTGCTTGGCGCAGACCTCCCAGAAGCGGCCCGCATCGGGATAGGTCGGCACGCCTTCGAACATGATCGTGGTCGCGCCGTTGGCCAGCGGGCCATAGATGATATAGCTGTGCCCGGTGACCCAACCCACATCGGCGGTGCACCAGAAGATGTCGCCCTCTTGGTAATCAAAGGTCATCTGATGCGTCATCGACGCATAAACCAGATAGCCGCCCGAAGTGTGAACCACGCCCTTCGGCTTGCCGGTCGAGCCCGAGGTGTACAGGATGAACAGCGGATCTTCCGCGCCCATTTCCACATAGGGGCAATAGGGCTTGGCCGCCGCCATCTCGGCCTTGGCATCAATGTCGCGGCCATCCACCCACGAGGTCTGGTCGCCGGTGTGCTTGACCACAAGGCATTTAACCCGGTCATCGCAGTTCATCAGCGCCTGATCGGTGTTGGCCTTCAGCGCGGTTTTCTTGCCGCCCCGCGGCGCGAAATCGGCGGTGATCACCAGCTTGGCTTCCGAGTCATTGATCCGGTTGGCCAAAGCATCGGGCGAAAAGCCTGCAAAAACGATGGAATGGATCGCCCCGATCCGGGCGCAGGCCAGCATGGCATAGGCGGCCTCGGGGATCATCGGCAGATAGATCACAACCCGGTCGCCGCGCTCAACGCCATGCGCCTTCAGCACATTGGCCATCCGGCAGGTCTGCTCCAACAACTGGGCATAGGTGATGTGCTGGGCGGGCGTTGCCGGGCTGTCCGGCTCCCAGATGATCGCGGTCTGGTTGGCGCGGCTGACCATATGGCGGTCAATGCAATTGGCCGACACGTTCAAAGTGCCATCCTCGTACCACTTGATCGACACCTTCCCCAGATCGAAATTGGTGTCCTTGATCTTGGTGTAATCCTTGATCCAATCGATGCGCTTGCCCTGCTCGGCCCAAAATGCCGAAGGATCCGCGACCGAGGCCGCATACATCGTGGCGTAGCTTTCAGCGGTCACATGTGCCTTTGCGATGAACTCTTTCGACGCCGAATACACACCCGTTG
>JBMSKG010000103.1:0-9264 GCA_049419625.1 Paracoccaceae bacterium | reverse complement strand
ATGTGGGCTGCCGAGGCGCTAGCGGCTGCGCCGTCAGGGGCCGTGCATGTGCCGGGCGGCGGTACCCATCATGGCCTGCGCGATCGGGCCAATGGGTTTTGCTATTTGAACGATCCGGTTCTGGGCATCCTCACCGCGCGCCGCGCTGGGCTGGCACGGGTGGCTTATGTCGACATCGACGCCCATCACGCGGATGGTGTCGAGGCCGGGTTGGCGGGCGACCCGTCGGTGTTGCTCATTTCGGTGCATGAGGAAAATCGATGGCCTTTCAGTGGGATGCTAACCGATGATGGCGGCGGTAATGTCTTTAACCTGCCGGTGCCGCGCGGGTTCAATGATACCGAGATGCGGGCGGTGCTGGAGGGGTTGATCCTGCCAAGAGTGGCGGCGTTCAAGCCCGATCTCATCGTGTTGCAGGCCGGGGCGGATGCGCTGCTCGAGGATCCCTTGTCGCGGCTGGCGCTGTCAAACAATGCCCATCGCGCCGTTCTGGCCGGTTTGCGACTGCTTTCGCCGCGGTTTTTGCTCTTGGTGGGGGGCGGCTATAACCCTTGGACGGGGGCGCGGCTTTGGACGCTGTTATGGGCCGATCTCTTGGGCGCGGCGGTGCCGGATGTATTGCCCGAAGTGGCACGCTTGGTTCTGGCCAGTCTTGGTTGGCAGGGTGGCAAGCGACCGTTGCCCGCCCGGGAGTTGCTTATCCAGCTACAAGATGCGCCGCGCGAAGGCCCGGTGCGGCCCGAGATTCGGGACCGGCTGGCGCGACTGGCGGCCCGATGAAGCGGGTCTTTCTGGCGCTCGAGTTGCCTGACGAGTTGCAAGAGGCGTTGGAGGTGCAGCAGCTCATGCTGCCGCTGCCCGCGCGGGTTGATCCCGAAAGCTTGCATCTGACATTGGTGTTCTTGGGCGATACGCCGCTGCCGGTTCTTGAGGCCGTGCATGAGGCGTGGCTGGCACTGCGGTTGGCGCCGTTAGGCGTGCAGATCGAAGGCTTTGGCCTTTTTGGTGGGGCGCGCCCGCGCCTATGCTATGCGGCGGTTGCCCTGAACCCCACGCTGATGGCGATGCAGGCCAAGGTTGAGACCGCCGCACGCCGCGCGGGGGCCGAGCCCGAGGCGCGACGTTTTCACCCTCATGTGACGCTGGGCCGCTTCAAACCACCCAAACCCGAACAGGCATTTCGGCTAGAGCGCGCGGTGGTGGCCGGGGCGGGCTTTCGTCCCGCGCCCTTCACCGCCCGTGAGATGGTGCTTTATGAAAGCCACCTTGGCCGGGGCGGTGCGCATTATGAGGTTCTGGCCCGCTATCCTTTCAACCACTGAAGCAGGGCTGCCACCACCTCGGCCCCGTCGCCCTCGGGGGCCAGAACTTGCGCTGCGATCTCGGCAAGCCGGGCCTGTGCGGCAGAATCCAGTGTATCAAGGGCGCGGGACAAGGTCTCGCTGTCGCTCACCGCGAGAGCGCCGCCTGCCCGATCCAGCGCGGCGAATGGGGCGGCAAAGTTGTGCAGTGATGGTCCGTGCAAGATCGCTGAACGCTGGCGCGCGGGTTCCCAAGGCGTGTGTCCACCCTTGGCCGCAAAGCTGCCGCCAATGACTGTGGCCCCGGCCATGGCATACCAAAAGGGCATCTCTCCCATGGTATCGGCCAGATAGACTTGGGTATCAGGGCCCGGTACCTCGCCCTTCGCCCGGCGAGCAAAGCGCAGCCCCCGCGCCGCAAGCATTGCCGCAATTGCCTCGCCCCGCTGTGGGTGGCGCGGCGCAAGGATCAGATGGTGGAATTGCGAAGAGGTGAGAAACCCATCCAACACAACGGCCTCCTCCCCCTCATGCGTCGATGCGGCCAGCAGCGTTGACGTGCGGGGCGCAGGCGAGGCAAAGGGCAGGTCAACAGGCTCGCTTAGGGCCGACCCAATGGACTTGATCGCCATGATCGGCCCGGCAGCCGCATCGCGCAAACCCAGCGCCTTCAGCCGCACCAGACTGTCACTGTCCTGCGCCGAGAGCCAGTCGATTCGCGCCAGCATGGGCTGCATCAACCCACTCAGCCAGCGCCAGCGCCGCGCGCTGCGCCTCGACATCCGCGCCCCGATCACCAGCACGGGTAAGCCACGATTGTCGGCCGCGCGCAACCGCGCCGGCCACAGCTCGTTCTCCACAATCACCAGCGCCTGCGGTTGCCAGAGGTCCATGACACGTCCGGCTGCACCTGCGCTGTCAAAAGGGGCAAGGGCCGCGGCCACCCCCGGCAAAGACCACCCTTGCACTTGCACCCGCCCGGTTGCGGTGTTGGTGGTCACTAAGACCTGCAACCCCGGTCGTGCAGCCAACAGCGCCTCGATCACCCAGCGCGCAGACGTCACCTCTCCCACCGAGGCCGCATGCAGCCACAGCCGTATCCCCGGCCCCGGCGCTGGCAAAAGGCCCAGCCGTTCCGCCACGGCTCCACGCGGTCCAAAGACCGCTTGGTGGGCCAGAATCACAGGCAAGGCCAAAGCCATGAGAAGCTGATACAGGATCATGCGCCAGACTTACGGCGGCTTGATGCGTCAGGCAAGTTTTGGTGGCCGCTGGCCCGGCCAGTCGGTGGCCTCATGCCAAGCCTGCGCCATGGCAAGGATCGCGGCATCTGCGCCCACTGGCCCCGCCAACTGCATTCCCATCGGCAAACCTTGCGGGCCAAAGCCCACCGGCAGTGACACGGCGGGCAGGCCGATCAGGCTGACGGGGATCACCACCTCCATCCAGCGGTGATAGGTGTCCATCGCTTGACCGTTGATCTCTTGCGGCCAACGCCAGTCGGTTGGGAAGGGCCAAACCTGCGCACTGGGCAGCGCTATGGCATCATAGGTCTGAAACAGCCGCGCCATATGGGCGTAATAGCGGCTACGAAGGGTGCTCGCCTCATAAACCGCCTGCGCTGACAGGCTTCTGCCTTGCTCAATCTCCCACAAGGTCTCGACCTTCAACTGCGCGCGTTTGTCGGGCTGGTCATAGATCGCTTTGAACCCGCCCGCATTCAGCATCGCCCGCAGCGTGGTCCAAGATGACCAAAGCTTTTCGGCTGGGAAGGGCGGGGGCAACACCTCAACGATGGCGCCCATGGCTTCCATCTGGGACAAGGCCCGGGCGCAGAGATCCACAATCCCCGGCTCCATCTCATAGGCCCCGCCCCAATCGGCCAACCAGCCGATGCGCTTGCCTTTCAGGCTTGCCCCGGTGAGTGCCGCGACGAAATCCTCTGGCTCCCTGCCGAAGGGCACTTCAGGATTGATGCCGGCCTGCACCTGCAACAGCCGTGCGACATCCTCCACCGTGCGCCCCATGGGTCCTTCGGTGGCCAAGGTCGCCATATGTGTGTCGCCTTCGGCATCTGCCGGGACAAGGCCCCAAGATGGGCGAAACCCATAGATATTGCAAAAGGCCGCTGGATTGCGAAGACTGCCCATCATGTCGCTGCCATCCGCGACTGGCAGCATGCGCGCCGCAAGGCCCGCAGCTGCCCCACCAGACGACCCACCCGCGGTTCGGCTAAGGTCATAGGGATTGCGGGTCACCCCAAAAAGCGGGTTGAAGCTGTGGCTGCCGTGGCCCCATTCGGGGGTATTGGTCTTGCCAATAAAGATCGCCCCCGCGCCACGCATCCGCGCGGCCAACAGATCGTCGGTTGACGGGACGAAATCCTTGAACAATGGGCTGCCCCAAGTGGTGCGCAACCCCTTGGTGGCGCACAGATCCTTGACCGCAAAGGGCAGGCCATGCAGCCAGCCTTGGCGGGGGGCATCATCAGCCGCCTTCGCCTCGACCATAAGCGCCTCGCGGTCGCGCAGCGAGACCACCGCATTGACCGCGCCGTTCACCGCGTCGATCCGGTCCAAATGCGCCGCCATCACTTCGGACGGTGCCACCTCGCGTGCCGCGATCATGCGCGACACCTCCGAGGCCGAGTGCTCCCACAAAGCCATTTGCGCCTTTCCAAATACTCTCAGGGGGTGAGGCGCTTGCGGCGAGGGGGCGGAACGTCCCTTTCAGCTGCGCGTCAGCGCGAAAAGAAATGATGCGGGGGCATCGTCTGCCCCCGCATCGCTTTAGGATTACTTCATCAACTCAGTCCAGATCGCGGTCATGTATTCACGCGACTTTTCATTACAGGTCGGCATGAAGAAGCCCGCTGCCTTGTGCTCTTCGGGGATCACGACTTCGGGGGCGGTCGCCATTTCGGGGTCCATGAAGGCCTCAGATCCGGCAATCCCGTTGGCATAGCGCGCGAAGTTGGAAATCAGCGCTGCGTTTTCCGGCTTCATGATGAAATCCATGAAGGCATAGGCGTTGTCGACGTTCTGTGCGTCCTTCAGGAGCATGACCGAGTCCATCCACAACGGATAGCCTTCCCGCGGATAACCGTAGGCCACAGTCTCTTTGTCCAGACGGATACGCATGGAAGAACCGTTCCAGTTCACCGAAGCAGCCCAATCGCCATTGGCCATCTTCTCGGTGGCGCCGTAATCCATCGAGATCCAGTTCGGCTTGGCCGCCATCAGGCTGTCACGTACCTTCTTAAGAACCTCAAGGTCCTCGCTGCAGGGCTCGCCGCCATGGTACTTGGTCGCCAGCGTGATGATATCCATCATCTCGGGGACGACGTTCAACTTGCCCTTCAACTCATCCGGCACTTCCAGCCAGACAGCCGAGGTGTTGATGTCGCCGCCGTAGATCGCGGTGTCCACCGCGATGCCGACAGTGCCCCACTGCCACGGAACCGAAGTGGTGCGACCCGGATCCCAAGCGACGTCTTTCCATTCCGGGGCGATATTGGCGTGGTTCGGCAGCTTGGCCAGATCCAACGGAACCGTCAGGCCCTTTTCGTTGAAGATCGACACGTAGTTGGCCGAGGGCACCACAAGGTCAAAGCCGTGGCCACCGGCCTCGATCTTGGCCAGCGCGGTGTCGTTGCTGTCATAGTCGGTCACCGTCACGGTGATGCCCGTCTCTGCCTTGAACTTCTCCAAAAGCTCGGGCGATGTGTAGTTGCCCCAGTTGTAAAGCTGCAGCGTGCCTTCGGCGCTGGCAAGCCCGGTGCTGGCCATCAGCAGGGCGGTCGCGGTGAGGAATCTTTTCATGGTCGTCTCCCGTGTTGGTTTTGGCAGTTTGGTTATGAGTATCTAAGTTTTTTCTTTGTCGCGTGTCAGCAGGAAGAATGCGGTCAACAGCACGACGGTCAGCAACAAAAGCCCGGTCGAGATCGCGTTGATCTCGGGCGTCAACTGGCGGCGCATCTGGCCCAGCATGTAGGTGGGCAGAGTATCTTGCCCCGCCGATTTCACAAATTCGGTGATGACCACATCATCCAAGCTGACCACAAAGGCCAGCATCATCCCGGCGATCACCCCGGGCATCAAGATCGGCAGTGTCACCCGACGAAAGGTCCGCCAAGGCGTCGCGTAAAGATCGGCCGCAGCGGTTTCTAGCGTCAGGTCCATCCCTTCCAGCCGCGCGCGGATTGGCAGATAGGCAAAGGGGATGCAAAAGGCAGTATGGGCCAAGATCAGATAGCCCAGCCCATGAATACCCGTCACGGTCTTGATAAGACCAAAAAGGATCATCAGCGCCACGGCGGTGACAATCTCAGGCACCATCAGGGGTTGGTTGATCATCACATAGATAAATGTCTGGCCCTTGAAGGCGCGCCGACGCGTAGTGCCCAGTGCGGCCATGGTGGCCAGTATGGTCGAGAACACCGCCGCAAAGCTCGCGATCACCAGCGAGCGCAGCGTGGCATCCTTGACCGTCTGATTGTCCCAAGCTTTTACATACCACTTCCACGAGAACTCACCCCAGTTGCCGATGGCCGTCTCAGAGTTGAAGGAATAGACCACCAAGGTGAAGATCGGGATGTAAAGCGCCAGAAAGGCGAGCATCGCAATGGTGGAAAAGCCGGGAAGACGGGCGACCTGAAAGCTGGACTTAGCCATGCTTTTTCTCCCCGTTGGCGACGCGGACATAATACAGCAGCGCGACAGTCACGATCAGCAAAAGCGTCAGCGACAGGGCCGCACCCAAAGGCCAGTTCTTGCCTTGGCCGAATTGCAACTCGATCAGGTTGCCAATCATCATCTGCTTGCCGCCTCCCAGAACGCGCGGCGTCACATAGGCTCCCAGCGAGGGCACAAAGACCAGAATGGACCCCGCAATGATCCCCGGTTTGACGATCGGCAGGATGATTTTGCGCAAGATCTGCCAACGGCTGGCATAAAGGTCATAGCCTGCCTCCAAAAGCCGCATGTCAAAACGATCGATCGCCGCAAACAAGGGCAAAACCATCAGCGGAAGGTAGACATAGGTCATGCCAATAAAGATGGCGATATCGGTGTAGATCAGCATCAAGGGTTCTGAAATCACACCAATCTTCAGCAGGAATACGTTCATCAGACCTTCGGCCCGGATCACTTCGTTGATCGCATAGGTGCGGATCAGAAGGTTGGTCCAGAACGGAATGGTGATGAGAAACAACCAAAGCGCCCGCTGGCTGGCGGGGCGGGTGGCGATGAACCAAGCGGTCGGAAAGCCCACCACAAAGGTGAAGAGCGTGGTCATCAAAGACAGTTTCACCGACCGCCAAAAGATCGTCAGATGCGCGTCAGCCAAGACATAGCTGTCGGTGAAGATGTCCTTGGTCCAAAAGAGCGACTTCCAGCCCTCTGTCGAGAAGGCCCAGACCACGTTGCCGTGGGTTCCCGCCTCAAGAAAGGAGTATAGCAGGATGATGAACAGCGGACCGACGGCCGACACGGCCAGAACCACCAGCGCCGGTGTCGACAAGAGCCAGCCATTGCGGGCCGATTGCTTGATCTGGGCCTCTTCGGCGGGGCTCATGGTCATTCCCCCAGCGCCTGCAAGGCGCCCGGGGCAAAGCGCACCCCAATGCGGCTGCCGCGTTCAAACCCGGCGTCGCCGGTGGCCGGACTTTGCACCCGCGCCATGATCTCGGTGCGGTCGGCCAGTTCCAGGTGCACATGGGTATCGGTGCCGAAATAGACGAGGTTTGAGATCACCGCCGGAATGGCACCCGCTTCGCCGGCCGGCACAAGGCGCAGTTGTTCGGGGCGGATCGTGAGGGTGATGTCGCCGGTCGCGGGTGTCTCAAACTCCACCAGATCGCCCGAGGCGAGGCGAACTTTGCCACCTTCAGCGCGGGCCTCCAAGAAGTTGGTCTCGCCGATGAAGCTTGCCACAAAGCGGTTTTTGGGTCGGGTGTAGATTTCCTTGGCGGTGCCAACCTGCTGCAACTTGCCCTGCGACATCACGCCAATGCGGTCTGACATGGTCAGGGCTTCTTCCTGATCATGGGTCACAAAGACAAAGGTAATGCCGGTTTCCATCTGCAATCGCTTCAACTCGATTTGCATCGCTTGCCGCAGTTTGAGATCCAAGGCCGACAGGGGTTCATCCAGCAAAAGCACTTTGGGCTGTGGGGCCAAGGCGCGCGCCAACGCCACGCGCTGCTGCTGGCCGCCCGAAAGCTGGCTGGTCTTGCGGTTTGCCATCGTGTCAAGCTTGACCAAGGCGAGCATCTCGGCCGTGCGCGATTTCACCTCGGCGGCGGGTTTTCCCAGCATCTCAAGCCCAAAGGAGATGTTTTGCGCCACCGTCAAATGCGGAAACAGCGCGTAGGATTGGAACACCGTGTTTACCGGGCGCTTGTTGGGCGGCAGATAGGTAATGTCTTGCCCATCCAGCAAGATCAGCCCGTCAGTGGGCATTTCAAACCCGGCGATGAGGCGCAAAAGTGTGGTCTTGCCACAACCCGACGGGCCAAGAAGCGTAAAGAACTCACCCTCACGGATCTCGACCGAGACATCGTCCAGCGCCCGCACGGCGGTGTCGCCCTGGCCAAAGGCTTTCACGACATTCCGGGCCTCGATGGCGTTACGCTCGGTCACTGTGACTCGCTCCTCGTTGTTTTGATCATATCTGGCCCACGTTTTTCATGTGGTGCAACAGAAACCTGCATTTAGCCCGCAATCGGTGCGCGGCGCTCTGCCCATGGTTGTGCGTGCTCGATTTCCGCGCATAGGCTGATGAGAGTTTCATCATCGCCATAAGCGCTGGCAAGATGGATGCCGATCGGCAGACCTGCGGCAGACATCGCCAAAGGCAGACTGGCGGCAGGTTGACCGCTGGCGTTGAACACCGCGCAGAACGGCGAGTAGGCGAAAATGCCGTTCGGGCCGACGCGATAGTCGACGTAATCCTCGGTATCGTGGTTGAAGCGGCCAACGCGGGCCGGGGGTTCGGCCAAGGTGGCGCACAAAAGAATGTCGGGGCCCGCGTCGAAGACACCGGCCATCTGGCGGCCGAAGGCGTGAATTTCACCCACTGCCTCAAGATATCGCGTGGGATGGAGCGTATCGGCATGCGCGCAGGCACCCCGGCTGACGCCTTCCACCAGATCAGGGGTCATTGGGCGGCCCTTCAGCGCCTTCTTCACCCCCAAGGCCGTGCCAACGCCGACGATATCGGTCCAAGCGCGCATCATCATTGGGACGTCCGCGGTAATCTTGGCTGGCTCGATGTGGTGGCCCATGGCCTCTAACAGGCGCGCCGTGGCGCGTACGGCCTCGGCCACTTCGGGGTGGATCGGCGCGCCGGTCAACGTGGTGTCGATAACTGCGACGCGCAAGCGGCGCGGCGGGCGCGAGATAGCATCCGCATGGCTGGCGGCAAGGGGCGGGGCCACATAGGGCGCGCCAAGATCGGGCCCGGCGCAGGCATCCAGCATCCGGGCGGTGTCGCGCACCGAGCGCGTCAGGAACCCGTCAATCGCCATACCTGCCCAGCCTTCGCCGACATAAGGCCCATCAGGCAGCCGCGCGCGGGTGGGCTTAAAGCCAAAAAGACCACAAGAGGCCGCGGGGATCCGCACCGACCCGCCGCCGTCCGACCCATGGGCAAAAGCCACGATCCCTGCCGCGACTGCAGCCCCCGCACCCCCCGACGAGCCGCCGGGCGTATGGTCAAGGTTCCACGGGTTGCGGGTGGGGCCGCCGTAGACGGCGGCTTCAGTCGCCGCCCCAATTCCGCCCTCGGGGCTGGTGGTGCGGCCAAAGGTGACGACCCCGGTCGCCCGGATGCGTTCGTAAATCGCCGAGTCGCGCCGATACTGAGTGTTGGCCAAGAGGCGGCTGCCATTGTGACCGGGGAAATCCACCGCCTCGCAGCCAAGATCTTTCTCGATGGAGGATGGATCGAAGGTGACAACTTC
>JBMSKG010000102.1:0-9268 GCA_049419625.1 Paracoccaceae bacterium | reverse complement strand
GACAAGTCGGGCGTCAAGGCCGCCATCGGCACCGCCGATGCCCGCCGCGCCGCGCACGAAACCAAGTAAGAGGAGAACACCCCCATGGCACATAAAAAGGCAGGCGGCTCCTCACGCAACGGCCGCGACTCCGCGGGCCGTCGTTTGGGCGTAAAACTGTTCGGCGGCCAAGCGGCCATTCCGGGCAACATCATCGTGCGTCAGCGCGGCACCGAATGGTTCCCGGGCGCTGGCGTCGGCATGGGCCGCGACCACACCATCTTCGCAACCGTCGAAGGCAAGGTGACGTTCAAGAAAGGCTTTAAAGGCCGCACCTTCATTTCGGTGCTGCCGACCGCCGAGGCCGCCGAGTAAGCCGAACACCCAAGCTTGAAACATCAACGGGGGATCGGCGAAAAGGCCGGTCCCCCGTCTCGTTTTCCAGATCAGGGCGCGGACGGAACCGGTCAGACAGGGTGGGGCAACCCACCACAACCGTCACGCAGGAAACGATGCAAATGACCGTGACACGACAGGATCTTTTGAACCTTGGCCTTGCCCAAGGACCACAATTCGACGCCGCCCTCGCCGAGGCCAATCGCCTTTGCCTGACCGGGGCGGCTTTGGAGACATTTGTTCGCGCGCTTGGGGCCAAACCGGCCACCAAGACCCCCAGTTTCATCATGAGCGAGGGCTGATATCATGCAGCTGGCTCCCCATATTCATCCTGTTGCCCGCCTTCGGTCGGGACCTGCGCTTTCACGGAGAGACGCCATGACCTTTGACCAGCCCATTGCACCGGCCGACAGCATTGCCGCCGGACGCTTCGTGCTGCGGCCCCTGCGCCCTTCGGATGCCGGTCTGTGCGAGCTTTATGCCGGTGACAAACGGGTAGCCGAGGCCACGCGCACCATTCCCCACCCGCTGCCGCCGGGCGCGGTCGAAGCCTTTATCGCCCGCGCGATGGCGGGCGAAAGCCGCGGCACGATCTGGGCGATGGACGGCTCGGCCACTGGGCTGTCTGAGCTGTTGGGCGTTATCAGCCTCAAGCCGATGGGCCGGGGCCAGTCGGAGGTTGGGTTTTGGGTCGCACCGCAAATGTGGAACACCGGCATCGCCTCCGAGGCGGTGCGCGCCATGGTCGCGGCCAATCCTTTGGGCGACCGCACCCTCTTTGCCGAGGTGTTTCAGGACAACCCCGGATCGGCCCGCGTGCTGACCAATTGCGGCTTTGAATATCTGGGCGACGCCGAGACCTTTTCGGTCGCGCGCAATGCCCGTGTGCCAACCTGGACCTATATCCGCAAGATGTAACGCTCATCGTTGCGCTGACGCGCCTCTTCGCGGGCCATCTGGCAAAGGGGGCGCTTGGGGCGGATGGGATAAAGTGAGTATTTGGAAAGGCGCAAGACCTGTAAGCGAAACGCTTGAGAGTCCGCGCTTTGTCCTCTATCGCCTGTCGGGCGATCCCTTCGAAAGATGATACGATGAAGTTTCTTGACCTTGCCAAAGTCTATATCCGCTCGGGCGGCGGTGGGGCGGGCTGCGTGTCGTTCCGGCGCGAGAAGTTCATCGAGTTTGGTGGGCCAGATGGCGGCGATGGCGGCCATGGTGGTTCGGTCTGGGTTGAGGCGGTGGATGGGCTGAACACGCTGATCGACTATCGCTACCAGCAGCACTTCTTTGCCAAGTCGGGCCAGCCCGGCATGGGCAATCAGAAAACTGGAAAATCAGGCGAGGACGTTGTGATGAAGGTGCCCTTGGGCACCGAAATCATCGACGAGGATGAAGAAACCGTCATCGCCGACCTGACTGAACCGGGTCAACGGGTCTGCATCGCCAAGGGCGGCAATGGGGGCTGGGGCAACCTGCAGTTCAAATCGGCCACCAACCGCGCGCCGAACCGGGCCAATCCCGGGCAAGAGGGCGTCGAGCGCACGATCTGGCTGCGGCTGAAGCTGATTGCGGATGCCGGGCTTTTGGGCCTGCCCAATGCGGGCAAATCCACCTTTCTGGCGGCCGTCTCGAATGCCCGGCCCAAGATTGCGGACTACCCCTTCACCACGCTGGTACCGAACCTTGGTGTGGTGGGGATCGACGGCAAGGAATTCGTCATGGCCGATATTCCAGGCCTGATTGAAGGCGCCAGTGAAGGCCGGGGTTTGGGCATTCAGTTCCTCGCCCATGTCGAGCGCTGCAAGGTCCTTCTGCATCTGGTTGATGGCACATCCTCCAGCGTCA
This sequence comes from Paracoccaceae bacterium, assembly GCA_049419625.1. GTDB lineage: Bacteria > Pseudomonadota > Alphaproteobacteria > Rhodobacterales > Rhodobacteraceae > Tabrizicola_A. The sequence continues at coordinate 7,048 of JBMSKG010000102.1, read as the reverse complement.
CCAAGGATTACCGCACCATCGTGCATGAGTTGGAGGCCTATTCCGACGTACTGGGCGACAAGCCCCGGATCTTGGCTCTGAACAAGGTGGACGCGATGGACACCAAGCAAATCTCGGACCGCCGCCGCGCCTTGGAAAAAGCCTCTGGCGGGCCGGTGCATGTGATTTCGGGCGTCTCGGGGCGCGGCGTGCAAGAGGTGTTGCGCGCCATCTACGCCACCATCGAAGGCGAAGCCCCGCAAGTGGAGACAGGACCGTGGCAGCCGTAATGCCTCTGATTGCCCCCGATGTAACGGCGGCGAAACGTTTGGTCATCAAGATCGGCTCGGCCTTGCTGGTTGACCGCATGACCGGGTTGAAACAGGGCTGGCTGTCTGCCCTGGCCATGGATGTGGCCGAGGCCAAGCTGCGCGGCACCGATGTGGTGCTGGTGTCGTCAGGCTCGATCGCGCTTGGCCGCAAGGTGCTGGCTCTGGGGGATGGGCCTTTGACGCTGGAGCAATCGCAGGCCGCCGCCGCCGTGGGCCAAATCCGCCTTGCCCGCGCCTATGAAGAGGTGCTGCAACCGCATGGCATCACCACCGGTCAGGTTCTGGTGACGCTGGAGGATACCGAGGACCGCCGCCGCTATCTCAACTCCCGCGCCACGATGGCAACGCTGCTGGGTCTGGGCGTGGTGCCGATCGTCAATGAAAACGACACCGTGGCCACCGACGAGATCCGCTTTGGCGACAACGACCGGCTGGCCGCGCAAATCGCCGTCACCGTCGGGGCGGATCAACTGATCCTCTTGTCGGATGTGGACGGGTTTTATTCGGCCAATCCCAAAGAAGACCCGACCGCCGAGCGGTTTGACCTTGTCACCAAGATCACGCCCGAGATCGAGGCGATGGCGGGCGATCCGATTTCGGGCATGTCGAAGGGCGGCATGAAGACCAAGCTTCTGGCGGCCAAGACCGCTGTGGCCGGGGGCTGCGCCATGGCGATCATGGAAGGCTCGACGCCGCGCCCGTTGCAGGCGCTGGCGCGTGGGGCCAACCGGACGTGGTTCCTGCCCAAGGGCGACCCGCAGGCCGCGCGCAAACGCTGGATCAACGCGATGAAGCCGCGCGGCGAATTGCGGCTGGACGCAGGCGCGGTGACGGCGCTGAAGGCGGGAAAAAGCCTGCTTCCGGCGGGTGTGACCGAGGTGACGGGCAGCTTTGGCCGGGGCGATCCAGTGGCGATCCTGTCGCCAGAGGGCGATGTTTTGGGCAAAGGGTTGGCGGGCTACGCTGCCGAGGAGGCCCGCGCGATTGCCGGGCATCGGTCGGGGGATATCGCCGGGATTCTGGGCTATCCCGGTCGGGCAGCCTTGGTGCATCGCGACGATATGGTGATCTGAGAGCCGATTTCTGTGCAGAAATCGGCTCGGAAAATGGAAGTTTTCCGAGGCGGAGTTTGTGCCAAACTCCGAATTCGGGCGGAGATCAGGATGAGTGACGAACATTCCGCAATGATGGCCGAGATCGGCACCCGCGCCCGCGCGGCAGCGGCTGAGTTGGCCTATGCCTCATCCGAGCGCAAGGCGGCGGCCTTGCAGGCGGCGGCAGCGGCCGTCTGGGCGCGGCGGGATGAGATCCTCGATGCCAATGTGCTCGACATGGATTTTGGCCGCGAAAAGGGTCTGGCGCCTGCCATGCTGGACCGCTTGATGCTGAACGAAACCCGGCTGCGCGGCATTGTTGATGCCTTGCGCCAAGTGGCCGAACAGCGCGATCCGGTGGGGCGGGTTCTGGACCAGTGGACGCGGCCAAACGGCCTGCATATTCAACGCGTTGCCACCCCCTTGGGCGTGGTGGGCGTGATCTATGAATCGCGCCCCAATGTCACCGCCGACGCCGGGGCCTTGTGCCTCAAGGCCGGCAATGCCGTGATCCTGCGCGGTGGCAGCGAAAGCTTCCATTCCTCCGAGGCCCTGCACGCCTGCATGGTGCAAGGTCTGCGCGAGGCCGGTCTGCCCGAGGCGGCGATCCAGCTCATCCCCACCCGCGACCGCGCCATGGTGGCCGAGATGCTGCGCGCCACGGCCTATATCGATGTCATCGTGCCGCGCGGCGGCAAGGGGCTGGTGGGGCTTGTGCAGGCCGAGGCGCGCGTGCCGGTCTTTGCGCATTTGGAAGGCATCTGCCACGTCTATGCCGACCGCGACGCCGATCTGGAAAAAGCCCGCCGCGTGGTTCTGAACGCCAAAACCCGCCGCACCGGCATTTGCGGTGCCGCCGAATGTCTGCTGATCGACTGGCAGTTCTACACCAAGCACGGCGCAGTGCTGATCGAGGACCTCTTGGCCGCCGGGGTCGAAGTGCGCACCGAGGGTGAGCTTTTGAAAATCCTCGGCACGGTGCAGGCCGCGCCCGAGGACTTTGGCCGCGAGTTTCTGGACAAGATCATCGCCGCCAAACTGGTCGACGGGGTGGATGCGGCCATCGCCCATATCCGCCGCTATGGATCGAACCACACCGAGGCGATCCTCACCGAAAACGACGCCACCGCGGCACGCTTTTTCGAACGGCTCGACAGCGCCATCCTGATGCGTAACGCCTCCACCCAGTTTGCCGATGGCGGTGAGTTTGGCATGGGCGGCGAGATCGGCATTGCCACGGGCAAGCTGCATGCGCGCGGGCCGGTTGGGGCGGAACAGCTGTGCAGCTTCAAATACCTTGTCACCGGCGACGGCACGATCAGAACGTAAGCCGGATCTCCTGCGCGCTGATCTCCACCGTCAAGCGGCGATGCTGGCGGGCCACCTCCTCGGGGACCAACAGGAACTGCACCTGACCGGGTCCAATATCGGGTGCGGCCGCCGGGTTTGACAGGGCCTCCCACAATTCAGGGTCAATCCGCAACCGCGGCGCCGATCCTGTCAGCGTCCAGCGGCTGTCCCCCCGGTCCACCGCGATGCGCCCCCCTTGGCCGAGCGCTGTTTCCAGACACAGGATGCACAGGAAGGCGAGCTTGCATTCGCGCCGCGACAGATCGGCAGGCGACGTCCAATCCACCGTCAGGCGGTTGCCGCGAGCCATATCGGCCAAAATCCCCGTCACCTCTGTCACAGAAATGCGCTGATCCTTGGATGTCTGACCAAAGGCCACGCGGAAAAACCGGATGCGCGCATTGGCATGGGCCACGCTTTCGGCCACCAGCGTGATCTCGGGCCCCCGCGCCAGCCCATCCATCAACAACAGCTCCACCCCATTGCCGATGGCCCCGATCGGGCTGATAAGATCATGACAGATGCGCGAGCCCAGCAAGGCGGAAATGTCAGACTTGTCGTGCATCTGGGCAACCTTTCTTACAGGCGGAGACCAAACATGGCAGCACTCTTGGAACCGGGCATGCTGGTGCGTCACCCTGCCCAGCCCGACTGGGGCCTTGGTCAGGTGCAATCCAACATAAGCAACCGCGTTACCGTGAACTTCGAACACGCCGGCAAACGGGTGATCGACCTGAGCCAAGTCGATTTGGTCCCCGTGTTCAGCCTTTAAGCCAGTATTGGGTTAACAAGACCTTAATGCAACCTTGGATTGCATTTTTCACCACGCGCCGGGCACCGGTCACCTGCAGTTGCATTGCAGCCAGCCGGGTTCTAGAACCGAACCCGATCGGGGCAGGAAAAAGCAGGAATGACGGACGACGACAGCGCCTTTGTCTTGCGGCTGGCCCGCGACGACCGCGATCTGCGCGCAGCGCAGCGGCTGCGATATCGGGTCTTTGTACAAGAACTGGGCGCTGACGGCCCGCTGATCGACCATGACCGGCTTTTGGAAATCGACGCCTTTGACCCACATTTCGACCACCTGCTGCTGATCGACACCCGCCGCGATGCCGCGCATCTGGATGACGTGGTGGGGGCTTACCGGCTATTGCCCTCGGACCGGCTGGCCAGCGCCAGCCGCTTTTATTCCGAAGGCGAATATGACCTCAGCGCGCTGAAAGCCACCGGGCGCAAGCTGGTCGAACTGGGGCGGTCTTGCGTGCATCCGGCCTATCGCGGTGGCAGCGCCATGCTGCAACTGTGGAACGCGCTGGCCGCCTATGTGCTGGAACGCGATATCGAAATTCTGTTTGGCGCTGCCTCGTTTCACGGCACCGACGTCGCGGCACTGGCGCAACCCTTGTCCTATCTCGCCCATCACCACGTTGCCCCGCCCGAGTTGCAGGTCCGCGCCCTGCCGCCCCATGCCGTGGCGATGGACATCATCCCCGCAGACCAGCTTGACCGCCGCGCGGCCGTAGCAGGCACCCCGGCGCTGATCCGCGCCTATCTGCGGCTGGGCGGCTTTGTCGGCCAAGGCGCCTTTGTCGATCACGCCTTCAACACCACAGACGTCTGCCTCGTCCTAGACACCGCACGGATGAGCGACAAACACCGCGCCTTCTGGATCCGCAAGCAGGGCGATCGAGAGTGAGGCACAAGGCATGACGGACTGGCGTGACGAACCCATTGTGGTGGACAAGCCCGGCCTTTTCGGCTGGGCGCTGGTGGCGCTGCGTGGGCTGACACTGGGCACTTTGACCTATGGCTGCCTCTTGCTCTTGCTGGTCTTGCGGCTAATCGAACGGCCGCTCTACGGCCAAGAACGGCCCATCACCCCTTTCATCACCCAGTTTGTCTGCCGCATGGCCTTTGTCATCCTGCGCCTGCCGATCACCGTGCGGGGCAAACCGATGCGGCAAAAGGGCGCGGTGGTGGCCAACCATGCGTCATGGCTGGATATCTTCGTGCTAAACGCGGCCCAGCGCATCTATTTCGTGTCCAAATCCGAAGTCGCCTCCTGGCCCGCCATCGGCTGGCTCGCACGGGCGACGGGTACGGTCTTTATCAACCGCAAAGGCACCGAAGCGAAAGCCCATCAAGAGGTGTTTGAGGCGCGGCTGCGCGCTGGTCACCGCCTGTGCTTTTTCCCCGAAGGCACCAGCACCGACGCGATCCGCGTCCTGCCGTTCAAATCCTCGCTGTTTCAGGCGTTTTACACCCACGGGCTGGACCGCGTGCTGTTCATTCAGCCGGTGACCGTGGTCTATCACGCCCCGCCCGGGAAGGACCCGCGCTTTTACGGCTGGTGGGGCAATATGGAGTTTGGCCCGCACCTTTTGCTCACTTTGGCCGCGCGGCGGCAGGGCCGGGTCGAGGTGATCTTCCACCCCGAAGTGCCGGTGGACGCCTTTCCCAGCCGCAAGGAATTGGCCGCCCATTGCGAACGCGTGATCCGCACCAGCCACCCCTTGGCCGAAGGCTGATCTGCGGGGCCTCTCGTCGGGCGCCTGCGGCTTCTCCTCGAGGGGTGTCAGCCCAAGGGGGCCATCAACGCCTTCAGCGCCGCGACCGGATCTTCTGCGCCCCAGATTTCTTCGCCAACGCCAAAGAAATCGGTAACCGGGCCAAATTTGGCCACCAGTTCAGCCGTCAGCGCCCCTTCGGCGATCGAGGGCACCTCGATCACCTGGCTCCACCATTCGAACAGATCGAACTCCACCCGTTCGCCCTTGCCGAGTTTAGTGTCTCCCAAGGGGCCAAAGGCGGCGTAATCGGCGCCCGCCTCGCCCGCGCTCATGCCCTCATGGCGTGAGGTGCCGCAAAAGGCGCCGACAATGGCATCGGCGCCAAGATCCTTGCGCACCTTACGAACGGACCGCGCACCATCGGTCAGATGCACGCCGTCAAGACCCAGACGCTCGACCATAAGCACATGGTTTTCAATGACAATCGCCACATCCCGCTCATGCGCGACCAGTCGGCACGCATCGCCCGCGCGCAGAATCATCTCTTCATCCTTTGTCGCCAGCGCCAACCGCACGCAAGCGACCTCGGCCGCGTCAAGCACCCGCGCGAGTTGGTCGGGAAACACCTCAAGCTCAAAGGCTGGGGGCGTGATGAGGGTGATCTGCGGGCGATCTTCGGTGGCGGCGGTGGCGGACATGACAGGCTCCTTCGGCATGCGCCCGGCTTATCAGCCTTTTTTCGGCTTGGCTATCGGGGGCTGGCCTTTCCAAGAGGGGGGCAGATGGCGTATCTGGCGGGAAATTCCCGCACAAAGGTGCCGCCGATGACCCAAGCCCAAACCCCGCCGACGATCCAGCCCACCTTTATTCTGGTGCGTCCGCAAATGGGCGAGAACATCGGGGCGGCGGCGCGGGCGATGCTGAACTTCGGGCTGGAGCGGATGCGGATCGTCGATCCGCGCGATGGCTGGCCCAACCCCAAGGCCAACGCGCTGGCCTCGGGCGCGGGGCGGGTTCTGGACATGGCAGGGATTTTCCCCGACGTGCCGCGTGCCATTGCGGACTGCGATTTCGTCTTTGCGACAACCGCGCTCAAGCGTGAAATGGTCAAGCCCGTGGTCACCCCCGAGCGCGCCATGCAGATGGTGCGCGAGATGGGGGCTGCGGGCAAGAAGGTGGGTATTCTCTTTGGTCCCGAACGGACGGGGCTGGAAAACGACGATGTGGCGCTGGCGAATGTGATCGTCACCGTGCCAACGAACCCCGATTTCTCCAGTCTGAACCTAGGCCAATGCGCGCTTTTGGTCGCCTATGAATGGGGCCGCCAACAGATCAATGTGCCCGCCGAAATCATGATGCTGGCCCGCACCGAATTTGCCAACCGCGAAGAGGTGGAAAAACTGGGCGACCATTTCGAAGAAAAGCTGGACGCGGCGGGCTTTTTCTTTCCGCCCACCAAGGCCGCGGGCATGCGGCTCAACCTGCGCAACATGTGGGCGCGGCTGAACCTGACGCGGGCCGAGGTGCAAACCTTCCACGGCATGCTGCGCCAGATCGCCTATAAGCTGCGCCAGCAGGGCGATTGACCGCAGCGCCCGGCTTGCATCCTTGCACCCGGCCCTGTCGGCGGATTTGGGTATTTGGGCCAAGATGAAACCAAATTCGATTCAAACTGTTCGGGTTCTGCGCTAGGGTTGCGCGAAAGAGCACGGGTATGGGGCGAGTGATGCGGGCAGTGACGCGGCGAGTAACGGTGATGGGGTTGATTGCGGCCGGGCTTTCG
>JBMSKG010000101.1:0-9368 GCA_049419625.1 Paracoccaceae bacterium | reverse complement strand
AATGACGGCAAGATCCGCCTTGTGGTCGATGACTGCGGCAAGGATTTCGCCAATTGCACCGTGACTGTTGGCGGCACGATTTCCAACCGCAAGGGCGTGAACGTGCCCGACGTGGTGCTGCCCTTGGCAGCGCTGTCGGAAAAGGACCGGGGCGATCTGGAGTTCGCCTGCGCGCTGGGCGTGGACTGGCTGGCCCTGTCTTTCGTGCAGCGCCCCGAAGATGTGACCGAGGCCCGCGCCTTGGCCAAAGGCCGCGCGGCCATCCTGTCGAAAATCGAAAAGCCTGCAGCCGTGAAAGCCTATGATGCCATCTTGCAGGTGTCTGACGGCATCATGGTGGCGCGTGGCGATTTGGGCGTTGAATTGCCTGTTACCTCGGTGCCGCCGATCCAGAAACGTCTGGTGCGCGGGGCGCGTGCGGCGGCCAAGCCGGTGATCGTGGCAACCCAGATGCTGGAATCGATGATCGAAAGCCCGGTGCCCACCCGCGCTGAAGTTTCCGACGTGGCCACGGCCATTTATGAAGGCGCGGATGCTGTGATGCTCTCGGCCGAATCCGCCGCGGGCAAATACCCGATTGAGGCGGTCACCACGATGAACAACGTGGCCCTCTCGGTTGAAAAAGACCCGACCTATCGTCAGGTGATCGAAGCCTCGCGCGTGGTGCGGCGCGAAACCATCGCCGACGGCATCGTCGCAGCCGCGCGTGAGATTGCCGAAGCCACCAATATCAAGGCCATCGCCTGCTTCTCCCAATCTGGCCAGACCGTCAGCCTTGTGGCGCGCGAACGGCCCCGTGTGCCGATCATCGCCCTAACCCCCCTGATGTCCACCGCGCGCCGTCTGGCTCTGACGTGGGGGGCGCATTGCGTCATCACCGAGCCGCAGGACCGTTTCAAGGGCGCAGTGATTTCCGCCGTCAAAGCGGCCCGTGCTGATGGCTTTGCCGGTGAAGAGGACATGATCGTTGTCACCGCCGGCGTGCCCTTCAACGTCAAAGGCACCACCAACATCCTGCGCGTCGCCCCTTGCGATGAACGGTTGATTTCGAAGGTCGATCCTGAATAACTGAACACAGGTTCAGTGTGTGAGGGTGCGATGGATACGGATCTGATACTGGTTCTGGGTCTGGCCATCTCGGTGCTGGCCATTCCATCGCTCCTCTCGGCCTTTGCCGAAAGCCGCCCGCCGCGCGCTGGTGCCATCATGGTACTGATCGGCGGCGTGCTCGTGGTTGTGGCGCTGACGCAAAAGCCCGCGGGCTACACCTTTGCCGAAATCCCTGAAGTCGTGTTTTCGGTGATCGGGCGCTTTATCAACTGAACCCTTGCACCTTTCGCAAAGCCCGCCTATGAGGGCGGCTTCAATACCCTGCGGGGCCGGCCAACGTGGCATGCCGAGTCGCGCCTGTAACCATGGAGATGGAAATGCCCAAGATGAAGACGAAATCCGCTGCGAAAAAGCGGTTCTCCTTCACGGCCAATGGCCATGTGAAGGCAGGCGTGGCCGGCAAGCGCCACGGCATGATCAAGCGCTCGACGAAGTTCATCCGCGACGCATCCGGGACGATGATCCTGTGCGATAGCGATGAGAAGATCGTCAAGAAATACATGCCGTATAACCGCTAAGGAGGCCCTGATATGTCCCGCGTCAAATCCGGCAAGGTTACCCACGCCCGCCACCGCAAGGTGATCAAGGCGGCGTCGGGCTACTATGCCGCCCGCTCTACCAATTTCCGCACCGCAACTCAGGCCGTCGACAAGGCCCAGCAGTATGCGACCCGTGACCGCAAGGCACGCAAGCGCCAGTTCCGCGCTCTGTGGATCCAGCGCATCAACGCCGCTGTGCGTCTGTTCGACCTTGAAATGACCTATTCGCGCCTGATCGACGGCCTGTCGAAAGCTGGCATCGAAGTGGATCGCAAGGTTCTGGCCGATCTGGCTGTGCATGAGCCCGAGGCGTTCAACGCCATCGCCGCCCAAGCCAAGGCCGCTTTGGCCTGATCTGGCTGACAATTTGAAAAGGCCCCGCAGTTTGTGGGGCCTTTTTCATTTCTGTGGTGCGGGCTTGACCCGTCGGCTGCCAAAATCGGGATGATTTGAAACAACATTGGTCATTTACGCGGTCTTTACCGGCATGGCGACACTGTGGCGCTCTATCCGGGGGACAGCATGCAGGTGAACCAGCGAAAACCGTTGATCGATGCCAGCGCCGGGCTGGCCAGCCCGCTTGGGGTGATGATCTCGCAGCAAGACCGCGACACCATCGCCATGGTCCGCGCCGCCATCGATGCCCGCCGCATGCGGCTGGCCTATCAGCCGGTGGTCCTGTCGCGCGACCCGGATCGCGTGGCCTTTCATGAAGGGCTGATTCGCGTGCTGGACCCAAACGGCCGCGTCATTCCTGCCAAGGACTTTATCGGTGCCGTCGAAAGCACCGAGATCGGGCGAGAGATTGACTGCATCGCGCTGGAGCTTGGGCTCGGCACCCTGATTCGCCACCCGGCGACGCGAATCTCCGTCAACATGTCGGCCCGCTCCATTGGCTATCCCCGCTGGATGCGGGTGCTCAAAAAGGGTCTCGCGACCGATCCGACGGTGGGCGAACGGCTGATCCTTGAGATCACCGAAAGCTCGGCCATGCTGGTGCCTGAATTGGTGATCGCCTTCATGCAAGATCTGCAGGCCGAAGGCGTCGCCTTCGCGTTGGACGATTTCGGATCGGGCTATACCGCGATCCGCTATTTTAAGGATTTCTTCTTTGATATCCTTAAGATCGATGGCCAATTCATCCGCAACATCCACCGCGACCCGGACAATGCGGCCCTCACGGCGGCGCTTTTGTCGATTGGTCAGCATTTCCACATGTTCACCGTCGCCGAAGCGGTCGAAAGCCCCGAGGAAGCCCGGTTTCTGATGAACCTTGGGGTGGATTGTCTGCAAGGCTATCTCTTCGGCGCGGCGAACCTGAAACCGGATTTTGGCCCCGCCACCCCGCAGCGCAAGCGCGCCTAAGATTGCGCTGCGTCACAATGGCATGGAAGCCCGCTTGCTTTTGCATGTCGCTTTGCCTAGCCATGCTGCAAAGCGGCATCCCGTCGCTGGGCGAATGGAGGGGATAGTTCATGACCAATGTGGTAATCGTTGCAGCGGGGCGGACCGCCGTTGGCAGCTTCAACGGCGCTTTCGCGGGCACTCCGGCCCATGATCTGGGTGCTGCCGTAATCGAGGGCGTGGTTGCTCGCGCCGGGATCGACAAGGCTGAGGTCGAAGAAACCATTCTGGGTCAGGTGCTCACCGCCGGTCAGGGCCAGAACCCGGCCCGTCAGGCCGCGATCCGCGCCGGTTTGGCGAAAGAATCCAGCGCATGGGGTTTGAATCAGGTCTGCGGTTCGGGTCTGCGGGCGGTCGCCTTGGGCGCACAGCATGTCACGCTGGGTGACGCCAAGATCGTCATCGCGGGCGGTCAGGAAAACATGTCGCTCTCGCCCCACGTTGCGCATCTGCGTGCCGGGCAAAAGATGGGCGATCTGAACTTCATCGATTCGATGATCCGGGACGGGCTCTGGGACGCCTTCAACGGCTATCACATGGGCCAGACCGCCGAAAACATCGCCAACCAGTGGCAGATTTCGCGCGACATGCAGGACCAGTTTGCGCTGGAAAGCCAGAACAAGGCCGAGGCTGCCCAAAAGGCTGGCAAGTTCGCCGATGAGATCATTGGTTTCACCGTGAAAACCCGCAAGGGTGATATCGTTGTCGATGCCGACGAATACATCCGCCACGGGGCCACGCTGGAATCGATGCAGAAACTGCGCCCGGCCTTCACCAAGGACGGCTCGGTCACCGCAGGCAATGCCAGCGGCATCAACGATGGCGCGGCAGCGGTTCTGTTGATGACCGACAAAGAGGCTGAAAAGCGCGGGCTTAAGGTGCTGGCGCGGATTGCGTCCTATGCCACCGCCGGGCTTGATCCGTCGATCATGGGCGTTGGCCCGATCTATGCCAGCCGCAAGGCGCTGGACAAGGCCGGCTGGAAGGTCGCCGATCTGGATCTGGTTGAGGCGAATGAAGCCTTTGCCGCCCAAGCCTGCGCGGTGAACAAAGACATGGGCTGGGACCCGGCGATTGTGAACGTCAACGGCGGCGCGATTGCCATCGGCCACCCGATCGGTGCCTCGGGCTGCCGGATTCTTAACACGCTGATCCATGAAATGGGCCGCCGCAACGCCAAGAAGGGCCTTGCGACCCTGTGCATCGGCGGCGGTATGGGCGTTGCGCTGACGCTGGAACGCTAAACGACCCGCTGCAGACGCGAAATTTCGCCGCAGTTGCAAAATGGGCGCGCAATAAAGTTGCGCGTCCTTCTTCATTTCGGTAACAGGATTTCAAGGGCATACGCTGGCATACCTAAGAGGAGGAATCATGGCACGGGTAGCATTGGTCACGGGCGGGTCGCGCGGCATTGGCGCGGCGATTTCGGTGGCACTGAAGGCGGCAGGATACAAGGTGGCCGCAAACTATGCGGGCAATGATGAGGCGGCGGCCGCCTTTACCAAGGAAACCGGTATTCCCACCTACAAATGGTCGGTCGCCGATTATGACGCCTGCGTGGCGGGCATTGCCAAGGTTGAAGCCGAAGTTGGCCCGGTCGATGTGCTGGTGAACAATGCGGGCATCACGCGCGACGCGATGTTCCACAAGATGACCCCCGGCCAGTGGAAGGAAGTCATCGACACCAACCTGACCGGCTTGTTCAACATGACCCACCCCCTGTGGTCGGGCATGCGCGACCGCAAGTTTGGCCGCGTCATCAACATCTCGTCGATCAACGGCCAGAAGGGCCAGGCGGGCCAAGCCAACTATTCGGCCGCCAAGTCGGGCGATCTGGGCTTTACCAAGGCCTTGGCGCAAGAGGGCGCGCGCGCGGGCATCACCGTGAACGCCATCTGCCCCGGCTATATCGGCACGGAAATGGTCCGCGCGATTGACGAAAAAGTGCTGGCTGAACGCATCATTCCGCTGATCCCGGTGGGCCGTCTGGGCGAGCCGGAAGAGATTGCGCGCTGTGTGACCTTCTTGGCCGCCGATGATGCGGGCTTTATCACTGGTGCCACGATTTCTGCGAATGGCGGGCAGTTCTTCGTCTAAGTCGAAGATCAGACCCTTGAAAGCCCGGCCCTGCGGCCGGGCTTTTTCGTGCCGACCCTTGCGGCAGCCCGGATGCCGCCGTAACGCTGGGCGCGTAACTTTGAGGCAAGCATGACACGGCAAAAGGCGACGGCCATCGGGTTCACCGCAATTCTGATGTGGGCGCTTTTGGCGCTGATGACAATCGGCTCGGCCCCGGTGCCGCCGTTCCTGCTGAACGCTTTGTGCTTCGGCATTGGCGGCGCGATTGGCCTTGTCTGGATTGGGTTTGGGGCGGGGTTCGGGGTGCTGCGCCAGATTTCTTGGAAGGTTTACGCCTTTGGCACGATTGGGCTTTTTGGCTATCACGCACTCTATTTTACCGCCTTTCGCATCGCACCCTTCGCCGAAACCGGGCTGATCGCCTATCTTTGGCCGCTGTTCATCGTGCTGTTTTCCGGCCTCTTGCCGGGTGAGCGCTTGCGCCCGCTGCATGTCATCGGAGCGCTGGTGGCCTTTGCCGGTGCCGGGTTGATTGTGATGGGGCGTGGGGACAGCGCGGGGGCGGTTCCGGTTCTGGGCTTGTCGCTGGCTTTTCTGTGTGCGCTGGCTTGGGCGGCCTATTCGGTCCTGTCACGCCGTCTGGGCGATGTGCCGACGGAATCGGTCGTTGTCTATTGCCTGCTGACCGCCGCACTTTCGGTGCCCGCGCATCTGATCTGGGAGGTCACCGCATGGCCGCAGGGCAGCTGGGGCTGGTTGTCGGTGATCGGCCTTGGCCTTGGCCCGGTGGGGGCGGCGTTCTTTACATGGGACATCGGCATGAAAAAGGGCGACATCCAACTTTTGGGCGTCGCATCCTATGCCGCGCCCTTGTTGTCTACCTTGGCCCTGATTGCCGCCGGGCTTGCCGAGGGCAAGCCGGTTTTGCTTTTGGCAGCATTTCTTATCACGGGCGGGGCGGCATTGGCCGCACGCGCCAGCCTGAAAGGTCAGGCATAGGGGATCGGGTCTAAACGCTTAGGCCTGCGACAGGCGGCCGATCTCTTCCTTGATCTTCAGCTTCTGCTTTTTCCACTCAGCGATCTGCAAGTCACTTGCACCCGGCGCGCGCTGCGCCTTCTCAACCATATCGGCAAGGTTTTCGTGCTTCTTCTTGAGTTCGGCGATGTGGGAAGCGACGCTCATGGAAGTCCTCCTGGTGATGGTGGCAACATCTTCAGTGCATCACGAATCGTGCGATCTGTCACGAAAACTTCACACTGCGTTTTGGCGCATTTGGTCAAAATTCGCTGAATTCCGCTGACAGGCTTTCGCCACCGCGCAGCACGGCGCTGGCGCGTTGGGTATAGCTCTCGCGGTCGCCATCATGCGCGGCACCCTGATGCAGCACCAAGGGCGCCAAAAGCCGGAACGCCCCTTTGCCGCCCTTGCGGGCGCGCAAGACGATGCGCAGCGCGGCGCGCCCTTCGCGGGGCTGCAAAGGCAGGATACTGGCAGAGCCGAGCTTTGTACCCATCGCCGCCAGAACCGCTGGTACCCCATCCGCCCCGCAGATCAGCGTCAGCCAGCCGCCGGGGGCCAGACGGCGCGCGGCGGCCTGCACCCAGTCACCCAAGGGGGTTTCAACCTGCAAGGCGGTTGCACGTGCGGCGTTGGGCGACGGCGTGCCCCCTGCAGGGTAATAGGGCGGGTTGGCGATGACGTGGTCGAAATCCCGACGCAGCGCCACGGGCATCTGCGCCAGATCGCCGCATTCAATCTGCATCTCAACCCCGTTTTCGGCGGCGTTGCGCCGTGCCAGCGTGGCATAGGCGGGCTGTAACTCTAGCCCTGCCAGCTGCACCCCGGGCACACGTGCCGCAAGGCACAAGCTCGCCGCGCCTGCGCCACAGCCCAGGTCCAGCACACGTTCCCCCGGCCGTGCCGGGCAGGCCGCCGCCAAGATCACCGGGTCCGTAGCAGCGCGATAGCCCTTTTTCGGCTGCCACAGGTGCAACCGCCCGCACAGGAACGCATCGCGCGACAGTGCGGCTTCATCGAAATCACGGCTCTGCATCATAGCCTTCGTCAATGCCGTTGGCCCGAATGACCGAGCGCGCCTCGACCCAATCCCGCTCCAGCACCATCAGCCGGCGCGGCAGAATGCCGATGCTGCCTTCGAATACGCTCATGTGGACGTCCAGCACAAAGCTGGCTATATCCTCGCCTTCAAGAAGGGCTTGGGCAAAGGCGATCACAGTCGGATCGGTTGTCTGAAGCAAAAGTTTCATGGCGGTAGTGTCGCGGCTGTGAGACAGAAAGTCGAGACGAATGGGGATGTCCTTGGATCATATGCCAAAACCGCAGGATCGTTTGGCAGATTATTTGGCTGCCGATATGGCTGCGGTCAATCTGTTGATCCGCGAACGTATGGCCTCGGAACACGCCCCCCGCATCCCGCAAGTCACCGCCCATCTGATCGAGGCGGGCGGCAAGCGCCTGCGCCCGATGCTGACCTTGGCCGCGGCGCGGCTGTGCGGTTATGACGGCCCCTATCACGTGCATCTGGCCGCAGCGGTTGAGTTCATTCACACCGCCACGCTGTTGCATGATGATGTGGTTGACGAAAGCGCCCAACGGCGTGGGCGGCCGACGGCGAACCTGCTGTGGGACAACAAATCTTCGGTTCTGGTTGGCGATTACCTTTTCGCCCGCGCCTTTCAGTTGATGACTGATCCCGGACAGATCCGCGTCTTGGGGATCCTTGCCAATGCCTCGGCCACCATTGCCGAGGGTGAGGTTTTGCAACTGACCGCCGCGCAGGATTTGGCGACGAGCGAGGACATTTATCTGAAAGTGGTGCGCGGCAAGACCGCCGCGCTGTTCTCGGCGGCAACCGAGGTGGGCGGCGTGGTCGCGGGCGCGCCCGAAGAAGTGGTGCAGGCGCTGTTCACCTATGGCGACGCCTTGGGCATCGCCTTTCAAATTGCCGATGATCTTTTGGATT
The DNA here is from genome assembly GCA_049419625.1 of Paracoccaceae bacterium. GTDB lineage: Bacteria > Pseudomonadota > Alphaproteobacteria > Rhodobacterales > Rhodobacteraceae > Tabrizicola_A. The sequence continues at coordinate 1,250 of JBMSKG010000101.1, read as the reverse complement.
ACACCGGCACCACGGCTGCCATCGGCAAGAACACGGGCGATGATTTCCGTGAGCGCAAGCTGACCTTGCCGCTGATCAAGGCGGTGGCCAAGGCCAATGCCGAAGAGCGCGCCTTTTGGGTAAGGGTCATCGAAAAGGGCGACCAGAGTGAAGGTGATCTTGCGCAGGCGTTGGCCATCATGAACCGCCATGGCGCGCTGGAAGCGGCGCGTGCGGACGCGCTGGCATGGGCTGCGCGCGGGCGTGCGGCTTTGGCGCAGGTGCCTGACCATCCCTTGCGCCAGATGCTCGACGATCTGACCGCCTATGTGGTGGCCCGTATCGCCTGATCAGGTGGCCATCGCCGCCGCTTCAACCCACCATGTCGGATGGGCGGCGCGGATCGCGCCTGCGGCTGCCCCTGCGGTCAAAGCATCGGCAAAAAGGCCAAAGCACGTGGCCCCTGATCCCGACATCCGCGCCAGATGGCAGCCCGCTTGGGCGCCAAGTGCGGCCTTGGCGAGCCCGATGACGGGCTCTGCCACCAAAGCCGGGGCTTCCAGATCATTGCGCTGCGTGGCCAGAAACGCGGCCAATTCGGCCACGCTGGGCATGCGTGGCAGATCGGCGGGCATCGGCGCGTTATCCTTGCGCGCCAGACCCCGAAACACCACCGGCGTGGATACCTGAACCCGCGGGTTGATCAGCACCAGATGGGCGGGTGGCAGGGCATGGGGCAGGGGGCTAACCCGCTCTCCCACGCCTTGCATCCGGGCGGCATGCCCGGCAAGGCAGACCGGCACATCGGCCCCAAGCGCCAAGACCTTCTCTGCCGAAGGCAAGGCCAGCCCCCAAAGCCGAGACAAGGCCAACAGCGTCGCCGCTGCATCGGCAGAGCCGCCACCGATGCCCGAAGCGACCGGCAGCCGTTTGTCGAGCGTGATCGCCGCCCCAAAGGGCGCATCAAGGGCCCGCGCCGCGCGCAAGACAAGATTGTCCTCGGCGGCTGTCAGCCCATGGCTTTCGGGGCCCGTGAGCGTAAGGGTCAGCGCCTTTGCCGGGTCGCAGGTGATGACATCACCCAGATCAGCAAAGACCACGAGGCTGTCCAAAAGATGATACCCATCGGCCCGCTGCCCGGTGACATGCAGCGACAGATTGACCTTGGCGCGCGCCAGAGCGGTTTCGGCGCCCGTCGTCACGGATCCGCCTTGGCCTCAACCGGGGCCAGGGGCGGCGCCCCTTCTTCGGCCAAAACGGCGTCCAGCCCC
>JBMSKG010000100.1:0-9495 GCA_049419625.1 Paracoccaceae bacterium | reverse complement strand
ATTGGAAGAGGCGTGCAAGCGCATCCAGACCTTTTGTGCGGGCTTGAAATAAGGGGCGACATGTCGGGCGATTTGCCAGACTATTATTTTCGGGTCCGCGAGAATGGCGCGGTGGTGTTTCGGGTTGATACCGAAAACCGACAGCGCCGCATCGACATGGAAGAGATTGCCACCGTCAATATCAACAACGGCAAGATCAAACCGCATGGCGACCGCGCCCTCAGCCCCGAAGAGATTGAGCTGATCGAGGGCTGGATCGCCGAACGTCAGGCCGTTCTGGCCGCGCGCGATGTCGATGACATTCTGCGCGCCATTGACCATATGAACTTCACCACGCAATGGGCGCAGTCCAAGGCCAGCGATGACGAGCTGGAGGCGGTCACCGACCCCCTCTTGATGGCCATGCATGACCTGCGCAGCGTCCTGATCCGCAAAAAGGCAGATCGGTTGATGAAGGACGAAGCGGCGGAATAGGCCGCCTCTATGCCTTCGGCAGCCGCAGCCAGAACCGTGCCATCAGGCTGATCGCCGCCATGGCCAGCCCCACCACCAGCCCCAGCCACAGTCCAACAGGGCCAAAGCCCAAGGGGAAGGCCAGCGCATAGCTGGCCGGGATGCCGATCAGCCAATAGCTGACCGAGGCCAGCACCATCGGCACCTTGGTGTCCTGCACACCAGCCAAGAGGCCCAGCGCCATGACCTGCATGCCATCGGCCAGTTGAAACAGCGCCGCACAGGCCAAAAGGGCGGTTCCCGTCACGATGATCGTGGCACTGGCCGGATCGTTGGGGTTCAGGAACGGCCAAATCAGCGCCTTGGGCGCCAAAAGGAACAGGCAGACCGTTAGCATCGCCATACCAAACGACAGCGCGATGCCGGTCAGCGCGCCTTGGCGCAAAGAGGTCCAGTCGGCTGCGCCATAAGCCTGCCCGCCGCGCACCGTCACGGCGTTTGACAGGCCGACATGAACCATGAAGGCCAGCGCGGTGATCTCCAGCGCGATGCCATGCGCGGCGAGTTCCGTCGTGCCAATCCACCCCATCATCAGCGCCGAGGCTTGGAACAACCCGCTTTCAGCCAGCCCCGTCAGGCCCATCGGCCAGCCCAACCGGAACACCGCCCGAAACCCCGGCCAATCGGGGCGCCAAAACCGTTGGAACAGGCTATACTTCGCCAATGCGGGCAAGAGGGCCGAATAAAGCACAATCAACCCGAGTGACACGATCTGCACCGTCACGGTCGCAATGGCAGACCCCGCCACCCCCAACTCGGGTGCGCCCAGATTGCCAAAGATCAAGGCCCAGTTCAGCAGCACATTCAACGGCACCGCCGCCACCGTGACCCACAGCACGACCTGCGTCCGCTCCAGCGCCGAGAGATAGCTTTTCAGCACCATCACCAAAAGCGCGGGGCACATGCCAAGTCCGGCAATCCGCAGGTATTGTTGCGCCAGCGCCGAGACCTCTTCTTCTTGGCCCAAGGCCAACAGAATGGGGCCGGACCACCAGAACACCGGATAGGTCAAGGCCGAGAACAGGATCGACAGCCACAGCCCCATCCGCGCCACCCGGCGCACCTGCCGCTCGTCGCCTTGGGAATTGGCCGAGGCGACCATGGGCATCACCGCCTTGGCAAAACCCGACCCCAGAACGAAGATGGTGAAAAAGCTGGACGCACCCAAGACCCCGGCCGCCAAGGGCAGAACCCCATACCAGCCCAGCATGACCGTATCGGTCAAATGCAAGAAAAACTGCGCCACATGGCTGCCGATCAAGGGCAGGCCCAAGGCAAGGGTGGCGCGGGCATGAAAGAGATAAGGGGAAATCTTGTGCATCTGCCTGATCTATCGGCAGAACCGCCCCCCGGCAAGCGCCCTGCACAGCGGGGATCGCCCGCCTTTCGGGCTAAAGCGCGGCAGATAACAGCGACAGGGCCGCCACAGAAACCACCAAGCCCGCGATGATCTCGAACCACGGCAAAAAGCGCGCGGCACCCTGTCCGGGCAGGCTGGCCAAGGCCCCCTCACGCGCCCAGACCGCCATGGCGGCGACGCCAATGGTCACCATCGCCGTGCCCAGACCCATGGCGAAAGTGCCGACAATCCCGGCGCTGGCGATGCCAAGCTGCCAAGTCAGGATCAACAAGAACAAGGCACCCGAACAGGGCCGCATCGCGATGCCTGCCACAAGGGCCAGCGTGTCGCGCCAGCCGGTCAGGTGCTGCACCTCCTCCACCGTTGGGCCATGGGCATGGCCGCAGGTGTCACAGACCGCGCCGTGGCTGTGCGGGGCGTGGTCATGGTGGTCCTCATGGGCGTGGTGGTGGTGATGCGACCCGCTAGCCTGCGCCCCTTGCGCGCGCAGACCTGCCACCCCGCGCCACACCAGCCACAGCCCAACCCCGGCCACCATCAGCGTGCCCAAGGGGGCCATCACCTGTTCGGCCAAGCCTTCGGCCTGAGAGCGCCCAAGCCCCAAAAGCGCCACCACCGCATAAACCAGCCCCACCGCCACCGCAGCCTGCGCCAGCGAGGAGGCCAGCGCCACCCCGGCAAGCCGCCCAAAAGGCACCCGCCGCGCCATGCCATAGCCACCGATCACCAGCTTGCCATGACCCGGCCCGGCGGCATGCAGAAACCCATAGGCAAAGCACACCGACAACAGGCCCAATACCGCCCCCGGCTGCCCGCCCTTGATCGCCCGCACCGCCCCGGCCAGCGCGTTTTGCACCTGCCGTTGCTGCTCCAACACCCACACCTGCAACGGGCCAAACCCGCCCAGCAGCCACACAAACCCCAAGCCCAAGGCCAGAACCGCCCCCGCCACCATCACCGCACGCGACATGTTACCCACCACAGCTGACCCGCGCCTCCTCGGCATAGGCGGCCCCGACGGCCGGGAAATCCGCCTCCGCCGCCTCATCGCCCGCAAATTCGGCCAAGGCGTCTTGCAAAATCTGGTCAGCCGCCTCGCGGTCGGGCTCATATATGTCGACGGTGCAGTCGTCGCGGCCGGCGACGGTGGCATCCACCACCGCATAGGCGGTGTAATAGCCCGGATCATAAGACTGCACCAAAAGCGGCCCGGCCTCCAGATTCACCGGCGCCTCAAAGCGGCGGTAATGGGTCGAGATCAGCTTGCCGCCCTCATAGGCCACGGTCCAATCCATCGGGCGCGAGAGAGCAAGCGGTGCGGCGTCCAACAGCGCATAGGTGTCGCCCTGAAACTCGGGCTGCCAACCCATGTCAAACCCGTTCATCTGCACCAGTTCCTCGGGCGTCAGCACACCGTCAAAATCGGGGTCGAGCCCGCGTTCGGCAACAAGGGTCAGCGAGAAGAACTCGTCATAGCTCCACCGCACCCGCACACCCTCGGCGCGGCCATCGGCGGCAAAGACCACCTCAAGGGCGGCATCGATGAAGATATGGGGATGGGCCAGCGCAGGCAAAGGCGCCCCAAGCGCCGCAAGACCCGCCAAACCTGCCCAAACCGCCCGCATCCTGCCCCCAGTTGACCGCATGCGAGGTCATACCATGGGCCAAGCCGGGGCGGAAAGATCGCAGGTCAAAAGGGGCGCGAAAAGCCGCGCATGGGGGCTGGCCGCGACCGGGCTATTTGATCTTCTTGCCTGCGATGGTGGTGCCATCCTTGGCTTGGCCAGAATTCGCCGTGGCCAAGACCTTGGGGGTCTCTTTCTTTGGCTTCTTGGCCTCTTTGTTGCCTTTGTTCTTTTCCTTGGACATTTTTCGCTTCCTGTCTGTGCCGGGAAAGCTGCCAAGGGTGCCGGGCGGGCACGCAAGACATCAGGGGCGGGCCGCTGCGTGTGCGGGCGGAGCCTGTAGGGTCAAGATGGGGGTTCGGGTGGGGGAAGGCAAGCGCCTGCTCAGCACCCCGCGCCCCTTTGCCCGGGATCAAGGGCGAAGCCCGCCGGGCCGCGTCCGACCTCCCCCCGGGAGGGCGCGTTTGCCACGGTGGCCAGCAGAAATCCGGTGGGAGAGGTTGAGAGATAAAGTGCCGAGAACGAGCGTCGGTGCGCCATCCCGAGGTCGGGCGCGGCCCTGTGTTGGGAAGGGTGCGATGAAGTGTAGACCTGCGGTTGGCCACTCATGGGGTGGCACGCTGATCATGTCAGTTGACCCGCGTCGCATCCGACATATCTAGTTCCGCGCATTTTCTGCTATCGGACAAGTTGGACAAGACGGTCCCATCCAGACTTTCGTATTCTATTCCAAGGCACAGACTCCGAAGCCGGCTCTTGGCGGTTTCACCAAAGGTCGCCTGCCATTCAGGACTTGTGTAGTCTTCATCCGGAAAGTTGATAAGGCTGAATTCCTCATTAGGTCCGTAATGGGCACCCAACCAAGGCCAGTTGACATACACTGCCCTGTCCGTCTTCTCTTGTACTGAAAGCTGCCGAATATGGTCATTGATACCTGTAAGGCCGAGAAAATCGTAAAGGCTGATGCCATCGGCAGTCTCACCGTCACCATATCTCAACCAAAGGGTCTCGCCACCTTCATCCTTGTAACCAATTGTGACGGATTTAATCCGTGCAGGCCCATAGCCGATGTTCTTTGTATAGAGCCCCCATCGCTCAAGACTGTTCGATCTATACTCGTTCACTAACAATGGCCTGATCTTGAGGCTTTCGAGTCTTTCCGTTTGCCGGATTGCCTCTGACCCAAGGTAAACGCCGTACAGACCCAAAGCAGAACTTATGATTGCCGAGATTCCGCCGATAATCACGGACGCAACAAGCAACTTGATTTCAAACCGGCGAAACTGGCTATCATCCATCACACATCCAACTCCTCCACAAACCGTGCATTCTCTTGAATATACTGGAACCGCAGTTCCGGCTTCTTCCCCATCAGCCGCTCGACCAAATCCCCCGTCATGCCCGGCTCATCATCGTCAATCGACACCCTAATCAGCTTGCGGGTAAGCGGATTCATCGTGGTGTCTTTCAGGTCCTTGGCGTCCATCTCGCCCAGCCCCTTAAAGCGCTGCACGTCGATCTTGCCCTTGCCGCCAAGCCCCTTTTTCAGCCAAATCTCTTTCTCCGCATCATCGGCCACATACAGCCGCTTGGCCCCTTGGGTCAGCCGATACAAGGGCGGGCAGGCGAGGTAGAGATGGCCCTTGTCGATCATCGGGCGCATCTGAGTGAAGAAGAAGGTCATCAACAAGCTGGCGATGTGCGCGCCATCGACATCGGCGTCGGTCATGATGATGATCTTGTCATAGCGCAGATCATCGACGCGGAATTTGGTGCCCATCTGTACGCCCAAAGCCTCGCAGATGTCGCGGATTTCGGCGTTGTCGCCGATCTTGTTCGAGGCCGCGCCCAGCACGTTCAGGATTTTACCCCGCAACGGCAGCAACGCCTGCGTCTCGCGGTTGCGCGCGGCCTTCGCTGACCCTCCGGCGCTGTCGCCTTCGACGAGGAACAGCTCGGTCCCTTCGCGGTTCTTGGCGCTGCAATCGGCAAGCTTGCCCGGCAGGCGCAGCTTTTTGGTGGCCGTCTTGCGCTGGGTTTCTTTTTCCTGCTTGCGCTTCAGCCGCTCCTCGGCGCGCAACACCAGAAAATCCATGATCGCGCCAGCCGATTTCGGATCGCTGACCAGCCAGTTGTCAAAGTGGTCACGCACCGCGTTTTCCACCCATTTCGCGGCCTCTTCGGTGGCCAGACGGTCCTTGGTTTGGCCCACAAACTGCGGCTCACGGATGAAAACCGAAATCAGCGCACAGCCGCCGGTCAGCATATCGTCACGCGTGATCAGCTCGGCCTTGCGGTTCTTTGACAACTCGCCATAGGCCTTGATCCCCTTCAGGATCGCCGACCAAAAGCCAAACTCATGCGTCCCGCCTTCGGGGGTGGGCACGGTGTTGGTGTAAGACTGGATGAACCCGTCGCGCACCGGCGACCAGTTGATCGCCCATTCCACCGACCCCGGCACGCCGAACTTTTCCTGAAAGCCGACTTTGCCGGCAAAAGGGCGGTCGGCGTAGGTCGTGGTTTTCTCCAGCGTGTCCGACAGATAATCGGCCAGCCCGCCGGGAAAATGGAAGGTGGCCTCCATCGGCATGTCGCCATCGGGGATCTGCGATTTCCAGCGGATCTCGACGCCCGAGAAGAGGTACGCCTTGGACCGCGCCATTTTCATCAGGCGGCTGGGCTTGAACTGGTGGCTGCCGAAAATCTGCGCGTCGGGGTGGAAGGTCACCGTTGTGCCGCGCCGGTTCGGAGCCGCGCCGATCTTTTCAATCGGGCCAAGCGGTTTGCCACGCGAAAAGCTTTGCTGGAACAGCTCTTTGTTCTTGGCAACCTCAACCACCATCAGATCCGACAGCGCGTTGACAACCGAAGACCCCACGCCATGCAACCCGCCCGAGGTTTCATAAGCCTTGCCGTTGAACTTGCCCCCGGAATGGAGCGTGCACAAAATCACCTCCAACGCCGATTTGTCGGGGAATTTCGGATGCGGGTCCACCGGGATACCACGACCATTGTCACGGATGGTCAAGGACCCATCCGCGTTCAACTCCACCTCGATGCGGCTGGCATGGCCCGCCACCGCCTCGTCCATCGAGTTGTCCAGAATCTCGGCCGCCAGATGGTGATAGGCGCGCTCATCAATCCCGCCGATATACATGCCGGGGCGCAGGCGAACGGCCTCTAACGGCTCCAACACCTCGATGCTGCTGGCGTCATAGGTCTGGTCCTTGGCGGACAAAAGGTCACTGGGCATTGGACTGCTCTTTTTCTGGGTCAGCCAGCATTAGACCATTTTGCAGGGGGTGTCCGCAAGATGTTGGGGTTAGCTGTGCTTTGGCCTGCCTTGGCGTCCTCTCTGTCCAGACAGGCTCAGGAGCGCGGTCCGGCACGCACTGAGCGGGCAGTCAGCCCTTACGCCGGTTCCGCCAAACGCCCCGCCCACATTTTCTGAAAGGCCGGGCGGGCCTGACAGCGCGCGATCCAGGCGTTTACGGCGGGGAACTCGGCCAACAATGTCGGGTGCGGCTGGGCATAGCGCGTGCATTCTTCGGCCATGATGTCGGCCACAGTAAAGCGTCCCGCGACCAGCCAGTCTTGCGCGGTCAGATGTGCTTCCAACCGGGCCAACGGGCGGCGCAGCGCCTCGGCCGCCTTGTCCACACGCGCGGCACCCTCGGGGGTCTTGTCCTGCCCTTGGGTCAGGGCCAGCATGATCTCCAGTGCCGGGCCTTCGATGGCGGTGCTGGCAAAGAGCGCCCATTGCTCCATCAACGCAGTCTCGGCATCGTTCGCCGGGGCAATCGGCCCACCGGCGCGGCGCACGATATGCAGGGTGATCGCAAGGCTTTCGGTCAGCACCAGATCGCCGTCCACCATGGCGGGGATCTGGCCCATCGGATTGACCTTCAGAAATTCCGGGCTGGCCGTGTTCACCGGCGCATCGGCGGCGGACGGGTCGGGCAGGCGGTAGGCCTGAATGGTCGGGTGGTGGGTAAAGGCCATCCCGGTTTCAAACAGCGCCCACAAAGGGCGCGTCGCGCGCGAACGATAGCAGCCGTAAAGCGTCAGCATTTGGGGAAACCTTTGCGTCTTGTTCTGTCCTGATCGCCAGCCTAGGCCAGCGCCGCGGGAAACAAAAGCCCGGGCTTTTGTCGTGGCATTTGGGTCACCTGGGGCGAAAACTTGCACCGGTGCGACATGGAATTGACGCGGATCAAGGCAGGGTAAATCTGTCTCGTGCCTTGTCTGCGGAACCCCACCACAAGGAGCCGCCCATGGACCAGCCCCCCGCGCCCAAGGTATCCCCGCCCGCCGTTCACGCAACTGAGACAGGGCCGATCAGCCTCCCCGATGTCGCCGGTGAGGGTGAGGGGCTGACCGGCCCGCGTCAGTTTCCCGCGCTCAGCAATGACGCCATTCGGCAAGTGTTCGAATCTGGCAAATATCCCTACGCCCGCCTTTTGGGCCGTGCGCCTTATGAGGCGGAAAAGGCCAAGCTGCAGGCCGAGCTTTTGAAGGTGCAAATCTGGGCGCAAGAGACGGGGCAGAAGTTTGTCATCCTGATGGAGGGCCGCGACGCTGCCGGCAAGGGCGGCACGATCAAGCGTTTCATGGAGCATCTGAACCCCCGATACGCGCGGGTTTGCGCCCTGACCAAGCCGTCAGATGTGGAAAAGGGCCAGTGGTTCTTTCAACGCTACATCGCCCATCTGCCGACCGCCGGAGAAATGGTGTTCTACGACCGGTCTTGGTACAACCGCGCCGGGGTCGAGCGGGTGATGGGCTTTTGCTCCCCCGCCGAATACCTTGAATTCATGCGCCAAGCGCCCGAGTTTGAGCGGATGTTGGTCCATTCGGGCATCCGGCTTTACAAATACTGGTTCTCCGTCACCCGCGAAGAACAGCGCGAACGGTTCAAGGCGCGCGAAACCGATCCTTTGAAGATGTGGAAGCTCTCGCCCATCGACAAGGCAGCCTTGGACAAATGGGACGATTACACCGAGGCCAAGGAGGCGATGTTTTTCTACACCGACACCGCCGATGCGCCTTGGGTGATCGTCAAATCCAATGACAAGAAACGCGCCCGGCTGAACTGCATGAAGCATTTCTTGTCGACCATTGACTATCCGAACAAGGACCATGCGGCCATCGGCCAGCCCGACCCCTTGATCGTGGGCCGCGCCAGTCAGGTCTTGCAAGGGGCGGGACATATTCTGGATGCGGCCAAGCATCCAGCGATCCGACAGGCATAAGGCGGGCTTGGCCAGCGCGATCAGCCGGGGTTGAAAAACCCGTGGATCGTCTCGGCCAGACCCTGCGAAATCCCTTCGACCGCCATCAAGTCGGACACGCCCGCCCGGCTCACCGCCTTGGCCGATCCGAAATGCGCCAAAAGCGCGCGCTTGCGTCCCGCACCCACGCCCGGAATCTCGTCCAAGGGGGTGGCCGAAACCGCTTTGGCGCGCTTGGCCACATGGGCGCCATTCGCCCAGCGGTGGGCCTCGTCGCGCAGACGCTGGACAAAGTACAAGACCGGATCGTTGCGCGGCAGCGCCATGGGGGGCATCCCATCGCGGTGGAATTCTTCCTTGCCCGCGTCGCGGTCAATGCCCTTGGCCACACCGATCAGCGCCACATCCTCAACCCCCAACTCGGCCAGCACACCGCCCACCGCCGACACCTGCCCCGCGCCGCCGTCGATCAGCAAAAGGTCAGGCCACATGCCCGAGGTGCGGTCGGGATCTTCTTTCAGCAGCCGCTCAAAGCGGCGCGTCAGCACCTCGCGCATCATGCCGAAATCGTCGCTGTTGGCCCCAGCCTCTGAGCGGATATTGAACTTGCGATACTGGCTTTTCAAAAACCCATCCGCGCCCGCCACGATCATGCCGCCCACAGCATCGGATCCTTGGATATGGGCGTTGTCATAAACCTCGATCCGGCTGGGTGGCGCATCCAGATCAAAGGCATCGGCCAGCCCCTGCAACAGCTTGTTCTGCG
>JBMSKG010000099.1:0-9531 GCA_049419625.1 Paracoccaceae bacterium | reverse complement strand
CGCGGCAGGGGGCGGTGGCTGTTCATCATTCCGCCGCTGCAATCCGGCGCGACTGGGCGGCTTGGGCGTTATACTCTTTTTGCCATTCCGACGGCCCATTCGAGGGGGCAACCTGCACCGCCGTCACCTTGTATTCCGGGCAATTGGTGGCCCAATCGCTGAAATCGGTGGTGATGACGTTGGCTTGGGTGTCGGGGTGGTGGAAGGTGGTGTAGACCACGCCCGGGTTGACCTTGTCGGTGAGCGTCGCGCGCAGGGTGGTTTCCCCCGAACGTGAGGCCAGACGCACCCAATCGCCCTCTTTCACGCCGCGCACTTCGGCGTCATGCGGGTGGATTTCAAGCACATCCTCGGCATGCCACGTCACGTTTGCCGTGCGGCGGGTCTGCGCGCCGACGTTGTATTGCGACAGGATGCGGCCCGTGGTCAACAAGAGCGGGAAGCGCGGGCCGGTGCGTTCATCGGTTGCGACATATTCGGTGTTGATGAACTTGCCCTTGCCGCGCACAAAGGCATCAACGTGCATCAAGGGCGTGCCGGCCGGCGCCTTGTCGTTGCACGGCCACTGGACCGAGCCCAACTCGTCGATCTTGTCATAGCTCACACCGGCGAACGACGGCGTGGTCATGGCAATCTCTTCCATGATCTGCACCGGGTGGGTGTAGTTCCAGTTGGCGCCCATTGCGTTGGCGAACATCTGGGTGACTTCCCAATCGGCATAGCCCTGCTTCGGGGCCATCACCTTGCGCACCATGTTGATACGGCGCTCGGCGTTGGTGAAGGTGCCGTCCTTTTCCAAGAACGACGAGCCGGGGAAGAACACATGGGCGTAGTTCGCGGTTTCGTTCAGGAAGAGATCGTGCACGATCACACATTCCATCGCGGCCAGACCGGCTGCGACGTGGTGGGTGTCGGGGTCGGACTGCAGGATGTCTTCGCCTTGGCAGTAAAGCCCCTTGAAGGTGCCTTCCACGGCGGCATCCAGCATGTTGGGGATGCGCAGGCCCGGCTCGTTGTCGATCTTCACGCCCCAGAGGTTTTCATAAATGGCGCGCGCATCGTCGTTCTTCACATGGCGATAGCCCGGCAGTTCATGCGGGAAGGACCCCATGTCGCACGAGCCCTGCACGTTGTTCTGACCGCGCAGCGGGTTCACACCCACGCCCGGGCGACCAATGTTGCCGGTCATCATCGCCAGGTTGGCAATGCCGATGACGGTGGTGGAGCCTTGGGAGTGTTCCGTCACGCCCAGACCGTAGTAGATCGAGCCATTGCCGCCGGTGGCATAGGTGCGGGCGGCGGCGCGGACGTCCTCGGCCTTGACGCCGGTCAGGATTTCCACGGCTTCGGGCGAATGGTTCGGACGGCTGACAAACTCGGCATAGTCTTGGAATTCATCCCAGTCGCAGCGGGTGCGGATGAACTCTTCGTTGTACAGCTTCTCAGTCACGATCACATGGGCCAGCGCGGTGACGATGGCCACGTTGGTGCCCGGTGTCAGCGCGAGGTGATGAGCGGCCTTGAGATGCGGGCCGTCCACCATTTCGGTGCGGCGCGGGTCGATGACGATCAGCTTGGCGCCTTTGCGCAGGCGCTTTTTCAGGCGCGAGGCAAAGACCGGATGGCCTGCAGCGGGGTTCGCGCCGATCACGATGGCGACATCGGTATGTTCCACCGAATCAAAGTCTTGCGTGCCAGCCGAGGTGCCGAGAGTCTGGCCCAGACCATAGCCGGTGGGCGAATGGCAGACCCGTGCGCAGGTGTCGGTGTTGTTGTTCAGGAACACACCGCGCGTCAGCTTCTGGACCAGATAGCTTTCCTCATTGGTGCAGCGCGACGAAGTGATGACGCCCACCGACTTTTGCCCGTATTTGGCAATGATGCCCTTCATCCGGTTGGCGGCAAATTCCATCGCCTCGGGCCAGGACACTTCTTTCCACGGATCGTTGATGCTGTCGCGGATCATCGGCGACAGGATGCGGTCTTGGTGGCTGGCATAGCCATAGGCGAAGCGGCCCTTGACGCAGGAGTGGCCACGGTTGGCCTTGCCGTGCTTGTACGGCACCATGCGCACCAATTCGTCGCCGCGCAGTTCGGCCTTGAACTGGCAGCCGACGCCGCAATAGGCGCAGGTGGTGATGACCGAGCGTTCCGGCGTGCCGATCTCGATCACCGACTTTTCCTGCAAGGTTGCGGTTGGGCAGGCCTGCACGCAGGCGCCGCAAGACACGCAATCCGAAGCCAGCGCATCATCGGTTTTCGCCCCGAACGACACGCGGCTGTCAAAGCCCCGGCCTTCGATGGTCAGCGCGAAGGTGCCTTGCACCTCTTCGCAGGCCCGCACGCAGCGCGAGCAGACGATGCATTTCGCCGGATCATAGGTGAAATAGGGGTTGCTTTCGTCCTTGGCCTTCCATTGCGGATTGGCCTCGCCCGAGTTGTTCTTGGGGCGGAAATGGGTGTCGATCGCTTCATAGCGCACATCGCGCAGGCCGACAGCCCCGGCCATGTCCTGCAATTCGCAATCGCCATTGGCCGAGCAGGTCAGGCAGTCAAGCGGGTGGTCGGAGATGTAAAGCTCCATCACCCCGCGGCGCAGCTCTTTCAGCTTGCCGGTCTGGGTTTTCACCCGGATGCCGGGGGCGACGGGCGTGGTGCAAGAGGCGGGCGTGCCGTTGCGGCCTTCGATTTCGACAAGGCACAGGCGGCAAGAGCCGAACGCCTCAAGATTGTCGGTCGCGCACAGCTTTGGCACCGTGATGCCAATCTCGGCCGCGGCGCGCATGATCGAGGTGCCTTCGGGCACGGTCACATCGAAGCCGTCGATGTTCAGCGTCACCGTGGCGGTCGACCGCACATAGGGCGTGCCGAAATCGCGGTCGGACGGGATGATGAAGTCTTTCATCTCAAGCGCCTTTCTTCTGGGCCAGCTGATGGGCCACGATGGCATTGGCATTGGCATGGCCGTGGCCTAGCCCGTGTGTGTCTTTCAGAAAGCTGACGATCTGCATGTGAGGTTGCGTCAACTTGCCTGCGATCTCGTTAAACCAGTGCTGTATCGGCTGGCCATATTTCTTCTCAATGGAAGGAAAGTAAGAGGCCGGGCCTTGAACCTTTTCGGTCATTCCGCCGCTTCCTTCTGGGTGGAGAAGTCATCGGGGAAATGGGTCACCGCGGACATTACCGGATAGGGGGTGAACCCGCCCAGCGCGCAGAGCGAGCCGGATTTCATGGTGTTGCACAGATCGGTGAGGATCGGCATGGCGGCGGCATCGCCGCGCTTGATGCGGTTGATGGTTTCCACGCCCCGCACCGCGCCGATGCGGCAGGGGGTGCATTTGCCACAGGATTCGATGGCGCAGAATTCCATGGCAAAGCGGGCCATTTCCAGCATGTCGGCGCTGTCGTCGAAAATCGTCAGGCCAGCGTGGCCGATCAGACCATCCTTGCCCGCGAATTCCTCGTATCCGAAGGGCGTGTCAAAGAGGCTGCGCGGGAAGTAGGCGCCCAAAGGCCCGCCCACCTGCACCGCCTTGACCGGACGACCCGAAGCCGTGCCGCCGCCGATCTTGTCGACAATCTCGCCCAAGGTCAGACCAAAGGCGATTTCGTAAAGCCCGCCGTGTTTGACGTTCCCGGCGATCTGCAGCGGGATCGTGCCGCGCGAACGGCCAAGGCCGAAGTTCTTGTAATGCTCGGCACCCTTTTCAAAGATCACCGGGATCGAGGCCAAGGAGATGACGTTGTTCACAACGGTCGGCTTGCCCATGAAGCCTTGCAGCGCGGGCAGGGGGGGCTTGGCGCGCACGATGCCGCGCTTGCCTTCAAGCGAGTTCAGCAGGCTTGTTTCCTCGCCGCAGACATAGGCCCCGGCACCGACACGGATTTCCATGTCAAAGGCCGGGCCTTTGCCCAAAACCTTTGCGCCCAACAGCCCCTCGGACCGGGCGATTTCAACTGCCTTTTGCATGACGGCAATGGCGATGGGGTATTCGGAGCGGAGATAGACAAAGCCCTTGGTCGCGCCACAGGCGAGCCCGGCAATCACCATGCCTTCGATCAGGGTAAAGGGGTCACCTTCCATCAGCATCCGGTCAGCAAAGGTGGCGCTGTCGCCCTCGTCGGCGTTGCAGACGATGTATTTGCGGTCGGCCTTGGCCTCGGACACCGTTTTCCACTTGATGCCGGTCGGGAAGCCCGCACCGCCGCGCCCGCGCAGGCCAGAGTTTGTGACCTCGGCCACCATCTCGGCAGGGGCCATGCCAAGCGCGCGCTCAAGCCCGGTCAAGCCGCCATGGGCGCGGTAATCGGCAAGCGAGAGGGGGTCGATCACGCCAACGCGGGCAAAGGTGAGGCGGGTCTGCGCCTTAAGCCAAGGAAGCTCTTCAGTCAGGCCAAGGGCCTTGGGATGGGCGGCCAGATCGCCAAACAGGGCGGGCACATCGACCAGCGTCATCGGGCCAAAGGCCATGCGGCCAGCGGGGGTTTCCACCTCGGCCAAGGGTTCCAGCCAGACCATACCCCGGCTGCCATTGCGCACCACCGTCAGATCAACGCCCTTGGCGCGGGCATGGGTGCGGATCGCCTCGGCAATCTCATCGGCTTCAAGGGCGACGGCGGCGCTGTCCAGCGGCAGATAAATCTTCATTTCAGACCCCCGATGATGCCATCCAGTTTTGCTTCATCGACCCGACCGATGATCTTGCCATCCACCATGGCGGCAGGCGCGCAAGCGCACAGGCCAAGGCAGAACACCGGCTCTAGCGTCACGCGGCCATCCTTGGTGGTTTCGTGCCATTCGATGCCAAGGGCCTTTTGCGCATGATCGGCCACCCGATCCGCGCCCATCGCCTTGCAGGCCTCGGCCCGGCACAGTTTCAACACATGCTGGCCTGCTGGGTTTTCGCGGAAGTCGTGATAAAAGGACATCACGCCATGCACTTCGGCCTTCGACAGGTTCAAATCCTGCGCGATGATCGGAAGTGCTGCCTGCGGCACATAGCCAAACTCGTGCTGAATGGCATGCAGGATCGGAAGCAGCGAACCCTCCATCCCCTTGTGAGCGATCAGGATTTCCCCGACGCGGGAGGTGACTTCGACGGAATCAAGCATATGGGCGGCCCTTTTGGTAGCTGTGCCCCTGATACGCCGATTGATAGGGAAATCAATATGGATATCCCGTCATTCGATAGGTTGGGTCTATCGACGCAGGCGCGTGGCCAACCGCGCCGCCTCTTCGATCAGCGCTTGCAGGACCGGGGTCTGCGGATCGCGCCGGGTGGTGATCAGGCCAACCAGATGCTCGGCCTCGGGGTCGACGATGGGAATGGCAACCAGACCCTGACCCGTGAACATCTCGGCCAGCTTCATCGGCACCACCGAGGCCCAAAGCCCCGAGCGCACATGGGACACCAGAGCAATGGTGGAATTGCTTTCCACCATGGCCTGCACCTTTGCGCCGGCCTCGGCCAGATGCTGGTTGACGATGCGGCGGTTTTGCATGTCGGAGGTCAAAAGGCACAAAGGCACCGAGGCCAGCTCATGCCAACTGATCCGGTCGCGCCCGGCAAACTCTGTTCCCGGGGCGCAGAGAAATCGGTAAAACTCGGTGTAAAGCGGGGTCTGGAACACCCGGCCAAGGGGCTCGTTGTCCAGATAGGTGATCCCGGCATCCAATTCGAGACTTTCGATGCCGTCCAAAATTTCGACCGAGGTGCGCGACAGGATCGTCACGCGCATGTTCGGATGGCGCGCGGTGAAAGGGCCGGTGAGTTCCGCCACCATCGGTAGCGCGGTGGGGATGACCCCGATGCGCAGATTGCCGGAAAGGCCCGCATGGACCGAGCGCATCTCGTCTTTCAAGGCGCGCATGTCGCCCACGATGCGCCGCGCCCAATCCAGCACACGCTGGCCCTCGGGCGTCAGGCCCTGAAATCGGCTGCCACGATAAACCAGCTGCACGCCCAGTTGATCTTCCAACTGGCGGATCGCGCCAGAGAGGCTTGGCTGGGTCACGCCAACCGCTTCGGCCGCGCGGCCAAAGTGGCGCTCGTTGGCCAAAGCGATGAACATTTCCAGCTTGTCGATCATGGCGCCCAAGGTGGCCCGATGCCGCGCCCATGGCAAGGGTGGCAAGATGAGTATTTGGAAAGGCGCAAATCCCTTGCGCGCCCGTTCTTGGATTTGCGCCTTTTGAAATACTCCGGGCATGCCATGGGTTGCGTCATTGGTTCGAGGACCCCAAGGCATGGGGGGGCCCCAAGACGTTGGCCTGCGGGGATGACGCGGGACATATCGCACAGCACCGTTGCGCGACGGGGGGGGACGCCCTACCTGTGAGATATGAAAAACTTCATCCCCTTTCTCAAGCGACCACCCCTTGTGCCGGTCATCCGCCTTCAGGGCAGTATTGGCACCGGGCGGGGCAGCCTGTCGGACGCCGCTTTGGCGGGTGTCATCGACAAGGCCTTCAAGATGAAACCCGCCGCCGTGGCGCTGGCGATCAACTCGCCGGGCGGATCGGCGGTGCAATCCAGCCTGATCGCCGCGCGGATCCGGCGGCTGGCCGAGGAAAAGGGCGTCAAGGTGCATGCCTTCGTTGAGGATGTCGCTGCGTCGGGCGGCTATTGGCTGGCTTGCGCGGGCGATGAGATCTGGGTGGATAGCAGTTCTATCGTCGGATCCATTGGGGTGATCTTTGCCAGTTTCGGCTTTCCCGAGTTGATGGCCCGGCAGGGGGTTGAGCGGCGGGTGGTCACGGCGGGCAAGTCGAAAAGCTTTGCCGACCCGTTCTTGCCGCAAAAGCCCGAGGACATTGAGCGGCTGCGCGCGTTGCAAGGCCCGATCCATGACGCGTTCATCGCCCATGTGAAGGCGCGCCGCGGTGCGCGGCTTGCGGATGCCGATCTGTTCAACGCCGATGTCTGGGTGGGCCAACAGGCGGTGGATCTGGGGCTGGTCGATGGGGTGGCTCATCTGGTGCCCAAGATGAAGCAGCTTTACGGTGACAAGGTGCGCTTGGTGCCTTTGGGCCAAAAGCGCGGGCTTCTGGCAAGGTTTGGCCTGCGGCTGGGCGAGGATCTTTTGCAGTCGGTGGAAGACAGGGCGCTTTGGGCGCGCTATGGCCTGTAGCAACAACGGGAGAGCTTAGATGCTGGTCAAGATCATCCTCGTCTTTCTGTTGGCCATGGCTTTGGTGGGCATGATCGGCAAGGCGCTGTTTCCCGGCAAGATGGGCCGGATCACCCAATTGCGTCGTCAGGGGCTGAAGCCCCCTGTCTGTTCCCGATGCGGGCGCTATATCGTTGGGAAATCGGGCTGCGATTGCAAGAAGGCGTGACATGCGGGCATTGGTGACGGGGGCGGGCAAGCGGTTGGGCCGCGAGATGGCGCTGTATCTGGCGCGGCGCGGCTATGATGTGGCTGTGCATTACGCTGCCTCGCGCAAAGAGGCCGAGGAGGTGGTGAAAGAGATCACCGCCATGGGTCGGCGCGCCTGTGCGCTGCGCGCTGATCTTTTGATCGAATCTCAGGTGGACAAGCTGGTTCCGATGGCCGTGCAGGGCCTTGTTGGGCCGCTGACGGTTCTGGTCAACAACGCCTCGATCTTCGAGTATGACACGCTGCGCACCGCCAGCCGCAAAAGCTGGGATCGGCATCTGGAATCGAACCTGCGCGCGCCTTTCGTGCTGACGCAGGCCTTTGCCGCCCAGGCCCCAGCCGCCGGGCAGGATGCGATGGGCGAGCCGGTGGCCAGCGGATTGGTCATCAACATGATCGATCAGCGCGTGCACAAGCTGACGCCGGAATTCATGACCTATACCATCGCCAAGATGGGGCTGTGGGCGCTGACGCGCACCGCCGCCCAAGCCCTTGCGCCGCAAATCCGCGTCAATGCCATTGGTCCCGGCCCCACCTTGCAGGGCGCGCGGCAAAGCGACAGCCATTTTACCCGCCAGCGCGCCGCCACGGTGCTGGGGCGAGGTGCGAACCCCGCTGATATCACGGCAGCGCTTGGGTTTTTCCTCGAGTCGCCAGCTGTGACGGGCCAGATGATTGCCGTGGATGGCGGTCAGCATCTGGGTTGGCAGACCCCGGATGTGCTGGGGGTTGAGTAGGCCCGCCTGATCCATCTACGGTGAGTTGTCCACTTTGGCCCCTGCCGTCACAGAGTCGTTACAAAATCTCCTGATTTTTCAGGGATTTGCGAAATGTTAAATATTTTATCCTGTAATATCAGTGGCTTGCGTATTTGCCTAAAAAATAGGCAAACCGTTCTGGCCCATGTGAAACAAGGCAAATTCCCGCGTCCTGAAAACTTCTCCGCAAACTTATCCACAATCTCGGTGGACTTCTTCCCTCTTGCTCTTGGTCCTTTATCATTGCAGCGAGGGTCGAGAATCAAGGTATCCGAAAGGCGCTTTTCTGCATGAGCGAGCAACCCCGCACTGGGCATGAGGTGATACAAGAGTATCTGCGCGGGCTGGATGGCAGTCCGGGCGTTTACCGCATGCTGAATGGGGCGTCTGAGGTGCTTTATGTTGGCAAGGCGCGCAATCTGAAGGCGCGGGTGTCGAACTATGCCCGGCCGTCGGGCCATTCAGGCCGCATCGCGCGGATGATCCATGAAACTGCCTCGATGATGTTCTTGACCACGCGGACAGAGCTTGAGGCGCTGCTTCTGGAACAAAACCTTATCAAGCAGTTGAAGCCGCGCTACAATGTGCTTTTGCGGGACGATAAATCGTTTCCCAACATTCTGATCAGTGGCGAGCATCCCTTTGCGCAGCTGAAAAAGCACCGGGGCGCGAAAAAGGAGAAGGGGCGCTATTTCGGCCCCTTTGCCAGTGCGGGCGCGGTCAATCGCACGCTGAACCAGCTGCAAAAGGTGTTCTTGTTGCGCAACTGTTCGGATGCGATGTTCGCCAGCCGCACCCGGCCTTGCCTGCAGTATCAGATCAAGCGCTGCGCCGCCCCCTGTGTCGGCCGGGTGGACGAAGCGGCCTATGGCGCGCTGGTGGCGGATGCCGAGCGGTTCTTGGATGGCAAGTCTACCGCTGTGCAGGCCAATCTGGCGCGTGAGATGTCTGAGGCCAGCGCGGCGATGGAGTTTGAACGCGCTGCCGCCCTGCGTGACCGGATCAAGGCGTTGACGCAAGTACAGCAAAGCCAAGGCATCAACCCCGAAGGCGTAGCCGAGGCGGATGTGGTGGCGGTGCATCTGGATCACGGGCAGGCCTGTGTGCAGGTGTTCTTTATTCGGGCCAACCAGTCTTGGGGCAACCGTGACTTTTACCCCAAAACCGGGGCAGGGGCCGAGGAGCCGGAAATCCTTGAGGCCTTCCTCACCCAGTTTTACGACGACAAGGAACCGCCTCGGCTGGTTCTCTTGTCGCATCCCGTCGAAAACCCTGATCTGGTGGCCGAGGCACTGTCTGTCCGGGCGGGCCGCAAGGTGGAATTGGCCGTGCCCCAGCGGGGTGAAAAGGCAGAGTTGGTGGAAAACGCCGCCCGCAATGCGCGTGAAAGCCT
>JBMSKG010000098.1:0-9590 GCA_049419625.1 Paracoccaceae bacterium | reverse complement strand
CAACAGCGGCTCATCCCCGACCTCCGCCGCCTTATGCCGCGCAGGGTCCACCTGCACCGGCCCGGTCAACGACCCGCCATAACCCCGGCTGACCACATGTACCCGCGCGCCGCGCTCCAAAAGCCGGGCCACCAAGGCCATGGCGGTCGGGGTCTTGCCCGTGCCGCCCGCGTTCAGATTGCCAATACAGATCACCGGCACACCCGCGCGGTATCCCGGTTGGCGCAATCGGCGCGCGGTGGCGGCCCCATAGGCCCAGCCCAAAGGTGCGAGCAGCCGCGCCAGACCGCCTGGGCGTTTCGGCGGATTGAACCAAAAGGCGGGCGGGCGCATTACGAGACCCCGATCAACTGGCGCAGGCGCAGCAGCACCTTTTCTGTGACCTCTGCCCCGTCTGACGCCACAGTCCACGCCGCCTGCGCGGCAAGGGCGGCTCGGTCCGGTGCCAGCAAATCGCCCAAGGCTTCGGCCAGATCGCTGGCCGATCCCCCCGCGCGCGCGGCGCGCGCCGCACCCAAACGGCCAAAGACCGTGCCATAAGGCCCCGGACGCGGCCCATAAATGATGGCCGACCCCAGCGCGGCAGGCTCCAACGGATTGCGCAGCGCCCCCTCCCCCGCCAGACTGCCGCCAATATAGGTGACCGGCGCCAGCCGATACCACAGGCCATATTCTTCGGCGCCATCAGGCAGATAGACCGCGGTTTCGCTGTCGGGTTCTTCGTCCACTGCGCGCCGGGCGACGATCCAACCCTCCATCGCCTCAAGCTGGGCCGCCAAGACCTCGGCGCGCGCAGCCTCTTCGGGGACCAAGATCAGCAACAGCCGATGCGACAGGCGCAACGCCGCGCTGTGCGCGGCAATGACAGCGGCCTCTTCGGCCTGCGGTACGGCCGCCGCAAGCCAAATCGGCCGGGCCTTCAGCACCTCGGCCAAGGCGGCGCGCTCGCCCTCATGGCAGGCCAGTGCGGCCGACACCGCCTCCATCCGGCCCACCACATCCACCTGCGCCGCCCCGGCCTTGCGATAGCTCTGTGCCGCCGCCTCATCCAAAGCGAACACATGGCGCAGGGTTTGAACCGCCCCGCGCATCAGCCCCGGAAACCACCCATCCCGGCCCCGCACAAGGCTTGGCTCTCGGCCATCCACCACCATCGCCGGAATACCGCGTGCCTCGGCCTCGAACAGCAAGGCCGGGCGAATTTCTCCATCTGACAGCACAATGGCCTCAGGCTGCCAATGGGTCAGAAACGCCCGCACATCGGCAGGCTGATCAGCCGGGGCAGGTATCTGCCCTGCCTCCCGCGGGCCCGTGATCAGCGTTGCAATTCCATCTTCTTCGGCCAGCTTATTGGCCAGATGCGTCAGACCCTGCAACGCCCCTTCCCTTGGGGCATGCAACCAAACCAACCGTCCCGCCGGGCGTGGCGCAAACGCGCCCTCCCCCACCGCCTCGCGGCGTCCGGTTAGGTTGTAAAGGCGCCGTCCAAGCGAGAGGGCCATGGGTTATCGCGTCACGCGCCCAATTCTTCCGTCGTCGACCCCGACGACGCCTCGTCGCGCAGGCGGTGAATATGGGCGATGTAATAGCGCATATGGGCATTATCCACCGTGCGATGCGCCTCCGCCTTCCACGCCGCATAGGCGCTGGCATAGTCGGGGAACATGCCGACGATATGGATGTCGTTCACATCGCGGAACACGTTCTTTTCCGGAGTAACCAATTCCCCGCCAAAGACGAGATGAAGGCGCTGGGTCATGTGATCTCCTGTAACTGGGTCTGCGGCTTTGGGCGAAACTACCCCTTGGCGCGCGCAGGGACAAGCGGTGAGCGGGCCCCAAACCGGGCTTGCCCCCGCCCGCCCCCCTCGCTAGCCTGCCGCCAAATTCCGAAAACGAGGTTGCCCATGTCCACCATCGAAGCCCGCCTTGCCGAACTTGGCGTCACCCTGCCCAACGCCCCGGCCCCCGCCGCCAATTACGTGCCCTTCGTGGTGGTGGGCGATCTGGTGCATGTCTCGGGCCAGATCAGCCAGAATGCGAACGGCCTCATCAAGGGTCGGCTTGGCGATGATATGGACGTGGCCGCTGGGGCCGAGGCCGCGAAAACCTGCGCCATCTCGATTCTGGCGCAGGTGAAAAAGGCTTGCGACGGCAATCTTGACCGTGTGGTGCGGGCGGTGAAACTGGTGGGCTTTGTCAGCTCCACCCCCGACTTCATCGACCAGCCCAAGGTTATCAACGGCGCGTCCGATTTCATGGTGGCCGCTTTGGGCGATGCCGGGCGGCACGCGCGCTCGGCTGTGTCGGCAGCCTCGCTGCCCTTGGGCGTTGCCGTGGAAATCGAGGCGATCTTCCAGATCCGCCCGGCGCGGAACCCCGACGATGCCCCTTCCCGCTGATCTCTTGCGCCGACCCATCGCACACCGCGCCCTGCATGATCGCAGCGCGGGGCGGCCCGAAAACTCTCCCGCCGCCATTCGCGCGGCGGTCGAGGCGGGCTATGCCATTGAAATCGACGTTCAAGGCACCCGCGATGGTCAGGCCGTGGTGTTCCATGACGAATGGATGGAGCGGCTGACCGAAGCGACTGGCTTTGTCAAAGACTACACGGCGGCCGAACTGGGCCGCATCCCCCTGCGCCACAGCACCGACACCATCCCGACGCTGCCGCAGGTGCTGGCCATTGTCGCAGGCCGCGTGCCCTTGCTCATCGAGATCAAGGACCAGACCGACCGCATGGCCGAAACCGATGGCCGGCTCGAGGCGGCCGTCGCGCGCGATCTGCAAGGCTATTCCGGCCCCGTCGCCGTGATGTCCTTCAACCCGCATGCCGTGGCCAACATGGCCCGCCTTGCCCCCCACATCCCGCGCGGCATCACGACGGGGGCCTATGACTACGAAGGCTGGGCCCCGCTGTCGCCCGCGCGCTGCGACGAATTGCGCGAAATCGCCGATTACGACCGCGTCGGCGCCTCTTTCATCAGCCATGAGGCCACCGATCTGACCCGCCCCCGCGTGGCCGCATTGAAGGCCAAGGGGGCCGCCATCCTGTCATGGACCATCAAAAGCGCCAAGGACGAGGCCAAGGCCCGCCAAGTCGCTGACAACGTCACCTTTGAGGGGTATCTTGCCCGGCACCCGGCTTGACCTTCGATCGCCCAGCCCCATCCTTCAGCACCAATGATCCCCGGGGGCTGGCGTGACCGACACGGCCGAACTTCTTGACAACATGGCCGCGATCCCAGCGCAGGACTGGGACGCGCTTGCCTGCCCCGAGGCAGCCACCGGCCGCCCGATTGACCCTTTCACCACCCACCGTTTTCTGGCCGCGCTCGAAACCTCCGGCTCCACCGGTCAGGGCACCGGCTGGCAAGCACGGCCCTTGGTCTTGCGCCGTAATGGCCGGGCGGTGGCGGCGATGCCGCTTTATGTCAAAGGCCACTCACAGGGCGAATACATCTTTGACCACGGCTGGGCCGAGGCCTATGCCCGCGCCGGCGGGCGCTACTACCCCAAGCTTCAGGTCGCCGTGCCCTTTACCCCCGCCACCGGGCGGCGGTTTCTGGGCGATCCGGCCCACCGCGCCGAGTTGATGCAGGCGGCCATTGGCGTGACCCAGCAAAATGGCCTCTCGTCGCTGCATGTCACCTTCTGCACCGAGGACGAGGCGGAGGCGCTGACCGGGGTGCAAGGCACGCTTCACCGCATCACCCAGCAGTTCCATTGGGAAAACCACGGCTACGCCAGCTTTGACGATTTCCTAGCCCAGCTTTCCAGCCGCAAGCGCAAGATGATCCGCAAGGAACGCGAAACCGCCCGCGCCCATGGCCTGACCCTCCGCGCGCTGACCGGCGATCAGATCGAACCTGCGCATTGGGATGCCTTCTGGCTCTTTTACCAAGACACCGGCAGCCGCAAATGGGGCACGCCCTATCTGACGCGCGCCTTCTTTGACGCGGTGCAGGCGACGATGCGCGATGATGCGCTGTTGGTTCTGGCCTTTGACGGCAACCGTCCCGTGGCAGGCGCGCTGAACTTCATCGGCCGCGACACGCTTTATGGCCGCTACTGGGGCTGCGTGGCGGATTATCCCTGCCTGCATTTCGAACTGTGCTACTATCAGGCGATCGACTGGGCGATTGCCCACGGCCTCACGCGGGTCGAAGCGGGCGCGCAGGGCGAACACAAACTGGCGCGCGGCTATCTGCCCAGCGCGGTCCATTCGCTGCACTGGATTGCCGATCCGGGCTTTGCCAAGGCGGTCGCGCGCTATCTGGATCAGGAACGCCGCGCGGTGGGCGAAGAGATGGAAATTCTCACCGCCTACGGCCCCTTCCGCAAGGTCGAGACCGAGGACTAAAGGCGGGACGGATGTCCCGACGGATGCCAGACGCAAACCCGACGTAAACCCGACGCAGACCAGACGGGCAAACAGTACCGAGGAGAGACCGAGATGACCGCCCAAGCCCTGACCACCGACGAACGGCAAACCCATCTGCCGCCCTTGGGCGAAAGCGGTTGGGGCGCGGTGCCGGGACGCGACGCAATCCGCAAAGTCTGGAAGTTTCGCAGCTTTTCCGAGGCTTGGGGTTTCATGTCCCGCTGCGCCTTGGCCGCAGAAAAGGCCAACCATCACCCCGAATGGACCAACCGCTTCAACATCGTCGATGTGACGCTAATCACCCATGATTGCGGCGGTCTTTCGATGCTGGACATCACCCTCGCCCGCCAGATGGACCGGCTGGCAGGCAGTGCCGAAGTGGTGGAAAACCATGCAGAACCAATCTCTTGCCTGTGCGAGGTAAGGGCGCGGCAGGCTTAGCGAGGTGACGCCAAAGCGGCCGATCCACCTTTCTGCTTGTGACAGGCACAAAATTCCGTTTGACCAATGCCGCGTAGGCACGCAGGTTCGCCGCCAGCACCGGAGCCCTGCCAGATGACCACATCCCCCCGCCTGAACGCCTCGATCATGACCCCCGTTCTGGTGGCAGGCTGCATCATTCTGATGCTGTCCTTCGCCGTGCGCGCCAGTTTCGGGGTGTTCCAAATTCCAGTCGGCAGCGAATTCGGTTGGCCAAGGGCCGAGTTTTCGCTGGCCATCGCGATCCAGAACCTCGCCTGGGGCATCGGCCAACCGATGTTCGGCGCGATGGCCGAACGCTTTGGTGACCGCAAAGCCATTGTCACGGGCGCGTTCCTCTATGCGTTGGGCCTTGTGCTGTCGTCCTATGCCATCAACCCCGGCCAACACCAGCTTTTGAACATCCTCATCGGCTTTGGCATCGCGGGTACCGGCTTTGGCGTGGTGCTGGCGGTGGTCGGGCGCGCGACCAGTGCCGAGAACCGATCGATGTCCTTGGGCATCGCCACCGCGGCGGGGTCGGCGGGGCAGGTGTTCGGCGCGCCAGTTGCCGAGATCTTGTTGCAATCCTACCCGTGGCAAACCGTCTTTGTGATCTTTGCCGTGGTCATCGTGGCCAGCCTGGCAGCACTGCCGTTTCTGTCCACCGGGAAACCCGCCACCAAAGCCGAGTTGGAGGAAAGCCTTGGCACCGTTCTGGTGCGCGCCTTCAAGGACCCAACCTACACCTTGATTTTCCTTGGCTTTTTCAGCTGCGGCTATCAACTGGCCTTTATCACCGCCCATTTTCCCGCCTTCATCACCGACTTTTGTGGCGCAATCGACAACGGTGGCATGCTGGCAGGCCTTGGCATCACCACCACATCCGCCTTAGGCGCGGTGTCGATTTCTGTGATCGGGCTCTTCAACATCGTGGGCACCTTAACCGCGGGCTGGCTGGGCAAGCGCTATAGCAAGAAATACCTTCTGGCCGGTATCTACACCGGGCGCACCATTGCAGCGGCGGTGTTCATTCTGTTGCCGATCACCCCTGCCTCGGTCCTGATCTTCTCGGCCGTCATGGGGGCCTTGTGGCTGGCCACTGTGCCGCTGACCAGCGGTCTGGTCGCCCATATCTACGGCATCCGCTATATGGGCACGCTTTATGGCTTTGTATTCCTCAGCCATCAGATCGGTGGGTTCTTGGGCGTCTGGCTGGGTGGCAAGATGTTCGACATCACCGGCGATTATACGTTGGTTTGGTGGATTGGCGTGGGTGTCGGGGCGTTTTCGGCGCTTGTCCACTTGCCCATCCGCGAAAAGCCATGGGCCGCCAAACCGGCCTGATTGGCCTCACGCCCGCCATTGACCCGGGCAGGACGCCCTGACAAATTCCGCCGCATTGCCCATCTGGAGACGCCATGCGTATCGGTATTGCCGCCCTGATCCTTGCCTATGTTCTTAGCCAGTTCTACCGCGCGTTTCTGGCAGTTCTGGCCCCCGTTCTGGCCGTGGATTTGCAAGCAAATGCTGAATCTTTGGCCCAAGCCTCGGGCTGGTGGTTCCTGACCTTTGCCTTGATGCAAATCCCCGTTGGCTGGGCCTTGGACAAGATCGGTCCACGCCGAACCACGGCAGTGCTTTTGAGCGTTGGCGCAGTGGGGGCTGCGGTGTTTGCCGCCGCCACCTCGCCCTTGCACATCACGCTGGCCATGGTGCTGATCGGCATTGGCTGCTCATCGGTGCTGATGGCCAGCTATTACATCTTTGCCCGCACCTATGCACCGGCAGTCTTTGGCACCTTGGCGGGGATGGTTATTGGTATCGGCAGCCTTGGCAACATCGGGGCCTCGCTGCCGCTCAGCTGGGCGGTGGACGCCTGGGGCTGGCGCGGCACGGTTTGGGGGCTGGCCGCGATCACGCTGGCGGCTGCGTTGGCGATCTATCTGCTGGTGCGCGACCCGGCGCGGGTGGAGAGCGACGCAAAGGGCTCGCTTCTTGATCTGCTGAAGATGCCTGCACTTTGGCCTATTCTGATCATGATGGCCGCCTGCTATGCACCAGCCGCCGGAATCCGGGGCCTTTGGACCGGCCCTTGGTATGCCGACGTCTTTGGCGCCGATGCCGCGCGGATCGGGATGATCACGCTGATCATGGGTCTGGCCATGGTCGCGGGCAACTTCGCCTATGGTCCTTTGGACAGGGTTCTTGGCACCCGCAAATGGCTGGTTTTCGGCGGCAATGCGCTGACGGTGGCCTGCCTTTTGGGCCTTTATGTACAGGTGGCCAGCGACACATGGGTCACCATCGCCCTGTTGGCCGGGGTCGGGTTCTTTGGCGCATCCTTCCCCATGGTCATGGCCCATGGCCGCGCCTTTTTGCCACCGCATCTGACAGGGCGGGGGGTGAGCCTTATCAACCTGTTTGGCATTGGTGCGACAGGGCTGATGCAGATCATCACCGGGCGCATCCACACCGCGCTCAGCGCGTCCGAGACAGCCCATGCCTCGGCACCCTATGCGGCACTGTTCCTGTTCTACGCCGGTTTGGTTGCTGTGGGGCTTTTGGTTTATCTCGCGTCACGCGACCGGCGGGATTGAGCGAGCTTGGCCGCAAACGCCGCAGGATCAAAACCAGTCTCTGAAAACTGCGGGTAATAGCTGCGGTCAAGCCACGTCATGAACCCGTCGCGCAAGGCGGGATCAAAGCTCAGCTGGCCCGCAAAGGCGGTATTGACCTGCGTCTGGTCCGTGCACGGGGTCACCAATCCGGGCAGGGCGTAGAATGCCCGGCCCAGGGTCACCACCGGTTTGTCATGAAAAAATGCCTGCAGGCCCATCGACGAATTCAACGTGACCACCCCGCGCGAGGCGGCAAGCTGGGCGAAACTGTCGGTCGCATTGTCCATAACGGCCCGCCCCGTCGCCAAAAGCGGTTGCAAGAGCGGTCCAAGACTTTCCTTGGCGCTGGGATGCTCTTTCAGCCGCAAATGCCAGCCGGGGGGCATGTGATGCACCGCTTGGGTCAAGGCCGCGATGAAGCCCGGATAGTCGCGGCACCAACCCGCGAACAGCCGCACCTGACTGTCATCAGGCACTTGCAATGGGCAAAAGAGAAAGGGCGTCTTTGGCAAGTCACCCACGCCTTGCCCGACATCAGCCCGCCGCGACGGGCGCGCGACCATGGCCGCCCCCATCGCACGCCATTCGGTCAGAGGTTGGTTGCGGAAGACGTCCGGGTCTTGCGGGATGCTGCTTTCGGCATTTACCCCGGCCGGGTCCAGTGTGATGCGGCCCGGAAAGGGCGCAAGCTCGGCATGCAGGACCGCTGCCCCTGCATCGCGGGCGGCGTCCAAGAACACCTTGCGCCCGCCGGTCAACCCGTTCCATGCCACCGCCACCCGATCCGGATGGCGCGTGAAATAGCGCCGCGCCCAGTTGTATTGGCCGGTCAACAACAGCCGCTTCAAAGCGCGCCCAAAGCCCGTGCGGCCCGGCTTTTTCGCCCGCGCTAAGGCCGCATCGACCCGCCCGCGCGTCTCGGGCCAGCCAAAGGGCGACAGCGGCACCACCCACAACCGATGCGCACCACCCGCCACCTCGGCCAGCGCGCGGAACACAGACGCCTTCTTGGCGTTGAATTCTTCGGGGTAAACGATCATTCTGGACGTCCATCGGGAGGCTTTGTCCTACCCTGACAGTTTCCCCTGCGAAAGCGCAAGACCGGCCCCATGATGTTCCTTTCTCGCTTGTTCCGCCCGATCACCAAGATCGCCGTCACCCCGCCATCTGCCGCCGCAGACCGCGAAGGGATTGCGATTGTGCTGATCGTGAAGAACGAGGCGCGCCACATCGCAGAATGGGCCCGTTTTCATCATGGCGCCGGGGTGTCGCGGTTTTTCGTGTATGACAATGCCAGCAAAGACGGCACGATCGAAGTCTTGCGCGCTGCCCTGCCCGAGACCGCGCTGACCGTCATCCCTTGGGCACAACCACGCTTTCGCACCATCACGGGCCGTGAGATTCACAATCAGGTGCTGGCCTATGCCCATGCGTTGATGAATTTCGGCCCGCACTTTCGCTGGATGGCCTTTATCGATGTGGATGAGTTCTTGGTGCCGGTTGAGGCCAACTCGATCCCCCAGTTGATGGTAGGGCTTGAAGATGCCGCGCATGTCTCTTTGCCGTGGCAGATGTTCGGACGCGGAGGTCATGAAACCCCGCCCGAGGGTGGCGTGCTCGCAAACTATCTGCAGCGTGCGGCAGATCCCTTTGGTCTCAGCCACGGGCTGAACTTCAAATGCCTTGTCGACCCGGCCCGGGTGACCGAGGTGGGCGTGCATGGCTTTGCCATCGACGGACGGCACGAAGGGGTAAATGACGCAGGCCAGCCCGCCGCCCATGCAGACCGCACCAAGCGCGCGTTTTCCAGCCGGGTGCGGCTGCAACTGAACCACTATTACACAAGATCCAACGCTGAACTGCAGGCCAAGATCGGGCGCGGATCGAACAAGTCGGTTCAGGCCGACAAGCACATCGCCCGCGTCATGCGCATCGTCACGGCGATCGAGGCCGAAACTGTCGAGGACCGCACAGCCCTCGCGTTTCTGGCGCGCAGCCAAACGCCGCGCCCTTAGCGCTGGCGGCTTGGGATTTCCTTCTTTTCCTTGGGCCCGCCTTGCGCTAAAGGGCAGCGTCCCTGAACGGTCTGGGACGAAATTTGGAGATACCCAAGATGGGCTATAAGGT
>JBMSKG010000097.1:0-9596 GCA_049419625.1 Paracoccaceae bacterium | reverse complement strand
GGTCATTCGGGCGCTGCGGGCTGAGGTTGACTGGACGGGGCTTGGCTATTCGGTCGAGGTCAGCCTGCGGTTCACGCTCGACAAGACCGATCCACGGGCGTTTGACGAGTTCATCGAGGCCGCACGGGAGGTGCCGGAGGTGGTGGCGATTGAGACCTTTCTCGGCCGGGTCGATGTGCGGCTGAACGTGATCGCGCGGGATATGGCGCATTACCAAGAGGTTTACCGCGCCCGGATTCTGGCCCTGCCCCATATTGCCGAGGTGGACGCCTTGATGCTGATTTCGACCATCAAGAACTCTGAAGGATTGCCGCTGTGAACCAAGGGCTGATCGATCTGGATGATATCGACCGGGGCATGTTGCGGGCCCTGTCGTTGGAGGGTGATCTGTCCGCCGGAGAGTTGGGGCGGCGGTTTGGCCTGAGCCAACCCACGGCATGGCGCCGTGTGCGGCGAATGCAAGATGCAGGCATCCTTAAGGGGGTGCGGATGGAAGTGGACCGCGCAGCACTTGGGTTTGGGGTGACGGTGTTTTTGGGGGTGAAGCTGGCCACCAAGGGGCGGGTGAGCCTTGAGGATTTTGAGCGCGCAGTGACGGCGATCCCGGAGGTGCAGGTGGTTCAGCACGTGCTGGGGCTTTTTGATTACCGCCTGCGTGTGGTGGCGCGGGACATTGCGGATTTCGAGCGGGTGCTGCGCCGCCGGATCATGACCTTGCCCGGCTTGGGTCAGGTGGAGGCCAATGTGCTCTTGACCGAAGAGCGGCGACCGGGGCCGCTGGGGTGAAGCGCGGCCTTGGCGGATGATAGCACGCTCCGGTGGGGCTGTTTCAACGACGAAAGGGCGCATCGAGTGTGGCGCGTTGGGCTGGCCGCTGGAGCGGGGGCCAGCCCCCGCACCCCCGGGGTATTTGAGCCAAGATGAAAGGCCCGACGTAAGGCTTAGGTGGTCTTAGCCTTCGATCTTGGTCAGGTCTGCGACGCCCGAGCAGATTGCCCGAATACGATGCAACAGGTTCAGCCGGTTGCGGCGCACGATCTGGTTGTCGGAATTGACCTGAACGGCGGTAAAGAAGGCGTCGATCGGGGCGCGCAGTGCGGCCATCGCCTGCATTGCCGCGGGGAAGTCCTCGCTGGACATCGCGGGGGTGATCGCGGCCTCGGCCTGATCGAGGGCGGCAAAGAGGGCGCGTTCTTCGTCGGTTTCGGCGAATTTGATGTCCGCGCCGAAGGAGTATTCGACGCCGTCCTTTTGTTCGGCTTGGGTCAGGATCGTATTGGCGCGTTTGTAGCCTTGCAGGAGGTTCGGGCCATCTTCGGTTTTGAGGAAGGCGGCAAGTGCTGTGGCGCGATTGACCAGCAGCGTCAGGTCGTCATTGCCGGGCATGGCAAGGCATGCGTCGATGACGTCGTGGCGGATGCCTTGGTCTTTGAGGAAGACTTTGAGGCGGTCGTGGAAGAAGGAGAGGAGGTCGACCTCACCGAGCTTGACTGATGGAAGATTCTTCCAACGATACATCGAAAACTCGATGTTTTCACCGCTCGTTCCATCCGAATGCGTTTGCGATAGGGTTACACCACCTGCAACCTGATAGCTTACCAAGGGGTAGCGGTCATCATGATCTGGCTGCCATGAAGCTGCTTGTCTCGCGTCGTTATGAACCCCGATCGGTTCATCATGAAAAAGAACCATTTTGACGTCGGCGTTCGTTGAGAAGTAGTTGCTGTGCAACCAACGCAAGCGGCCCTGGATTAGCTGCGACAAACCAACCCGCACCCCATTCCCCAGCACCAACCGAATAACCCCCAGCGCGGCGCGGCGCAGGGCGAAGGGGTCTTTCGACCCTGTGGGTTTTTCGTCAATCGCCCAGAAGCCGGTCAGCGTGTCGATCTTGTCGGCCAGCGCCACGGCGACGGAGACCGGGTCGGTCGGCACGGTGTCGGTGGGGCCAAGCGGCGAATAGTGGTCGCGGGCGGCAAGGGCCACCGCTTCGGGCAGGTTTGCTGCACGGGCGTAATACATGCCCATCAGGCCCTGCAGTTCGGGAAATTCACCGACCATGGACGAGCGCAGGTCGGCTTTGGCCAGCTGTGCTGCCTGTTCGGCGAGGTCGGCATCCGCACCGACGAGCGGGGCGATTTCGCGGGCCAGGGCCGCGATGCGCGCGATGCGGTCGGCTTGGCTCCCCAGCTTGTTGTGGAAGGTCACGGATTTTAGGCCATCCAGCCACTCACCCATAGGTTTGGATTCGGGGCCAGCCTTCGCCACCCGCAGGTCGTTTTCATAAAAGAAGCGCGCATCTGACAGACGGGCGGTCAGGACCTTTTGATTGCCCTTGAGGATCGTAGCACCGTGGTCGGCGGGCTGAGTATTTGCGACAGTGACAAAGGCCTCAATCCGGCCGGTTTTCGGGTTTTTCACCGAGAAGAACTTTTGGTGTTCCTTCATCGAGGTCTGTAGAACCTCGGGTGGCAGGTGCAGGAAGGCCGCGTCGATGCGGCCCATCAGGGGCACGGGCCATTCAACCAGACCCGCAACCTCGGCCAGCAGGCCCTTGTCTTCAACCACCTCCATGCCGGCGGCAAAGGCAAGGTTCTGCGCCCCCTGCCAGATGGCAGCCTCGCGCTCGGCGCTGTCGAGGACGACATGAGCACGTTTGAGCTTCACGACGTAATCGTCAAACCCGGTGACGGCAAAACGGCCGGGCGAGAGGAAGCGGTGGCCTTCGGTGGTGTTGGAGGCGGTGATACCATCGACCGTCAGGGGAACAACGCTGCTGCCGCCTTCATCGGACAAGACGCACAGGATGGTGTGCAAGGGGCGCACCCATTTCAACGTGCCGGACCCCCAACGCATGGATTTGGGCCATGGGAATGCGCGGATGGTGGTTTCCAACACCTCGGCGATGATGTCGGCAGCCGGACGGCCGGGCTTTTCGACAATGGCGTAGAGCGTTTCGCCCTTTTTATCGGCGCGGCGTTCGAGTTGATCGAGCGTGAGGCCGGTGGAGCGCAAGAAGCCTTCAATCGCCGCAGCCGGGGCAGAGGCGGCGGGGCCTTTGCGTTCTTCGCGCAGGGGCTTTGATGCGGCCGTCAGCCCGTCAACCACCAGCGTCAGGCGGCGGGGCGTCGAGAAAGCGCCAGCAGAGGCATAGGTCAGGCCGGCCTCGACAAGGCCATTGGTGACCAAGGATTTCAGATCCTCTCGCGCGCGGGCCTGCATTCGGGCGGGGATTTCTTCGGAGAAGAGTTCGATCAGAAGGTCGGGCATGGCGAAGAAGGTCCTGGTTCAGGCGCGAAGGCCGAAGGTGATTTTGCGGCCTTTGCGGATGTCGCGGAAGACGCGGAAGCCTGCGGCAGACAGGATGGCGGCGACGGGTTCATGGGTTTCTTGACCCAGTCGCTCGGGGCCGGTGTCGATGGCGACGGCACGGGTGCGGGCGAGAACGGCGGCAGCACCGCGCAATACCTCGGGTTCGGCGCCTTCGGCATCGCATTTCAGCAAGGCAATTTCACCCCAGCCACCCCGTTCAGCCAAAAGGTCCAGCGGCACGGCATGGACTTGGATTGGCTGATAGCGCGGGTCGTTGGCGTCAGCGATGAGCGAACTGTCGGCCTCGGAGGGGGCGGAGTAGAAGGTGAGGTCTTCTTCGCTGTGCCAGACAACGGTCTGGTGGGCGGTGATGCCGGGCTGGTCCGCGATGTTGCGGGCACGGCAGGCAAACACCTTGGGATCGCCTTCGATGCTGTCGACGCGTGCGCCCAAGCTTGCGCAGGCGATGGCAAACTCGCCAACATTGGCGCCGATGTCGACAATGTGGTCGCCTTGCTTGATCTGCACCAGATCAGGGATGCCAAAATTCTGGCGCAAACGGCCAAGGCGGTTCGCCCAGCCCCGGCGGTACATGCGCCAACGGATGGCAGAGGGGACCCAGATCT
Organism: Paracoccaceae bacterium; assembly: GCA_049419625.1. GTDB lineage: Bacteria > Pseudomonadota > Alphaproteobacteria > Rhodobacterales > Rhodobacteraceae > Tabrizicola_A. The sequence continues at coordinate 5,658 of JBMSKG010000097.1, read as the reverse complement.
CGCGACCTTCGGAGGTGACGACGAAGGCATCGCCCTGCGGCCGAATGGTCACGGGTTTATGTGCGACAATCCCAAGGGCGGTGATCGCGTTGTGCAACCGGAAGTGAAGGGCTTTGACAAAGGGCAAGCCAAGGCGTGAGGCTGAGGACATCAGTTGCCCTCCAGCGCGCCGGGGCGGAATTGGTGCCAAGCGAAGGCGCGGCCATCAGCGAAGACGGCGACGACGCGGTCAACATCGGGGGCGATGTTCGATTGCGACAGGAAGGCCAGTGCCTGGCCATTTTCAAGGGCTGCACCGATCTCGGCGGCATCAAAACAGTCGAACCATGAAGGCGCGTTGAGCGGCGTGGCGCCCTCATATGCGCTGTAGGTTTCTGACAGCATGCCTTGGGTCAAAGGCGTGCGGAAACAGGCGCGAAAACGCAGTGGGCTGCTGTCGGCGTCAATGCCGGTGACATCTTCGGCCAAGATCGGCTCGGGGTTTTCGCTTTCGATTGGCGTCAGAAGAATTTCGGTGCCAGGGGTAAAGGCGGCCTCGCGGTAAAAGGCGTATTCCTGCAGGTAATAGACAGCAACACCCACAACCAAGGCTGTAATCACGATAGCACCCGCTGCAATTCGACCCCACATGATCAAGGCCAGTACAAGTTGACATAGGGGCGCGCCAGAGCCCCAGACTCGCGGCGCATACGGTCGATTTCCGCGAACTCTGCATAGACCGAGCGTTCGTGGGTCTCGCAGAACAGAGCATCGATCGCGAAATCTTGGGGATGAGCAAAGATATCGCGCAGGATGTCAAACTCAGCGCCTTCGATGTCCATCTTCACCAGTGCGACAGGACGACCGATGTCGGACAGAACATCACGGAAAGCCCGCACCGTGACGTCAAAACCTTCGGCTTTGAACTTCTTGGGATTGTCGAACACGATGGTTGAACTGCCAGTTGCCGCCGCAGGCTTACGGTCGAACTTCACCGAACGGCGCATCGTGAAGGTGCCGCCCTGTTGGGCGACGGCCTGATTGTGCAACACAACATTGGGCAGATGGCCAACGCGCTTTTGCGCAATGTCATAGGCATAGGGGTCGGGTTCATAGGCGTGGACCAAAGCGCCGGTCTTGGCCAGTTTTTCGGTGAACACCCCAAGATTGGCCCCAAGGTCAACGCAAACGTCATCCGGCCCGATGCCTTTGAGACGTTCATCAAACTCGGCCAAAGCACGCGGGCCATATTGGCCCATCATCTCGCGGCGGGCTTTGCGGCCGACGAAATTGTGCTGATCCTTTGCCCAATCCAGCAGGCGCTGATAGGCGGTTTGCGGGACATAATAGGGCATCACATCCCCTCTGGACTGGGGGCATCCGCCCCCGCCGCCGTTTGGCGGAAGGCGTCAGCGCATTTCTTGGCAAGCGCGCGAACGCGGCCGATATAAGCTTGGCGTTCGGTGACCGAGATCACGCCGCGGGCGTCGAGAAGATTGAACAGATGGCTGGCCTTGATGGTCTGGTCATAGGCCGGGTGGGCCATGATGATCCGCTTGCCCGACTTTGGGTCCTCGGCATCAAAGGACAAAAGGCGCTCGCACTCGGCCTCGGCGTCTTTGAAATGCTGAAACAACATGTCGGTTGTCGCCCCGTCAAAGTTGTGGCGCGAGTATTCCTCTTCGGTCTGGCGGAAGATGTCGCCATAGGTCAGAGCAATCGGTGCGGCGGGGTCGTTGAAAGGCATGTCCATGACGTGATCGATGCCAAGGACATACATGGCCAGGCGTTCAAGACCATAGGTAAGCTCGCCCGAGACGGGTTTGCAATCATGACCGCCGACTTGCTGGAAGTAGGTGAACTGCGACACTTCCATGCCATCGCACCACACCTCCCAACCCAAGCCCCACGCGCCCAAGGTCGGGCTTTCCCAGTCATCCTCGACAAAGCGGATGTCATGCAGCGCCATGTCGATGCCGATGGCGCGCAAGGACCCCAGATACAGGTCCTGCATGTCAGGGGGCGATGGCTTGATGATCACCTGATACTGATAATAGTGCTGCAAGCGATTGGGGTTTTCGCCATAACGCCCGTCGGTCGGGCGACGCGATGGCTGCACATAGGCTGCGGCCCAAGGTTTAGATCCAAGCGAGCGCAGCGTGGTGGCCGGGTGAAAGGTGCCTGCCCCCACCTCCATGTCATAAGGCTGCAAGACCGCGCAACCCTGCGCAGCCCAGTAGTTTTGCAACCGCAGGATGATTTCCTGAAAGGATCGCGGGGCTTTGATCGGGTCAGACATGGCCAGCCTCTTGAAATGCTGCTCTTCCATAGGCAAGAGGCGACAAAGGGTCAATGGAGGGCTGAGATTCCCAGCCTTGGCCCTTGTATTCGACAAGCGGCCTGCCATGGTCGGGCAAAAGAGATTTGATACAAAGGTGTCGCCCAGAAAACCGGGCGCGATGGGGGGAAAATGAGTTTTCGGTGGTATGCCTTGGCCTTGGCGCTAAGCTTGACGTTGATCCCAATGGTCCACGCCCAAGAGGCGGCCGAAGAACAGGCTTGGATCCAGATTGAATCCTACCCTTCCGAAGCGACCGCGCGCGCCCGCGCAATGGCTTATGCAGCCGAGCTTGCCGATGTGGCGGTGTTCAAAGGGCGATCCTGGCATGCCATTGTTCTTGGTCCCTATAGCCCCGAGGCGGCTGCCGGTCGATTGGCCGAGTTGCGCCGGTCAGGTCAGGTCCCGCGCGATGCCTTTGTGACCGATGGGGCGGGCTTTACCGGGGTACTCGAGGACCTTGCTGCGGCAGCGCCTTCGCAAGGCGAGGCTGTGACACCCGAAGCGCCGGTTGCCGAAACGGTCACACCGGAAACCGCAGAAGTTGGGACGGTGGAGCCGGAAACGACGCAAACTCTGACAGAGGAACCTGCGCCCCTGATCGCCGAGCCGGATGAGACGCTGCGCGAGGCGCGGTCCACGGAGGCGGAGTTGAGCCAGGACGAGCGCAAAGCCCTACAAGAGGCGCTGAAGTGGTATGGCTTTTACACCAGCGGCATTGATGGTGCGTTCGGGCCGGGCACCCGGGCGTCGATGTCGGCTTGGCAAGAGGCAAATGGCTTTGAACCGACTGGCGTTCTGACCACGCGCCAGCGGGCGACGCTGGTGGCCAATCATAGCGCCGATCTGGCCGAATTTGGCTTCGAGTCTGTCACCGAGGCCGAGGCAGGGGTCGAGATCACACTGCCACTGTCATTGGTCGCATTTGACCGTTACGAACCTCCATTCGTGCATTTCAGCGAGAAAAACGGGTCTGGTTTGCAGATCTTGTTGATTTCCGAACCTGGCGGGCCAGAGGCGCTGGCCGGGCTGTATGACATCTTGCAAACACTAGATGCAGTGCCGGAGACCGGAGAACGGTCGCTGCGCGAAACGTCGTTCACCATTCGGGCCGTATCCAGCAAGGTGGAAAGCTTGGCCTTTGCCGAAACCCGAGACGGAATGGTGAAGGGGTACCTTGTGGTCTGGAACCCCGTGGATGCCGATCGGATGGGACGAATCCTTCCAGTACTGCAATCGTCGTTCCGGGCCGTGGGCGGCAAGGCGCTGGATCCGGGGCTGGTGCCGATGGAGGAAGCGGCGCTCAGCGGCATGCTGTCGGGGCTGGATCTGCGCAAGCCGGCGCGGGTCGCGTCGGGGGTGTTTGTCGACCAGACCGGGCATGTTGCGACTGCGCTGGCCAATGTGGCGGGTTGCGCCAAGGTGACCATCGGGGCCGAGACCGCAGCCGAGGTGGCGGCCGAAGATGCGGCGGCAGGTTTGGCGCTTTTGGCGCCAAGGGCGGCGTTGGCGCCGCGTGCGGTGGCGCGGCTGGCAACGGCCAGCCCGCGCGGTGGATCAGAGATTTCGGTGGCCGGGTTCTCTTACGGCGAGCGACTGCCAGCGGCGGTTTTGACCTTTGGCACCTTTGAGGCCGCCGAAGGATTGATGGGCGAGCCGGGCTGGGCACGGCTTTTGGCCCCCGTGATGGCAGGGGATATGGGCGGCCCGGTTCTGGATGGCGCTGGCGGCGTGATTGGCGTCTTGGTGCCGGTTCCGGCAGAAGTGGGTCGTCAACTGCCCGAGGGCATGGCGCTGGCCGCCGATGCGGCAAGCCTTGGCGAACTGGTGCAGGGGGCGGGCCTGGCCATAGCGGGCGGTCCGGCAGAGAGTGGCACGCCCTTGTCCCCGGACGCGCTGAACGCGGCGGCGCTGGGGATGACGGTTCAGGTCTCATGCTGGGCCGAGTGAAGGCAGCCTAGCCCCCGCGCAGGCGCGACGCTAGTCGCGCCAAAAGCGCGGCAGGAACAGAACGAAGATCGCCATCAGCCCCAAGCGGCCCATGATCATCGCCAAGATCAGCACCCATTTTGCGGCTTCGGGATATTCCATCAGCGTCCCAGTGCGCGAGGCAACGGGCCCCATGCCGTAGCCAATGTTGCCGATCGAGGTCCAGACGCCCCATAGGGCCGACATCGGGTCAAGCCCCATGAGGGTCAGCGTTACTGTCATGACTCCTATCAACAGCACAAAGCTGGTGATGAAAAGGATAAGGCCCGAGATCACATCTTCGCCCACCGCCCGCCCCTCATAGCGCACAGGCACCACCTTGGACGGCGAGGCGATCTGGCGGATTTGGGCGATCAGGGCCGAAGCCGCGATCTGCACGCGAAAGACTGAAAGCCCTGACGCCGAAGAGCCGGAGCAGGCCCCAACGATGCCGATCAGAAAGGCCACGATCAACATGTACCCCCCCCAGCTTGAAAAGCTGCCAGCCCCAAAGCCGGTCGAGGACATGATGGAGATCAGGTTGAACAGCGCCTCACGGAAGGTCACCTCAACGCTGCCGCCCGCGCTCACCAGACGCCAAAGCGTCACAGTGCCGACCGCAACGGCGATCCATGTCAGATAGGCGCGGACCTGACTGTCTTGCCAAAGGGGCCGGGCTTGACCGTTGAGCAGTTGCACATAGCGGATGTAGGGCAGGCTCGCGAGCACCATGAAAAGGGCCCCAGCGTATTGAATGGGCGCGCCAAAGCGGCTGAATGATGAATCGGCATCTGAAAAGCCGCCCGTGGCCACCGTCGACATACCATTCACCACGGCAGAAAGCTCGGTCATGCCCAAAAGGCGATAGACCAGCATGCAGGCCAGCGTCAGGCCGAAATAGACAATCACCAATTGACGCGCGATGTCAGTGGCGCGGGGCAGTGCCTTGCCGAAGGTGTCAAACCCTTCGGTTTTGAAGTACTGCATGCCGCCCACCCGCAACACCGGCAGGAAGATCATTGCGACAAAAGCAATCCCCAGCCCGCCGAAGGAGTTTAGCATGGCCCGCCACAGGTTCATGCCCGGCGGATGGTTTTCAAGACCCGTGATCATCGTCGATCCGGTTGTGGTGATACCCGAGACGGCTTCGAAATAGGCGTCGGTGAAGGACAGGTTCGGAGCGCCAAGCATGAACGGCAAGGCGCCGAACATGGGCACAAAACCCCAGGTCATCGCGGTCATGAGATAGGCCTGACGGGCGTTCAGCCCACCGGCGAGACCGTTGGCGGTGGCCACGGAAAGCATCAAGCCAACCGCACCAGTGATAATGGCGGATTCCAGAAAGTCGGCGCCGTTCTCAAGCCCGGCGCGCC
>JBMSKG010000096.1:0-9679 GCA_049419625.1 Paracoccaceae bacterium | reverse complement strand
CTTTTGTCTGGCCCACAAGATATGCGCGGGGGGCGGCAGGATCAAATTTCTTCGACGAAATTTGCACATCTTTTCGCAAAGCTGTGGCGACCAGCCTCAGGCATCCTCGAACGGGTCCCATTCATCTTCCACCTCGGGCAGCGCCTCGGCCAGTGCCGCCGCCGCCATGGCCTCGGGCGTGCGGATGTCGGCAATCTTGGCACCGGGAAAGGCCACCATCACCGCCTGCACCAAGGGGTTGGTCAGCGCTTCAGCCCGGGCCGCGTTCTCTTCGGCGTCGCGCTCCTCGGCCAGTGTGGCGGCCCCGCCCTCATTGACCACCGAAATGCCCCAGCGCGCCCCGGTCCAGCCCTGCAGCCGCTGCGACAGGCGTGCGGCAAGGTCGGGGCGGGCCAAGGGGCTGGGCTGAAACTCAATCCGACCGGGGGCATAGCGCACGAGGCGCACCCCATCCTCCACCTCTTTCAAAAGAAGCATGTCGCGCTTTTCTCGGATCAGATCGACAACATGCTGAAAGCTCGGCAAGATCGGCGCCGGGGTCTCGGCCAAGGCCGTGGCCTGCCCGCCCATCATGGTCGGCCCGCGCGTCGGTGCCTGTGCCGCCCCCATCATGGGCCGATGCACCGTGCCGCCATAATTGCCCCCCGCAGGTGCGCCGCCCGGCACACCGCCGCCGGGTGAGGGGGGCGGGGCTGCTTGCGATTGCAGCTTTTTCACCAGCGTTTCTGGGTCGGGCAGATCGGCCACATGGGTCAGCCGGATCACCGCCATTTCGGCCGCCATCATGGCATTGGGGGCCAGTGCCACCTCTTCAATGGCCTTGAGCAGCATCTGCCACATCCGGCTGAGCGCGCGCATCGGCAAGGCGGCGGCCATCTCCAGCCCGCGGGTGCGTTCTTCGGGCGGGGTGGTCGGGTCCTCGGCTGCGGCGGGGGTGATCTTGATGACCGAAATCCAATGCGTGATCTCGGCCAGATCGCGCAACACCGCCATCGGATCGGCCCCATCGGCATATTGCGCCGAAATCTCGGCCAAGGCCTCGGGCGCAGCACCCCGCATGATCATGTCGAACAGGTCCAGCACCCGGCCCCGGTCGGCCAGTCCCAGCATGGCGCGCACCTGATCGGCGGATGTCTCGCCCGCGCCGTTGGAAATCGCCTGATCCAGAAGGCTTGTCGCGTCGCGGGCCGATCCTTCGGCGGCGCGCGTGATGAGTGCAAGCGCACCCTCGGTGATCTCTGCCCCTTCAGCTTTGGCAATCCGGCTCAGAAGTCCCATCATCACCTCGGGCTCGATCCGTTTCAGATCAAACCGCTGGCAGCGCGACAGAACCGTGACTGGCACTTTGCGGATTTCCGTCGTGGCAAAGATAAACTTCACATGGGCCGGCGGTTCCTCCAGCGTTTTCAACAGCGCGTTGAAAGCGGCGGTCGACAGCATATGCACTTCGTCGATGATATAAACTTTGAACCGCGCCGAAGCCGCCCGATAGTGAACGGAATCAATGATTTCGCGAATATCGCCCACCCCGGTGCGGCTGGCCGCGTCCATCTCCATCACGTCGACATGACGGCCCTCAGCAATGGCGCGGCAGGGCTCGCACTGGCCGCAAGGCTCGGTCGTGGGACCGCCCGCGCCATCGGGTCCAACGCAGTTCAGCCCCTTGGCAATGATCCGCGCGGTCGTCGTCTTGCCGGTACCGCGAATGCCCGTCATGATGAAGGCATGCGCAATCCGGTCGGCGGCAAAGGCGTTTTTCAGCGTGCGCACCATCGCCTCTTGGCCGACCAGATCGGCAAAGGTTTCGGGGCGGTATTTCCGCGCCAGAACCTGATAGGCTTGCGCCGAGGCGGGATTTGCGGCGTCTGTCATCGTGCCTCGCGGGATTCGTGCGGGGCCAAGACTAGGCGCTTGGGGGGCTAAGGTAAACTGGCGATGCAGGTGGCAGAGATTGCAGTGGCAGGCGGGGCGCTGGGCCTGTGCCCTATGCCGGGGCGGATGGGGGATTATGCGGGCGATCTGGCGGTGGTGCTGGGCTGGCGGCCAAGCCTTGTGCTGACGCTGGCCGAAACCGGCGAATTGTCCGCGCGCGGGGCGGCGGGCCTGCCCACCGATCTGGCGGCGGCAGGGGTGGGCTGGCTGCATCTGCCGATTCCTGATTTCGGCACGCCCCCGGCTGCTTTGCGCGCCATATGGCCCGAAACCTCGGCCCGGCTGCGCGGCAGCCCGCGCCTTTTGGTGCATTGCATGGGCGGCTGTGGGCGGTCGGGCATGATCGCCCTGCGCCTGATGATCGAGGCGGGCGAAGCGCCGGAACCTGCGCTGACCCGCCTGCGCGACGCTCGACCTTGTGCTGTGGAAACCAAGGCCCAGATGCGCTGGGCGTTTGGGGCTTGAACCCGGCCGCAATCGGCGCGACGTGTCAGTGAAAGACAGGAGCATCCCATGGCCCGTATCGCAATTCTCACCGTCTCGGACCGCGCCGCGCGCGGGGAATACGAAGACCGGGGCGGTCCGGCCTGCGAAGACTGGCTGCGTGGGGCCATCACCACGCCCATCGAGATCCTGCGCCGCATCACCCCCGATGGCCGCGCCGAGGTGGCCGCCGCGCTCACAGATCTGGCTGACGATTGGGGCGCCGACCTGATCCTTGCCACCGGCGGCACGGGCCCCAGCCCCCGCGACCAGACGCCCGAGGCCATGGCCGATGTCACCACCTTTGATCTGCCCGGCTTTGGCGAGGCGATGCGCGCGGCCAATGGCAAGGTGGTGGCGACCGCGATCCTGTCGCGCCAAAGCGCGGGCGTGCGGGGCCGCACGCTGATCATTACGCTGCCCGGCAGTCCGAACGCAATTTCCACCAGCCTTGAGGCAATCTTTGCCGCCGTGCCCTATTGCCTTGACCTGATCGGCGCGGCCCGGATTGAGACGGACCCGAGCGTTATCAAGGCCCATCGCCCCAAGGGCGCATAGGCTGCTTGACGTCGTTCCTTTGGGCCAAGCAAGAAGATTGAGTATTTGGAAAGGCGCAAATCGAAGGGCGCGCGGGTTTCTGGATTTGCGCCTTTCCAAATACTCACCTTTTCGCCCTCAGGCCCCCAACCCCTCACCTTTCAGAAGTTGCACCCCGTTGATCTGCCAGCCATCGGGTGTTTCGATCATCTGGTAGTCCAGCATATGGGTGCGCCCCATCTGGTCAGTGATCATCACGCGCTGCCACAGCTGGCCCGATACCTCACGCAACTCCAGCATTTTGACTGCACCGGGTCGGTGAACCATCGGATAGCCTTCGCTCACCATGCGGCCAAAGTTCTCGGGCGTTTTGAAGATGCCTTTGATGTTGGGCGATGCGAAGGTGAAGGCGGTGACGAAATCATCGGCCTGCAGGGCCTGCAGCTGACGTTCGATCGTGGATTGGATGGGGGCTTCCTGCGCGGTGGCAGGAAAAGCGAGAAACAGACAGGCAAGCAAGGCGCGCATGAAAACCTCCCTCTGATGAGAGAAGAACATAGCGCGGTTACCAAAAAGGAAAGAACCGGGGCGCAGCTGGCCCCGGCCTTGTGGGGTCAAGCCTTGGCGATCAGCGCGCCTGCAAGACCTTTGTCGATCAGCGCGATGGATTCCTCGACGCCGTACAGCGCGATGAAGCCGCCAAAGCGCGGGCCGTCGGAGGCACCCAGAAGCACCTCGTAAAGCGCTTTGAACCAGTCGCGCAGCGGTTCAAACCCGTGGTCCTTGCCGACGGCGAAGACCATGGATTGCAGGGCTTCATCATCAAGGCCGCCGTCCCATGTCGCAAGCCGGGCGCGCAGGTCTTCCATCGCCGCACGCTCAAGGTCGGTTGGCAGGCGGAACACCCGCGTGGGCGCGATCTTGTCGGCAAAGTAGCGCACGGCAAAGCCGGCGGCGGCGTCGAGATCGGGGTTGCCTTCGGGCGAGGCATCGGGCGCGTAGCGTTTGATAAAGCCCCACAAGCCCTTGGCATCCTTGGCCCCCGCCACGCTGGCAAGATTCAAAAGCATCGAGAAAGGCACCACCATTTTCGACGTCGGCGGGTTGCCGTGGTGAATGTGCCAGACGGGATTGTTCACCTGTCCCGCCACATCCTGCGTGGGGTAGGCGCGCAGCTGTTGGTGGTATTCATCCACCGCGCGCGGGATCACATCGAAATGCATCCGCTTGGCGGTTTTCGGCTTTTGATACATGAAATACGAAAGGCTTTCGGTGGCCGCATAGGTCAGCCATTCGTCAATGGTCAGGCCATTGCCTTTCGACTTTGAAATCTTCTGGCCCTGATCGTCCAAAAACAGCTCATAGGTCATGTGGTTGGGTTTGCGACCGCCCAAGACCTCGCAGATGCCGTCATAGATTGGCGTGTTGGTGGAATGGTCTTTGCCATACATTTCAAAGTCCACATCCAGCGCGGCCCAGCGGGCGCCGAAATCGGGCTTCCATTGCAGCTTCACATGGCCGCCGGTCACCGGCAACGTCCATTCGCGGCCGGTCTCATCATCAAAGGTGATGGTGTGGTTCTTGGCGTCGACATGCTTCATCGGCACATAGAGAACCCGGCCCGTTTCAGGGTGGATCGGCAAGAAGCAGGAATAGGTCTTCTGACGCTCTTCGCGCAAGCTTGCCATCATGATTTTCATAATGGCGTCATAGCGTTCCGTGGCCAGACGCAGGGTGTCGTCAAAGCGGCCGGACTTGTAGAATTCGGTCGCCGAGATGAACTCATATTCAAAGCCGAAGGTATCCAGAAACCGCCGCAGCATGGCGTTGTTGTGGTGGCCAAAGCTTTCAAACTGCCCATAAGGGTCGGGTACTGATGTCAGCGGCTTTTGCATGTGCTGGCGCAGCATCTCTTGCTGGGGCACGTTTTCGGGCACTTTGCGCATGCCGTCGACATCGTCGGAAAAGCAAATGAGACGCGTCGGGATGTCGGAGATCACCTCGAACGCGCGGCGGATCATGGTGGTGCGGGCCACCTCTCCGAAGGTGCCGATATGGGGCAGACCGGACGGGCCATAGCCGGTTTCAAACAGCACGTAACCTTTTTCAGGGGCTTTCTTTTCATAGCGTTTGAGAACGGCGCGCGCTTCTTCGAAGGGCCAGGCTTTCGACGTCATCGCGGCATCACGGAGCGCGGTCATGGTCAGTTCCTCAAACGCCGCCGAAACCCCATGTCTGGCGGATATCTGTGCCATATTGCCATGGGGGCGGGCCGTCAATAATCTCGCCGCAGATGCAAAGGGAATAAGATATGTCTGATACGGCGGCGATGTCGGCACAAGATGCCTTGGTGGCGGTGATGGTGGCGGCTTCGGCCAGTGACCAAAACATCCGCACGGCCGAGTTGGTGGCCATTCAGCGCATGGTCAACCACATGCCAGTTTTTGCCGATTATGACGCCGACCGGATCCGCCGAGTCAGTCAGGTTGTCTTTGATTTGTTTGAAGAAGAAGACGGTTTGGATGCCCTTTTCGGTCTGATCCGCGCCGCTTTGCCCGAGCGGTTGAATGAGACCGCCTATGCCTTGGCCTGCGATGTGGTGACGGCGGATGGCAACCACAGTCAGGTCGAGTTGCAGATGTTGGAGGAGGTGCGCGAGGAGTTGCGCATTGACCGGCTGCATGCGGCGGCGATCGAATGGGGCGCGCGGGTGCGGCATATGACGCCCTAACCGTTAGGGGCGTTTTGGCCCGTCTGGTTGGCGTCGGTTTTGCGTCGGGTTTGCGTATGGCATCCGTCCCGACAGCGTCGGGCGCTGGCAAGCGTGATGTTTTCGCTGAACACGGAATGAAAAAGCCCCCGCGCGGGGGGCTTTTCCGGGGGCATCAGGGGGGCTTTCAACCCACCGCTTTTACTTTTCGCCGCCCGGGCGCGGGGGCAGGCCGTTCATCAAATCGCGCGCCTGTTGCACCCAGTCTTCGCGCGTCACGCGGCCTTTGAAGCCTTCAAGGTTGTCATCCACCCAAGCGATTTCCTTTTCGGTCCAGCTGGCGATCTGGTCGAAGTGGAAATAGCCGAGTTTGTTGCACAGCGCCTCGAGCTTTGGACCCACACCTTTGATGAGTTTCAGATCATCTGGCTTGCCGCCGCGCGCCTTGGTCAGCCCCTTGGGCTTGTCGGCGGCTTTGGGGGCGGTGGGTTTGGCGGCATTGGACGCGGTAGAAGCGGTTTTGCCAGATTCGGATTTACCAGACCCGGTTTTTGCGGCCTCGGTCTTGGTGGCAGGCGCTTTTGTGGTGGCGGCTTTGGCTATGGCGGGTTTTGCGGGCGCGGCTTTATCCGTTGGTGCCTTCCCAGCGACCGCCTTCCCGGTCGTCGCATTGCCAGTCGCCGCCTTTCCAGCCGCTCCGCTGTCTTGTGCGGCCTTGGCCTTGGTGGTGGCGCCGCTTTCGGCGACGGTTTTGGTTTTGGGGGCCGTTGCCTTGGATGCGTCGGTCTTTGCGGCCTCTGCCTTTGGGGCCGGGGCTGCCTTGACCGCGTCACCGGCTGCGGCGGCCGAAGCGACACTTGCCGCCGCGCTGGCCGCGGCGGTCTTGGCCGAGGCCTGTGCTGCGCTGTCGGCCACTTTGGCCTGGGCGGCGGCCAGATCGCCCTCAAGGGCGGCGATGCGGGCGGTTTGATCGCGGCCTTTGGCGGTGCAGCTGTCGAGCGCGCTGCGCAAGCTGGCGGTTTCGTCATGTCCCCCGTCAGAGGGCGCGCGACGGCCCCAGATCAGCCATCCTGCCAGCAGGCCCAAAAGGGCTGCCAGCAACAACAGCAACCAGATTTCACCCATCATAAAACCCCAGCGTTGAAACATCTTTCACTCCCTACCCGTGTTGTGTTGGTCATTCTGACCATTGAATCGTGGTGCGGCGGTTCGCGGCGCGGCCTGCGTCGGTGCCGTTGTCGGCGATGGGCTGGGCATCGCCAAAGCCCAAGGCCTTGAGGGATGCCGCCGGAACTCCGCGGTCCATCATCTCGCGGCGCACAGCGGTGGCGCGGCGCTGGGAAAGGCCAAGGTTTGACACCTGATCGCCGACATTGTCGGTGTGCCCGCCGATCACCGCCTTGAGCCCGGCCTCTTCGGCACAAGGCGCCATAACGGCGGCGAGATCATTGATGATGGCCAAGGCCGAGGCATCAAGTTGATCGGAGCCGGTGACAAAGGTGATGGTGCCTTTGGTCAGCACCTCTTCGGCGGCGGTTTGGCAGCCTTGGAGGCCAAGGTCGATGTCTGGCACTGCCAACCAATAGCCGCCCATGAAGCGTTCATCCGCGCCGGTCGCGGCGTTGTTGCGCCGTGCGCCGTTTTCGCCGGTGGAGGTGACCGTCTCGACCGTAAGGGCCACATCGGGAAGGTTGGCGGTGAGGGCGGATGTGAGTGCGTCGGCGTCCACCCCGCCTTGCACGCCAAGGCGCAGGCTTTGACCTGCGGGTGCCAGCGCATAGGTCAGGGTTTCAATCTGGCCCATCCAGTCTTTCAGCCCGGCAAAGATCCCGGCATCGGCAGGCGCACCCATCAGGGCGGTGGTGGGGGAGCCGCCAATACTGGGTAGGCCCGTCGCGGCGGCTACGGCGGCCAGATCAAGCCCTTTGGGCAGCTTTCCGGCGGCGGTGGCACCCGTGGTCGCGGTATAGTCCAGCGTCCAAGCGGCGGGCGTGCCATCGTCCAAGAGGGTGAGTTCGGTGGTGGCGGCGCCTGTGGGAAGCCGGGCGAGGACGACCTTGACCGCCTCGGCCTCAACCGGGGTTGCGGCGGTGCCGGTCAGGGTCAGTTGGTCATCGGTGAGCGTCAGTTGCCCTTCGCTGAGGGGGGCAAGGGCGGCCAGCCCGGCGGCGGCCAGATCGCCCCAGCCCTGCGGCGCGCCGGAGGCGAGCGTCAGGGCGGCGGCGCCTTCGCCCAAGGTGGTGGCCAGATCGGCGCGCAAGGCTTCGGTCGGCACATGGCCGGTGGCGGTTAGCCCGGCTGTGGTTTTGGTGACCGAGAGCGTGAAGGGGCTGACGGTTTCCAGCACCGTCAGGTCCTGCGTCACCACGCGGCGGGCGGGCAGACCGTCAAGCGCGGCCATCAGCGCCTCGGCCTCGGCCTTGCTGTCGGCGATGCCAGTCAGGTGGATGTCGCGGCCTGAGACCGTGACGGCCGCGCCGTGGATCGAGGAGGCCACCGCCGTTTCGGCCAATTGGCGCACATGGTCTTGGATGCGGGGGCCGTGGTGGCCATGCGCCCACCAGCCCAAACCCAAAAGACCCAAGCCAAGAACGCCGATCCCGATGCCTTTGCTCATGGTCAAACCCTCCACCCTCACCAAACTGGGGCGAGGATGGCTGTCGAAAGGTCAGGGATCAAGCAGAAGTTAACGACGGCGTCTCTAAAGTATGGGCGCTGTCAGCCCGGCCCGTGCTGCGCCTTCGATCAGATCGCGCGCCAGATGGTGGGCCCAGCGGCCTGTGGCCTGCCCGACATCGGGCACTTGCACCACGGTGCAGCCTGCCCGATGCGCCGCCTCGGCCCCGGTTTCGCTGTCCTCAAAGGCCAAGCAGCGGGTGGGGCAGACGCCCAGCCGCTCGGCCGCCAGAAGGTAAGGCTGCGGTGCGGGTTTGGGCGAGGTGACATCGGCCAGCGTCACCACGGCATCGAAGTAAAGGTGCAGGCCCGTCAGGCGCAGTTTGTGATGCGCCTCATCATGGCCGGAGGAGGTGACCAAGGCCATGGGGCGGTGGCGGGCCGACAGGAGTTGCAGCGCGCCGGGTTTCAGCGGCAGGTTGCGGTCGATCTCGGCCGCAAAGGCGCGGTGCCAATGGTGCTGCAGCGCGTCTTGGTCCAGCGTTGGGTGGGCTGCGGAAATGATGACGGCGGCGCTGGGCAGATCGACCCCGACAAGGCGCTGCATGAAGTGGTGGTCAACCGGGTGGCCTAGGGCGGCAAAGGCGGCCATGCCGGTGGCCATGGCGACGGTTTCGGTGTCGATCAAGGTGCCGTCGAGATCGAACAGCAGGGCGTCATAGGGCATGGCAGATCCGGCGAAAGGGGTGGTCTTGGCGCAGTAGCCGATCACAGGCGCAGACGAAAGCGCAGAAAACCTGTGGGTTGCAGGCCGAGCGGTTCGATCTGCGGCACTTGGTCGGCCAGGGTAAGCGCGCCGGGGCCGGTGTCGAAGGTCACCGAGGTGTTGGGCATCGGGGCAAAGCGCCAATGTGGTTGTGTGACGGCCCGCAGGGGGCCGCAGGTGCGGACGTGGTCGTGCAGGATCTGACGCATCGGGCGGTTGTCCTCGGCCAGCACATCCGGCGGTTGGGTGGCGGAAAACCCCGCCCCGCTGCCGGTTCGGTAGCTGTTTGTCGCCAAAACAAAGCGATCGGTGGGCCGCACCGGCTGGCCTTGGTAACGCAGCTCGCGGATGCGCTGGGCCTTGGGGGCGATGATATGGCCAAAGGCGTCATGGCGGGCGGGTTGCGACAGGTCGATGGTGTAGCTTAGCCCGTGGATCATGTCGAAGTTGTGGGAAGGAAAGCCCGGGTCGATCAACTCGGCATCGGTGCTGCCGGGGGTGACTGGGTGGAACAGGCTGACCGAGCGTTCCAGCCAGCGCGCGAGATCCGCCCCGGTCATGCGCAGCGCGACGGGGCTGTTGGGGTGCATGTATAGATCGGTGATGTGGCGCGCAGTGAGGGGGCCGGGCGGGAT
>JBMSKG010000095.1:0-9728 GCA_049419625.1 Paracoccaceae bacterium | reverse complement strand
CGGTTTGGAAGAACCGGTCTATGTGGTGCGGCTGGAGCCCGAGACGCGGCGCGTGGTGGTGGGTCCAAAGGCCGCCTTGTCCACCCGAATGATCCCGATCCGCGAGATCAACTGGCTGGGCGATGCGCCCTTTGAAAGCCAGCCTGAATGGCACCTGAGCGTCAAGGTCCGCTCCACCCGCCCGCCGCGCCCGGCGGTGATCCGGCCCTTGTCGGCAACCGAGGCCGAGGTGGAACTGCTGGACCCTGAAGATGGCGTGTCCGCCGGGCAAGCCTGTGTGTTCTATTCCCCCGAAGGCAGCCGGGTGTTTGGTGGCGGCTGGATCTGGCGCGGGCGGTAAGGCCCCAAAAACCTGCGAAGGTTTTTGCAATTTTCTGCAAAGAAAATTGGAACGTCAAAGCGCCGCAAGCACCGAGCGCGCCGCGCGCATACAGGGGGGATCGCCACCCTGCCCCAGCCGCTGCATCGTGACCTGCATCGCCTGCGTCTGGCCAGACGGATCGGCCAGTACCGCCTCAAGCGCGGGCGCAATCAGATCAGGCCGGCAGCGCGCGCCGATAAACTCGGGCACCACGCGGGTCTCTGACACAAGGTTGACCAAGGTCACCGTGTCCACACGCGCCGCGCGGCGCATCAGCCACAGCGTAAGCCGGTTCATGTCATAGGCGATCACCATCGGGCAATCATTGGCGGCCAGTTCCAACGACACCGTGCCAGACGCCGCCAGCGCCACATCGGCCATGGCAAAAGCCGCGCGTTTCTGGGCGGCATCGGTGATGATCTGCGGCGGCACCGCCCATTCACGGGTCAGCTCTCGCACCAGTGGTTCTACCCCGCGCACGGTGGGCAGGGCCACCCGCAGCTTGGGATGCTGCGTCTTGAGCCGCGCGACAGTGGCGCCAAAGACCGGGCAAAGCCGCGTCACCTCGCCCTTGCGGCTGCCGGGCAGGGCAAGCAGAAGTGGCCCCTTGCCCGCCATCCCGGCGCGCTCCTCGGGGCTGGCCAGCGGTTCACTCACCACCGGGTGGCCCACGAAATCACAGGTCATGCCCGCGGCCTGCATATAGGGCGGCTCAAAGGGCAAAAGCGCCAGCACATGATCGATGTGCCGCGCCATCTTGGCCGCCCGTCCGGGACGCCACGCCCAGACCGAGGGCGCAACGTAGTGGATGGTGCGCAGGTCAGGGCGGGATTGCTTGACCCGCGCGGCCACCCGCAGGCAAAAATCGGGGCTGTCGATGGTGATCAGCGCGGCAGGCTGGCAGGCCAGCACATCGGCGGCGGCCTCGGCAATCCGGCGCTTCAGGGCGCGGTACTTCGGCAAAACCTCGACCAGCCCCATGATGGACAGCTCTTCCATCGGGAACAGGCTGACCATGCCTTCCGCCTGCATCAAGGGGCCACCGATGCCATGAAATGTCACCCCCGGCGACAGGGCTTTCAGCCCTGCCATCAGCGCCGCCCCCAGCCGGTCGCCCGAGGGCTCTCCGGCGATCAGGTAAAGCGTCAGCGCGCCCACAGGAACAGGCCCTGCGCGGCGGCCTCGGACTGCATGGCCGGCAGATCAAGGCAAATCACCCCACCCGCAGCCCAAGCAATGCCGCCCAACCCGGCGGCAGCGGCGTTGCGCACGGTTTGCACGCCCAAGGCCGGCAGATCGATCCGGCGATCTTGGGATGGCTTTGGAGCTTTGTAGAACAAGCCCTTCACCGGGCGCAGGGCAGCGGGGATTTGCGCCACAAACCCCAGCATGGCATCTGTCCCCGGCAAAGCTTCCACAGCAAGGCACAAGCCCCCCGCCACCACGCAAGCCTGCCCCACGTCCACCGCACCCAAGGCCGCCACAATCGCCTCGGCACGGGCGGCGTCCTTTTCATCCTGCGGGCCAATCGTGCCAGCATAAACGCCCGGACCCGGCACCAGATGCGGTGCAATCTCGGCCACGCCTTTCAGCGCAAAGCCGCTTTCCTCAAAGATCGCCAGAACCTCGCGCAGGGTGGCATCATCGCCCTGCGCCATGGCGGCCAAAAGCCGGGGCACCATGGTGGCGGTGGCAGGATCAAACAGCGACGGGTCAAGCCGCGGACGCTGCACCGCGCCCGCAAAGCAGACCTCGGTCACGCCCTGATCGTCCAACCAGCGCAGGAAAAGCGCCAGCCGTTCCACGCGGAAACTCTGGTCCGGCGTCACGCCCGCAGGGGAAAAGCCATCCAAAGCGCAGATCAATGGGCGGTCAGGACAGGCGGCCACCAGAGCGGCGGGCAGGCCACCTGCCCCGGCGATGATCGCCAGCTTGGTCATTTCGGCGTCAGGAAGTTGCGGTCCGACGCGCCAAGGATAAAGTCGGTCATCTCGCGGACGTAAGGGCTTTCAGTTTCCTCGGCCAGACGGCGGGCGCGGTCCAGGAACGACCCCTCACCCTGTGCCAGCATCTGAAAGGCGGCACGCATCGCGGTGATGTCGGCACGCTCCACCCCCCGGCGTTTCAGCCCGACAAGGTTCAGCCCGTCCAACTCGCCCCTTGGCGCCTGCACCAGACCATAGGGAATGACGTCATTAGTCACCATAGTGACCGCCCCGATGATCGCCCCGCGCCCGATGCGCACAAACTGGTGGATGCCCGACAGCCCGCCGATGATGACATCATCGCCAATCACACAATGCCCCGCAATGGCGACCTGATTGGCCAGGATCACTCGGTTACCGACATGTGCGTCATGGCCAATATGCGCGCCGGTCATCAACAAGCAGTCATCGCCCACCGAGGTCAGCCCGCCACCGCCTTCGGTGCCGGTGTTCAGCGTGGCCCCTTCGCGGATCCGGCAGCGCGCGCCCACGGTCAATCGGGTGCGCTCGCCCTTGAACTTCAGATCCTGCGGAATCTCCCCAACCGTGGCGAAAGGAAACACCACCGTGTCGTCGCCGATCTCGGTCCAACCGGTCACCACGGCATGCGATTTCAGCACCACGCCACGATGCAACACCACCTCGGCGCCCACCAGACAGAATGGACCAATCCGGCACTCAGGTCCGATGGTCGCGCCCTGCTCGACAACGGCCGAGGGGTGGACAACTGCGGTGGGATGAATGGCCATGGGTCAGGCTTTCGGGACGTCGAACATGGCCATGAATTCGGCCTCGCAGGCCAATTCCCCATCCACCATGGCACGGCCCGCGAATTTCCACACCCGGCCACCGCCGCGCAGGGCGGTCACGTGCAATTCCAGCACATCGCCCGGCACCACCTTGCGGCGGAACTTCACCGCATCAACGCCCATGAAGAACACATTGGCGTTCTTGTCGACCAGATCCATCGACAGGCCGACAAGGATGCCCGAGGTTTGCGCCATGGCCTCGATGATCATCACACCGGGAAAGACCGGCATGCCGGGGAAATGGCCCTGAAACTGCGGCTCGTTGAAGGTGACGTTCTTGATGCCGATACAAGACTTGTGCAGATGAATGTCGCGCACCTTGTCCACCAGAAGGAACGGATAGCGGTGCGGGATGATGCGCTGGATCAGCGCCAGATCGGCGGAAAGCGGGGCGTCGGTCATGCTGTCTCCTCAGGTGGGGCACTGAGAGGTGCCCCCTAGTCTGGTCGGTTGCCACCCTGACTAGCAAGGCCCGCGCGGCGAGACAAGCCACGCAGCAGGGCTAAGGCTCGCCCGGGGTCAAGCGACCCTCCTTCATGGCAGCATCAAGCTGCGCGATGGCC
Source organism: Paracoccaceae bacterium (assembly GCA_049419625.1). Classification (GTDB taxonomy): domain Bacteria; phylum Pseudomonadota; class Alphaproteobacteria; order Rhodobacterales; family Rhodobacteraceae; genus Tabrizicola_A. The sequence goes on along the minus strand of JBMSKG010000095.1, from coordinate 6,010 downwards.
GCATCGGTGATGTCGATGTTCTCAAAGCCGACGAAGACCGCCCGGCTGTCAATGATCGCCACCGCCCCGCGCGCCGCCATCACCTCGGCCAGAATGGGACGAGCGACCTCCAAAAAGCGCTGGCGGTCGCTGTCGAACCGGCGTTGTAGCTCGCGGGTCTTGGCGTCTTGGGCCTTGCGGATGCCTTCGACTTTCTCATTGAACGCCTCGGAAAGCGGCGCGAATTCCTCGCGCGGTATCAAGGCTCGGCGCTTGGTCAGGTCTTTTTCCTCGGCCTCGAGTGCCGCTTCGATCTTGCGATTCTCATCGATCAGCGTCCGGCTTTCGGCATCCTGACGGGCGATGACGGCCTGGCCAAAGGCCGACCCTGAGAACAGCCGTTCATCGTCAAGGGTCAGGATCGCCGTCATCGGGGGCGCGAGCGGTGCAGCCTGTGGCGGCGCATCTTGGGCAACAGCCTCTTGTGCCGCGCCGGGCTGGCCAAAAAGGCACAGCGCGGCGCAGGCAAGGGCAAGAACCAGACGCATCAGAACTTCGTCGAGATCGTCAGATCAAAGCTTTGTTCTTTGTCATAGGTCTCTTTGCGCAAAGCTTTGGAGAAGTTAAAGCGCAAGGGCCCAAGGGGCGTGTCCCACAGGACCGAAACCCCGATGGCAGAGCGCAGCTTGGCGGAATCGTCAACCGGTCCGCCAGTTCCCACGGTGTTGTCCAGACCCCAGACCGAGCCGACATCCAAGAACGCCCCACCCTTGATGCCATATTCCTCGGGCAGACCCAGCGGAAAATCGGCCTCAAACCGGGCAACAGCAAAGAGGTTGCCACCCAGCGCGTCCTTGTTGGTCGCGGTCTCATCGCGCGGACCGATCCCGTTCGGCTCAAAGCCACGGATCTTGCCGTTGCCGAAATAGCGGTCGGTGACGCGGCTGGTGTAGCCGCCCGCCGTGGCGACTGCACCGCCTTCGAAGATGGCGCGCAGCGTGACTTCCTCATTCAGGATCTTGGTTTCAGCCACCGCCAAAGCCTCGGTCTTGAGGTATTTCACATCCCCGCCCAGCCCGGCGAAATCTTGGCTAAAGCGCAACAAAATGCGGTTGTTGGGGTTCAACCCGCCGATCTTGTTGTCGTAGCTGTAGGCATAACCCAAGGAAGAGCCGATCGGAGAGTCCTGGGCCCCCTCGTCCAAAAGGATGTCCGAGGAGTTTGCGGATACATTCTTGACCTTGTCCGAGAACACCCGATAGCGCAGCTCTAGCCTGCCGAAATCGCTGATCGGGAACTCCAGTGCAGGGGAAATCGCAATCGACTGGGTGTCATAGAACGAGTCGGCGTAATTGCTGGTGCGATAGAACGCCCCGAATTTCAATCGAAGGTCACGGCCCAGTAGCGCGGGTTCCACGAAGTTGATGGAACTGTCGACGGTGTCAGCGCCAGTGGTGATATCGATCCCCACCTTCTGACCACGACCAAGGAAATTGTCTTCCGAGAAGCCAAAGGTCAGGCCCGCGCCCGAGTTGACGCTGAAGGATGCGCCGACGTTCAAAGACCCGGTCGGCGTTTCTTCGACATCAACGTTGACCACCACCTGTTCGCCATCGCTGCCGGGAGCGGCTTCGACATTGGCATTGCCGAAATAGCCCAAGGCGCGGATGCGCTCGGCAGCCTGCCGGATTTCGCGCGGGTTGAAGGGGTCCCCTTCGGCAGTGCGGAACTGGCGGCGGATCACCTGATCAAGGGTGGTGGTGTTGCCTTCAATGTCGATACGCTCGACGAACACCCGCTCGCCGCGCGACAGCACAAATTCGATGTCCAAGGTCTGATCGCGTTCGTTGCGGGTCAGAACCGGTTCGACGCGCACAAAGTTCAGGCCCTTGTTCAAGGCCAGCGTTTCCATGCGCGCAATGTTGTTTTCAATCAGCGCCGGCGAGTAGACCACACCCGAGCGCAGACGCTGGACGTTCACAAACTCAGCCTCGTCCAGACCTTCGATGGTGGACACAGTGCTGACCGATCCAATGCGATACTGCTGCCCCTCGCGCACGGTGAAGGTGACAAAGCTGGCATCACGTTCGGCAGTCAGTTCTCCTGTCGCGTCCAAGACCTCGATGTCGATATACCCGCGCGACTGGTAGAAATCGCGCAGCAGTTGCTTGTCCAACTCCAACCGCTCGGCCACGAAGGTGTCGCGCCCGATGATCTGGCGCAAAAGGCCCGCCTGCTTGGTTTCCAGAACCTGCCGAAGCCGGCGGTCGGAATAGGCGCGGTTGCCGACGAAGGACAAACGCTCCACCTCAACCGGCTTGCCTTCGTTGATCTCAAACACAAGATCGACGCGGTTGTCCGACCGGCGGATGATCTTGGGATCAACCGTGGCTGCCAAACGGCCCTCAACCCGGTACGCCTCGGCGATGGCGGCCGCGTCCGCCTCGGCAGTGGCGGGATTATAGACGTTGCGGGACTTCGACTGCAAAAGCCCCTTCAGCGCCTCATCCTTCAGGCGCTTGTTGCCCTGCAGATCGACGACGTTGAGCATCGGCAATTCCTTGACGACGATCTTCAGCGTGCCGCCCTGAGGCAGAAATTCCACCGTTTCGAACAGCCCAGAGTTCACGATGCGCTGATAAGCGTCGTTCAACTGCCCCGCATTGATCGTCTGGCCACGACCGATTCCCGCGTAGGACAGGATGGTGGCGGCATCAACGCGCGCGTTTCCTTCGATGGCAACATCTGAGAAGCTGTAGCTTTGGGCCAGCGCCGGTGTAAAGAACGGCACGGAAATGCCTGTTCCGCATAGCAGAAGCGCCAACGCCGCAGGACGCACGAACCCCTTGAAGCCCGGCCTACCACCGTCTTTCGCATCCGCAAAATTCCGCATCGCCAGCCCCCGGGTGTCACAAAATGATGTGTTCCTGACTAACTTGAAGCGCAGGGCTTGTCAAAAGGCCAAAGGAAGATCGCGCCGGTTCGGCGGCGCTTTGGCTGCGACATCTGCATGCAAAGGCCATGGCCGCGTTCGGCACGCAGGACCCGAAGCCCGTCAGGTGGATCAGGGCTGGAGGAGTGCCGATCCCAAGAAAGCACCGGCCAAAAGACCGACAATCACAGTGCCAAGGCTGAACAGCCGATCGGCATTCAGCCAGACCAGAAGAGAAACGGCCCTATAGCCCTTTACGACGGCATCCATCTTTTCGCCCTCAAATGAAGGTGGAGCCGACAGGATGCCCATCGAATATGGCCGTTTTCGGGCAAAACCATGCCCTTGGGGCGGCATATGCCCTTAGGGGCAAGTTACGTCATTGGTCAGGGCATAGGCCATAAAGCCCAAAACGATGATCAACCCCAGCGTCATCAGCACCTTAAGCGCCCCGTCCGGCGGTGGGCGGCGGAACACGGCCTCATAGGCGTGAAACACCAGATGCCCGCCATCCAGAACCGGAATCGGGAAGAGGTTGATCAGCCCAATGCCCAAGGACATCACCGCCAGCATCGAGATGTAATACTCAAGCCCCTGCGTCGCCGCCTGCCCCATCACCTGCGCCATGCCGATGGGGCCAGAGATATTGCACGAGCTGATGGTGCCGGTGACCACATTCCACAGCCCCGAAAGTGAAGTGACGCCCGCAAACCACGCATTTTCGACCGCGAGGCCCAAGGCTTCGAACAAGCCGGGCTGGCGCAGTTCGGGTTCAAACAACAGCCCTCCCGTCAACCCGATCAGCCAGCGGGTTTCGAACCCACCCTCGGCCTTGGGCAGATCGCGACGATTGGGCGTGATCGCGATGTCAAAAACCGTGCCCTTATCGCTGCCATCGGCGCGCCAGACTGTCAGCGGCACCGGCGCCCCTGCCAGCCCTTCGACGATGGGGGGCAGTTCGGCAAAGGCGGGCACGGGCTGGCCATTGGCGGCAAGGATCACATCGCCTTCTTCCAGACCCGCTGCAATGGCGGCGGATTTCAACTGGACCGAGCCGACCAGAGGTGGCATCGGATGTGCGGCAGTCACCATCTGCTCGGTCCCGTCGCGCAAGATGCGGTACTCGGCGGTCGCTGCGGGCGGCAAGTCGCGCGCGACCATCAGATAGCTTTCCAGATCCGGCGTCTCGACCCCATTCAAGGCCAGCACCTGATCGCCCGGCGCCAAGGGTTGCGCGGCGCCCGGCAGCGTTGCGACAGTGCCGATCACCGGTCGCTCGGTGGCGACCCCGGTCCACAGGATCAGGCCCCAATAGACCACCAGTGCGAGGATGAAGTTAAAGATCGGCCCCGCCGCCACCGTGGCCGATCGCGCCCAAAGCGGCGCGCCGTGCATGGTGTGACGCTTTTCGCTGGCCGAAAGCCCGGCGATCGCGGCCGCGTCCTTGCCCGAGGCCGCGTCGGAATCGCCTTTGAATTTCACATAACCGCCCAAGGGAATCGCCGCAATCTGCCAACGCGTGCCGCGCTTGTCGGTCCGGTTGAACAGCACCGGGCCAAAGCCAAGGCTGAACACTTCGGCGTGAATCCCGCTCCAGCGTCCCACGATGTAATGGCCATATTCGTGGACGAACACGATGATGCCAATGGCCAGAATGAAAAAGGCCAGCGTCCAAACAAAGCCGCCCGTGCCCAGCACCGTCGCCAAAATGTCCACTAGCCGATCCTTATCTGTTGGGCCAATTCGCTGGCCCGCACCCGTGCGAGATGGTCCATCGCCAGAACATCTTCAAGGCTCTGCGCGGCATTTCCAAGGCGGGTTTCGGCCGAAAGACGGTCAAGTGTCGCCTCAACCAGCCCAGCCATCTGCATAAAGCCCATATGGCCTGCGATAAACTGATCCAGTGCGATTTCCTTGGCCGCGTTAAAGGCCGCCCCGGCAAGGCCGCGCACCGCCATCACCTCACGCGCCAGCCGCAGCGCGGGATAGCGCACCTCATCGGGCGCGCGGAAGGTCAGTTTGCCCAAGGCGGCAAGGTCCAGTTTTGCCACCGGCAGGGGCTGGCGCTGTGGCCAGTTCAGGGCATAGCCGATCGGATGGCGCATGTCGGGCGTCCCCAGATGCGCCATCACCGCGCCATCAGTGAACCCAACCATGGAATGAATGATCGATTCGGGGTGAATGATCACCTCGACCTGATCCGGTCTTACACCGAAAAACTCTCGCGTTTCAATGACTTCAAGAGCCTTGTTAAACATGGACGCCGAATCGATGGTGATCCGCGCGCCCATGGCCCAATTCGGGTGCGCCAAGGCTTCGGCCACCGTGGCATGGGCCAGTCGCTCCAGCGGCCAATCGCGCAACGCCCCGCCCGAGGCGGTGAGGATGATGCGGTCAAGCGCGGTCAAATCCTCGCCCACGAGGGCCTGAAAGATCGCCGAATGTTCGCTGTCCACGGGCAGAATGGTCGCCCCGTGCACATGGGCGGTTGCCAAAAGCAACTCCCCGGCCGTGACAAGACTTTCCTTGTTGGCAAGGGCCAGTGACGCGCCATGCGCCAAAGCGCGCATCCCCGGCACAAGGCCGGCGGCCCCGACGATGCCGCTCATCACCCAATCGGCGGGGCGGTCGGCGGCCTCGGCAATGGCCTGCGCTCCGGCGGCCGCGTAAACACCACTGCCCGCAAGGGCGGCGCGCAGGGCCGGCAGATTCTCTTCATGCGCCGTCACCGCAATCTCTGCCCGCAGAATCAGCGCCATCTCCGCCAGCCGGGTCACATTATGCCCACCGGTCAAGGCGACGGTATGGAACGCCTCTGCACCGCCCATGCGGCAGATCAGGTCAAAGGTGCTTTCCCCGATCGAGCCGGTCGCGCCAAAGATCGAGATGCGACGCATCGGTCAGCCCTTCACAAGAGGAAACAGCGGCACCAAGACATGCAACGCCGCCGTCGTGATCGCGGCAAAGGCCAAGGCGTCAAACCGGTCCAACAGACCGCCATGGCCGGGGATCAGGTTGGAACTGTCCTTGACCCCAGTGCGCCGCTTGATGGCGCTTTCGGCGATGGACCCGAAAAGCTCGATCGGCCTGTTTTCGCTG
>JBMSKG010000094.1:0-9750 GCA_049419625.1 Paracoccaceae bacterium | reverse complement strand
CAAGATGATCAAAGGCTGCCGGGTTTTCGGCCATCCCCATGCTTGATGCGCGCAACACTTCAACGTTCTGGCCTGCGAACGCGGCAATCACCGCGTCAGGTTGGTCAAGATACTCTGCCCATACCTGACGATCCAAAGACGAGGCATTGGCCATGCCCTTTTGTGGTAGGCTGTCATCCAGCGCAGCAAGATTGGCAAGCTTCAGCGCAATGGATGACGGGGTACGACCAAGCTTTTCTGCAAGCGCGATGATGTCAGGGTTGCGGCTGTGAAAGCGCCCAAAGTCCGTAACAAGGTAAAGCGCAAGCGCCTCTCTTCCCTCATCAACCTCCCAATTTCGCCGCTCTGCCATTCCCTAACCTTGCCAGGGCATCGTGCACGGGGCAACCCCTATGGCACCACCCGCCGCGCCAGCCACTCGGCCCAATCCTCGCGGCTGCCGTCAAAGGCGTTGATGTCAATCTCGCCCTTCATCCCCGGCACAAGACCAGTTGAGGTGTATTGCCAGAACCGCCAATGCTGGCCCGGATAGCGGTCCGACGGATGCGCCGCGACCGAGCGCAGCCAGAAATCCACGCCCTTCAGCCGCCACATCTCATTGTCCTCGTAGAAATCCACCGTGGTATAAAGGATCGGCGCCGTGCCGTAATGCTCGGTCATCAGGGCGACGATCTTGGCCGCATCGCGGCGGATCACCGACGCCTCGCGCCGAATGGTGCAGGTGGGTGAGGTGGGGGTCCATTCCATGTCCAGCACCGGCGGCAGGCTCCCGGAAACGCGCGGAACATGGCGGAAGAACCAACGCGCCTGCTCTTCCGGCGCGCGGCAGTGGTAATAGAAATGATAGGCCCCCCGCTTCACCCCGGCCCGGCCCGCGCCACGCCAATGCTCCTTGAACATCGGGTCCAAAAGATCACCGCCCTCGGTGGCTTTGATAAAGGCAAAGTTCACCCCATTGGCCCGCGCCACCTCCCAATCGACCGAGGTCTGGAACCGCGAGACATCCACCCCATGCACCGGGTGATGTGTCGGGTCTTGGCCCGCCCAAGGGTGGGGGTCATTGTCGGAAAAGTTCGGCCATGTCACCTCCACCGGCGGGGCGGCGGCGGCGGGTTGGTCTGGCGCGCGCGCTGTGCCACAGGCGGCCAGCGCCAGGAAAAGGGCGAGGAAAATACCTTGTTTCATCCCCCCATCCTGCCCCGGCCTTCGTCTTTTGTCACCGGGGAAGGGCCCGCGCGGGCAAAATCCGCCTAGGCCGCAGGCGCGGCGAATTCGTCCCAAGCCGCCAACGCATGGGCGGCATACATGAGCGCAGGCCCACCCCCCATCTGCACGCACATCGCCAGCACCGAGCCCAACTCCTCGCGGCTCGCCCCGGCTTTCATCAAGGCCTCGATATGCAGGGTGATGCAGGGCTCGCAACGCTGAGTCACCGCAATGGCCAGCGCCACCAACTCGCGCGCCTTCTTGTCCAGCGCGCCATCGGTCATCGCCCCCGCCGACAGCGCCTGAAAGCCTTTGGCGCTCTCAGGGTTCAGCTTGTGCAGCGCGCGCAGTTCGGTGCGGATCTCTGCGGTTATTTGTCTGTAACTCATCACGCTCTCCTTCTGCCGCCTGTGATGACAGGGTGCGGGGCAGAAGGCCTTGATCTGGGTCAGCTAAAGCTACAGATGCGAATCTGGCTTGCGTGCGATGACAAGCAGGTTGTTGGCGGGCATCGGTTGGATGTCGCAGGACAACCCAGCCTTGGCCAATTGGCCTGTCACCCACGCCAGATCCTTATACCCAATCGCAGGATCTTGCGCCCGCAAGCTGGCGTCAAAAGCCGCATCGCCCGGGCTGGTGGCCTGACCATCGCGCAGGAAGGGGCCGTAAAGACAGGCGGTGCCGTGCGGCACCAGCGCCGCGCCCAGTTCGGCCAACAGTGCAGCGGCAGCCGGGGTTGAGATCAGGTGCAACAGGTTCACCAGCAAGATCGCATCCCATACCCCCAACCGCGCCGCCCAGCCCGGTTGGGTCGCATCTAAAGGCAGGGGCGGTTGAATGGCAGCCGCACTGGTGCCCGCCCATGCGGTGATCGAGGCGAAATTGGCAGGCTCCACATCCGTCGGCTGCCAGATCAGCCCCAAAGGCCCCGCCATCTGCGCGGCATGCAGGCCCGAGCCAGAGGCGATCTCCAAAAGCCGACCCTTCAGCCCAAGACCCTGCAGCACCTGCAAAATGGGCCCCGCATTGCGCGCCGCCGATGGCACCATGCGCCGCCCATCGGGCAGAACCTCGGCCCCGGTGTCAGGCAGTTTCAGCGTCATCCGAAGCGGGCGGGTGACAGGCTGGCGATCAACTCGGCCGACAAAGGCGAGGCCCGCCCGCCGATCAGATCGGCGGCCAATTGGCTGGCCGCCGGGCAGGATTGAAACCCATAGCCGCCTTGCCCCGCCACCCAAAAGAACGACGGCTCGCGCAGATCATGCCCAATGACCAGCGACCGATCCGGCGAAAACGTCCGCAGACCCGCCCAGTTGGAAATCAGCCGTGTCACCGGTTCAGTGACAAACGCCTCATAGCGCGCCAACCCCTCGGCCAGCACCATGTCATCGGCCCAGGCGTCATGCGGCTCCATCGGGTGCTCTTCGGCGGGGCTGACGATCAGCGCGCCTGCATCCGGCTTGGCATACCACAACTCGCCCACGCCAAACATCATCGGCCAGCCCGAAATGTCATGCCCCCCGGGCGCGGGTATGCGCGCCATCGACCGGCGGTAAGGCTGAAAGCCCAAGGGCTGCACCCCGGCCATCGCGGCAATTTGGTCAACCCAAGCCCCGGCGGCATTGACCAAAATCCGCCCCTCATAAACCCCCACACCCGTGGTCACCGTCCAGCCTGTCGCCGTCTTGGCAATCGCGGTCACGCGGGCATTGGTGACAATCTCGCCCCCATTGCTGCGCGCCTCACGGGCAAAGTTTTGCAACAGCAGATCGGTGTCGATATCCCAGGCATGATCGCCATAGGCAGCCTCGGTGATGGTCTCATTCAAGATCGGCACCATCGCACGGGCCTCATCCATGCTGATCGGATCAAGATCCATATCAGCCGCCTCTTCGGCCAGCTTCGCCGTCTCATCGGCGCGGGCGAGGATCATCAGCCCGCGCTTCGACAGCACCTTGTCCTGCGCCCGGAAATAGTCCCCCGAGGCCACCGAAAGCCCCACCACAGGCTTCAACCCATAGTTCGGCTCATACAGCGCCGCCGACCGCCCCGAGGCGTGATGCGCCAGATGCGGCTCGGCCTCCAGCACCGTCACCCGGCCCAAATGCGACAGGCGGGCCGCGGCGGAAATCCCGGCGATGCCGCCGCCGATGATCAGAAAATCGGTCATGCTTCTTCCGTTCGGTCAGTCGCCGGAGGCGGCGCGGGGTAAAGCGCCGCAATCCGGGCATAAGTTTCCGCCGTCATAGGATAATCAGCCGCGGCAAGCGAGGGGGCAAGCTGTTCGGCATTGCGGGCAGAAATCAGCGGAACCGGGCCTGCGGGGTGGCACTTTGCCCAAGCCACGGCCAGCGTGGCCGGATGCGTGCCCAACTCGGCCGCCAGCCGCGCCAGCCCTTCGGCCGCCACCGCCATCTCACTGCGGCCATAGCGCGCGGCATAGCGGCTGTCCTCGGTCAGCCGCCCCGCCCCACCCGCGGAGTATTTGCCTGTGAGAAGCCCGCCGCCCAAAGGCGAATAGGTATAGGCGGTGATCCCCTGATCGGCGGCCATCGGGAAAAGTTCGACCTCGGCTTGGCGCTTTACAAGGGAATACATCGGCTGAATGGCATCAATCCGCGTGCCCAACGAGGCCGCCACACCTTGCGCCTTCATCACGGCCCAAGCCGCAAAGTTCGACAGCCCGATGCGCGCGATCAGGCCCCGAGACTGCCACTCGGCAAAGACCGTCAGCGTCTCAACCAGCGGCGTGTCGGGGTCAAAGCGGTGGAGATAAAGCAGATCCACCCCATCACGCCCCAACCGCCGCCGGCTGGTGTCAAACTGCGCCACCAGATTGGCCCGGCCCGCGCCCCCCGAATATCCGACCTTGGTGGCGATCTGAATCTCATGTGTCCGCGCAAACTGACCCAAGAGCGTTTCCGACGCGCCATCGGTGTAAATCCAAGCGGTGTCGAAATGGCGCAAGCCCGCCGCATAGCAGGCGTGGAACATGGCCATGGATTGGGCGGCATCGGCGCGGCCGCCGCATTGCATGGCACCAAAGGCAAGCGGGCTGGACATAGGCGCACCATGCCGGGACGGCGGGACCAGCGCAAGATCTCGTCGTGCGCCTGCGGCTTCTCTTTGATGAGCGCTGCAGGCGACGACGCGATGCGATTAGCCCTTCTTCACCGCCTTCAGCTTGTCGATCCCCATCGCCTGCATCGCCAGCTTTTCGTAGAACGGCTCGGAGGTGCCCTTCTTGATCTTGCGGATGAAGTACTTCTCGAACCCCACCTTGGCCAAATGCACCCATTTGCCGCTGGACGACCAGTTGACATTGCGCGGCGGGATCTGCGGCTGGGCGACAAAGGCAATGCCGCTGTCGCCAAAATCGGCCAGACACACTGCGTTCCAAGTGCCGACCTGATCCGGGTCTTTGCCACGCACCAGATTGCCAATGTTATGGGCGGTGGCCGTCACCATCGATTCAATCATGAAGCCGGTTTTCGGTACACCGCAAGGCACCGGGGTCGGACCCATCGGCGGGATGGCGACGCACACCCCGACGGCAAAGATGTTCTTATACTTCGGGTTCTGCTGATGTTGGTCTACAATGGTGAACCCGCGCGGGTTCGACACCCCTTCGATGTCACGTACCGCCTGAACGCCGCGAAACGCGGGCAGCATCATGGAAAAGGCAAAGGGCAATTCCTTTTCCGCCTTCACCGACCCGTCCTCGTTGATCTCCTCGACCGTCATCTTGCCGTCTTCAACCTTTTTCACCCGGGTCGAGGTCAGCCATTTGATATGCTTGCCGCGCATCTCGGATTCCAAAAGGCCCTTGGTGTCACCCACCCCGTCCAACCCCAGATGGCCGACATAAGGCTCGGAGGTGACAAAGGTCATCGGCACCTTGTCGCGGATCTTGGCGCGGCGCAGCGCGGTTTCCAGAATGAACAGGAACTCATAGGCCGGGCCAAAGCAACTGGCCCCTTGCACGGCACCAATGATGACCGGGCCGGGATTGGCCAGCAGTTTTTCGAAAACTTCCTTGGCAGCAAGCGCATGGTCAACATGGCACACCGACTGGGTATAACCGCCATGCGGGCCAAGTCCGGGGATCTCGTCAAACGCCAGTTCGGGGCCGGTGGCGATCACGAGGTAATCGTAAGGAACCGAGGTGCCATCGACCAATTCAACGCGATTTTCTGTCGGATGTACCTTTTGCGCGGCGACAGTCTTAAAGCTGATGCCCTTTTTCGCCATCGTCGGGGCGAGATCAAAGCTGATGTCATCCCGCTCGCGCCAACCCACAGCGATCCATGGGTTGGACGGCACGAAGTGATACATCGTGTCTTTTGTTATGACGGTGATCTTGTCTTCTGGTCTGATCTGGTCAGCCAACTCATAGGCCATAATTGACCCACCCAAGCCCGCCCCCAATACAACGATATGTGCCATCCCGCGTCCTCCTCGGCATCCTAGCGACTCAGTCGATAGTATACATTGGAATACGTGAATGTGTTAAGAAATCTTTGCCCGCGACATTACGCCAGCGACCCATGAAAAAGGCCCGCAAAAGCGGGCCTTTAACAGGTTCAGGATCGTCAGGTCACTGCGGAATATCGCCGGTGATGCCTTCGACATAGAAGTTCATGCCCAGAATGTCGCCATCCGGAGCGGTCGCGCCTTCGGCCAACCAGGGCGAGCCGTCCTGCTTGTTGATCGGGCCGGTGAAGGGGTGGTAGGTGCCTGCCGCGATTGCGTCACGCAGGGCTTCGGCTTCGGCCTTCACGTCCGCCGGAACCCGGTCGGTGATCTCACCGATTTCCACTTCGCCAGCGGCGATGCCTTCCCAGCTGTCGGCCTGTTCATAGGTGCCGTCCAGAAGCTGGCCCACGCGCTTGACGTAGTAGGGCGCCCAGTTGTCGATGATCGACGACACACGGGGACCGTCCTTATAGGCGGCCATGTCCGAGGCTTGACCGAAACCGATCACGCTCTCGGTCTTGGCAGCTTCGGCCAGCGGCGCGGTCGAGTCGGTGTGCGAGGCGATGACGTCCACGCCCTGATCGATCAAAGCCTTGGCAGCGTCAGCTTCTTTCGCCGGGTCAAACCAGGTGTAGGCCCAAACGACCGACAGCTCGACATTCGGGTTGGCCTTCTTGGCGTGCAGGAAATAGCTGTTGATGCCCGACACGACTTCCGGGATCGGGTAAGAACCGATGTAGCCGATCTTGTTCGACTTGGTCATCTTGCCCGCAATGTGGCCCTGAACAGCGCGGCCTTCGTAGAAGCGCGCGTTATAGGTCGACACGTTGGCGCTGTCGCGCTTGTAGCCGGTAGCGTGTTCGAACTTCACATCCGGGAACTTGGCGGCGACCGCGTTGGTCGGGTCCATATAGCCGAACGAGGTGGTGAAGATGATGTTGCAGCCGCCCAAGGCCATCTGCGTCAGAACGCGCTCAGCATCGGCGCTTTCCGGCACGCTTTCCTGGTACTGGATCTCAACCTTGTCGCCATAGGCCTCTTGAACGGCCAGCGCACCCTGATGGTGCTGGAAGGTCCAGCCGCCATCGCCGATGGGGCCGATGTAGATGAAGCAGGCCTTGACCTTGTCCATCCCTGCAGCCATGGCCGCGCCGCCCGAAAGGGCCATGCCCAGCCCAAGGGCTGCGGTGGCCAAAAGGGTTCTTCTCAACATTCAGTCTCTCCCCGTAGTTGGGGCCCCCTCAGGGCCCCGGTTGATAATCTGCCTCAGCGCGAGGCGTGGAAATTCTGTCCCAAGGCCGCAGGGGCGTTCAGCGACGCCTTGCCCTTGCCCGATGACATGATGACCAATACGACGATGGTTATCAGATAAGGCGACATGGACAAGTACTCGACCGGAATCCAGCTGCCGGCGGCTTGCAGGTTCAACTGCAAAACAGTGATGCCGCCGAAAAGATAGGCGCCGATCAGCGCACGCCACGGTTTCCAGCTGGCAAAGACCACAATGGCCAAGGCAATCCACCCCGCGCCAGAGGTGATTCCGTCCACCCACTGCGGCACTCGGACCAGGCTGATATAGGCCCCACCCATCCCCGCCATCGCGCCCCCGAACATGATCGCGCCCAGCCGGATACGGTTGACCTTATAGCCCAGCGCATGCGCCGCCTCATGGCTTTCGCCCACCGCGCGGATGATCAGGCCCAGCCGGGTGGCCTTCAGCACATACCAAATGGCCGCCGTCATGAAGATCGAGAAATAGACAACCCAGTCATGGCTGAAAAGCACACGGCCAAAGAACGGAATATCGGCCAAGGGCCCCAGCGGCACCACCCCGGTCTGCACCGGCTTCAACCCGTTGTAGCCTTGACCAAGCAACGCCGACAGCCCAAGGCCAAAGAGCGTCAGCGCAAGGCCGGTGGCCACCTGATTGGCCAGCAAAACCTGCGTCAGGAAGGCAAAGACCAGCGAAATCGCCGCCCCCCCCAGCGCGCCGCAGACAAAGCCCAGCACCGGGCTTTCGGTGTGGATGGTGATCATAAAGCCCACGATGGCCCCCATGATCATCATCCCCTCAACGCCCAGGTTCAAAACCCCGGCCTTTTCCACCACCAACTCGCCCAAGGCGGCCAAAAGGATCGGCACCGAGGCCGCCATGAGCGAGGCAATCAGGATTGCCGGATCAATTCCACCCATGATCACTTCCCTCCCACAAAGGTGCGGATGCGGTAGTTGGTCAGCACATCAACCCCCAAAAGGAAGAACAACAGCATCCCCTGAAACACCTGAATCGCCGCCGAAGGCAGGCCAAGATTGGTCGAAGCCATCTCGCCACCCACATAGGTCAGCGCCATCAGGATGCCGGCAAAGATGATGCCGATCGGATGCAACCGGCCAAGGAAGGCCACGATGATCGCGGTAAACCCATAGCCCACGTTGAAATCGATGGTGATCTGGCCGGCAGGGCCGGTCACCTCAAACAGTCCCGCAAGCCCCGCCAACCCGCCTGAGATGCCCATGCACAGAACCACCAGCCGGTTCGGGTTCACCCCATGAAAGCGCGCGGCACGCGGCGCTTGGCCCGACAGCTTGATCTGAAACCCGATGATATGGCGCGCCAGCAGCACCCAAGCCACCAAGGCCACCCCCAGCGCCACCACAACACCCCAATGGATGCCCGATCCCGGCCAGAACTCGGGGTTGGACGCCGCCGGATAGCTGGAAAAATTGCGGCTCCCCGGAAAGCCCATGCCTTCGGGGTTCTTCAAGAACCCGGTCGAGGCTTTGGCCAAAATCGTCTGCGCCACATAGACCAGCATCAAGGACACAAGGATCTCATTGGTGTTGAACCGGGTTTTCAAAATGGCCGGGATCATCGCCCAAGCCCAACCGCCCAAGGCCCCCGCCAGCACCATGGCCGGAAAGATCCAGCGGCTTTCGGTCGGGTAAACGGCAAGCCCCACCGCCGCGCCACAGATGGCGCCCATGATGTACTGGCCCTCGGCCCCGATGTTCCAGATGCCCGCCTTGAACCCCAAGGCCAGGCCGATGGCGATCAGGATCAAAGGCCCGGCTTTGACCAAAAGCTGCCCGCGCAGATAAAAGGCAAACTCGCCAAAGATCGGGTCCCAAAAGATGGTGCGGATCACCTCAACGGGGTTTTTGCCCATGGTGGCAAAAAGCATACCGCCAAACACCATGGTCAGGATCACCGCCACCACCGGCGTGCCATACAGCCAGAACCTCGACGGGTTCGGGCGTTTTTCAAGCCTCAGCATGATGGGCCACCTCCATGCCATGCGCGCCGCCCATCATCAGACCGATCTGATCCACCGTCAGCCCTTTCACCGGGCGCGGGCTGGTCAGCCGTCCCTCATTCAACACCGCAAAGCTGTCGGCGATTTCCAAAAGCTCATCAAGATCCTGGCTGATGACCACCACTGCCGCCCCTGCGGCGGCACGGTCCAAGATCGCCTGCCGAATGGCCGCCGCAGCGGCCGCATCGACGCCCCACGTGGGCTGGTTGATGACAATCACGTCAGGGTCTTGCATCAACTCGCGCCCGATGACGAATTTCTGCAAATTGCCACCTGACAGCGCCCGCGCGGCCACATGGCTGCCCGGCGTGCGCACATCATAGGTCTTGATGATCTCATCGGCAAAACCGCGCGCCGCGTCCCAATCGACAAAGCCGTTCTTGACCAGCGCCTTGCGGATGCCGCCCGTCAAAAACGCGTTTTCGACCAAAGACATATCCGGCGCCGCCGCATGGCCCAAACGGTCCTCGGGCGCCATGACAAAGCCAATCCGGCGCCGCTCAGACGGGCCCATGCCCCCCACAGCGACGCCTGTCGCGCTGATCTGGCCCGCGCCGGATTTGATCTCGCCCGACAAGGCCAGCAACAACTCGTCCTGCCCGTTGCCCGCCACCCCGGCGATGCCCAAAATCTCACCGCGTTTCACGGTAAAGGTCACATCCTTCAGGCTGGTGCCAAAGGGAATGGGCGAGGGGGCCGACAAACCCTTCGCCTCCAGCGCCGCATGATCGCCGCCCCAATCCTTGGGCGCAGG
>JBMSKG010000093.1:0-9755 GCA_049419625.1 Paracoccaceae bacterium | reverse complement strand
CAGGACGAGGCGCCGATGCAATGCCGCAGCCTTTGCAGGCGGGCATGGCAAGGGCTTATGGGTCTTTCCCGCGCACTGCCTTGACCTGAGTCAAATGGCCGACGGCCGGGCGCGTCGGCTTGTCGCAGCCCGGCGCCATGAAAATCACGGCAGCCCCAACAAGGCAGATCGCAGCGCCGATCATGTCCCAGCGGTCGGGCCGATTGCCTTCGACTGCCCAAAGCCACAGGATCGACGAGACGATGTAGATCCCGCCATAGACCGCATAGGCGCGACCGGCAAAATCGACATTTACCAAGGTCAGGGTCCAGGCGAACAAGGCAAGGCTGATCCCGCCGGGCAAAAGCCACAGCGCGCTATGACCAAGCCGCCACCAGGCCCAGACGGCATAGCAGCCGGCAATCTCGAAAAGGGCGGCGGTGAAGAAAAGCGCAACGGTCTGCATGGGGCATTTGTGCGGGCAGGCGCGGTGCTGTGCAAGGCCTGAAAACAAAAGGCCCCCAGAGCGATCCGGGGGCCTTTTTTATGTCATTCGCGCAGGGACTATTCACCGCCGCCGAGGCTGTGGACATAGGTCGTCACCGCCCGCACCTCGTCTTCCGACAGACGGCCCGCCCAAGCGGGCATCACGCCAAAGCGCGCGTTGAAAACCGAGGTATGGATCGTCGCGCGGTCGCCGCCGTAAAGCCAGATCGCGTCATTGAGCGCCGGGGCGCCGAGCGTGCGGTCGCCCTCACCCGCTCCCATATGGCAGGCGGCGCAATTGTCTGCAAAGACCGTGGCCCCGGCGGTCGCCAGCGCGGCGTCATGCTCTTGCCCTGAGATTTGCAGGACATATTCGACGACTTCGTTGATCTGCGCTGCTTCCAGCAGGCCATCGACGCCGAATTTCGGCATTTCCGAATAGCGCGCATCGGCGTCGGTGGTGTTGCGGATGCCGTGGTTGATGGTCAGATAGATCTGCTCCAAATCGCCGCCCCAAAGCCAGTCATTGTCGGTCAGGTTGGGGTAGCCCTTGCCCTGAACGCCCGCCGCGCCCGAGCCGTGACACTGGGCGCACCAGGTTTTGAACACGGCGGCACCCGCGGCGGTGGCATAGCTGTTCAACTCGTCCGTCACCGGGATGTCGGCCAAGGGTGCGGCCACCAGCTTGGCCTTGATCTCGGCATTGGCATCGTCAAAGCGTTTGATCTCTTCGGCGACCGCCTGACGGTTGTCATAACCCAGATAGCCTTGGGTCGCTTGGGTCAGCATGGGCCAAGCCGGATAGGCGATGGTGTACCAGATACCCCAGATGATGGTGGCATAGAAAATCCAGACCCACCAGCGCGGCAGGGGGTTGTTATACTCTTCGATGCCGTCCCATTCATGGCCGGTGGTTTCGACCTGAGTGGGCGCTTTCTTGACTTGCTTGGCGCACATGTCTCACGCCTCCTTCACGGGCGGGGCGTCCTTGTCAGAGCCCGCAGGTTGCTTTTCGTTGCGAAAGATCGAATTGGCGATTTCGCGGTGAACGGCATTCGAGCCCGGACGCAGCGCCCAGAGGATCACCCCCAGGAAGATCAACGTCAGGGCCAAAAGCGCCCAGCTGTCGGCCAATTGGCGCAGGAAGCTGTAGGAATCCATTGGCTTTCCTCCCTATCGCGTCGGATCAGGTGTGAAGGTGGTGAAGTCCACCATTGTGCCGAGGACCTGCAGATAGGCGATGATGGCGTCCATCTCGGTCAGTTCGGGTTGGCCGTCGAAGTTGGCGACATTGACGTCGAGGTGCCCGAAGGCGGCCGCGCCGTAACGTTCCTGCAGCCCGGCGGTATCGGCGTTCGGATCGGCCTGAGCGGCAAAGTCCGCAACGGCGTTCTCGATCATTGCCTCGCTGTAGGGCACCCCGACCATGGCGTTGGTGCTGAGTTTGTCGGCGATGTATTTGCCGTCGATGACGTTGTTCATCATGAAGGCGTATTTCGGCATCACCGATTCCGGCACCACCGACTGCGGGTCGATCAGGTGATCGACATGCCAACTGTCGGAATAGCGGCCGCCCACGCGGGCCAGATCCGGCCCGGTGCGCTTTGACCCCCACTGGAACGGATGGTCATACATCGATTCCGCGGCCAAGGAGTAATGGCCATAGCGCTCCACCTCGTCGCGCATCGGGCGGATCATCTGGCTGTGGCAGCCATAGCAGCCCTCGCGGATGTAGATGCTGCGCCCTTCCAGTTCCAAGGGCGTATAGGGGCGCACCCCTTCGACCTTTTCGATGGTGTTTTCCAGGTAGAACAGCGGCACGATCTGGACCAGACCGCCGATCGTCACCACCAGAAACGACAGCACCAAAAGAAGGGTGGCATGCGTTTCGATTACCTTGTGTTTGTCAAGAAAAGCCATGTTTGATCCCTCCCCTTATTCGGCCGGCACAAAGTTGCCAGCGTTGACAGGGGCCTTTGCGGGCTGAGCGCGAACGGTCATCCACAGGTTATAGGCCATGATCAGCGCGCCGGTCAGGAACATCGCCCCGCCAAGCCCACGGACCACATACATCGGGAACTTCGCCGCCACCGTGTCGGCAAAGGCGTTCACAAGGAAGCCGTTGGCGTCGACTTCACGCCACATCAAGCCTTCCATGATGCCGGTGACCCACATCGAAGAGGCGTAGAGCACGATCCCGATTGTGGCGAGCCAGAAGTGCCAGCTGACAAGCTTCAGCGAGTAGAGCCCATCGCGGTTCCACAGGCGCGGCGTCAGGAAGTAGAGCGCGCCGAAGGTGATCATCCCGTTCCAGCCAAGGGCGCCGGAATGGACGTGACCGATGGTCCAGTCGGTGTAATGCGACAGCGAGTTGACGGCCTTGATCGACATCATCGGGCCTTCGAAGGTGGACATGCCGTAGAACCCGATGCTGACCACCATCATGCGGATGATCGGATCAGTGCGCAGCTTGTCCCAAGCGCCCGAGAGCGTCATCAGACCGTTGATCATCCCGCCCCACGACGGCATCCACAGGATCACCGAGAACACCATGCCAAGGGTCGAGGCCCAATCCGGCAAGGCGGTGTAGTGCAGGTGGTGCGGACCAGCCCAGATGTAGAGGAAGATCAGCGCCCAGAAGTGGATGATGCTGAGCTTGTAGCTGAAGACAGGCTTTTCGGCCTGCTTCGGCACGAAGTAATACATCATGCCAAGAAAACCGGCGGTCAGGAAGAAGCCCACCGCGTTGTGGCCATACCACCACTGGGTCATGGCGTCTTGCACGCCCGACATGACCTGCACCGATTCAGACCCAAAGATCGAGACCGGAATGGCGAGGTTGTTGACGATGTGCAGCATGGCGATGGTGACGATCATCGACAGGATGAACCAGTTGGCGACATAGATGTGGGGCTCTTTGCGCTTCCACAGCGTGCCGATGAAGGTCAAAAGGAAGGCGACCCAGACCACAGCGATCCACAGATCGATGTACCAGACGGTTTCGGCATATTCCTTGCCCTGCGTGCCGCCCAGAACATATGAGGTCGCTGCCAGCACGATCATCAGCTGCCAGCCCCAGAACACGAACCAGCCAAGGTTGCCGCCGAACAGGCGCGCCGCCGTGGTGCGCTGGACGATGTAAAAGGCCGACATGATCAGCGCGTTGCCGCCAAAGGCGAAGATCACCGCACTGGTGTGCAGCGGACGCAGACGGCCAAAGTTCAGGATGCCCTCGGTCACATGACCCAGATTGAGCGCTGGAAAGGCCAGTTGGAAGGCGATGACCACACCGACAAGGAACCCGACCACTCCCCAGAAGGTGGTGGCGATGACCCCGGCGCGCACGACGCCATCCAGATATTCGGTTTGAGGGTGATGCGCCGGTTCGCCCACATGGCGCAGTTGCCACACGAATGTAGCGGCCGCAGCCAGCATGACGACCAGGGCATTCACCATATAAGGCAGATCATGCGCGTAATTGGCGGCAATCGCGGCAAGCACCACGATCAGCCCCAGCACGATCAGTTTAATGTAATCCCACATGTTGCGTCCCTTCGTCTTTGTCCTGATTCCGGCCCGAACATCGACTCGGGTCCGGCCAGAAGCTTTTTCGACTGCCCCGCTTTTCGCAGGTGCGGCGGAGGGAAGCCTTGATCCATGTCAACAGGTCTCTGTCTGGCCGTTGATCGAGGTCAAGGCGCGGGCTGGGCGCCTGCGACAGGCTGTCAGCACAGGCGATCTCGCCCAAAGGAGGGTTTTCGATGTCCTACAAGTCCATTCTCACGGTGCTGACCCGCGCGGCTGATGCGGCGTTGGCCGTGGGTGCTGCGGCACGGCTGGCCCAGACGCTGGACGCGCATCTTGATATTCTGGTGCTGGGGGTGGACCGCACGCAGGTTGGCTATTCCTACATAGGATCAGGGGCCATCATGATGCAGGTCTCGCTGGACCGGGCCGAGGCCGAGGCGCGCGAGACCGAAGCGGCGGTGAAGGCTGAACTGCTCAAGCGCCCGCCGGGATTGCGTTCCTCGGTCGAAGCGGCGGTGACGCAACTGGGCGCGATGAATGATCTTGTGGCCCAGCGCGCGCGCTTCGCCGATCTGGTCGTCCTGCCCAGGCCTTATGGCGAGGGCAAGGGCGCGGAAAGCGAAGCGGTGATTGAAGCGGCCATGTTCGAAGGCAGGTCACCAGTTCTGGTGCTCCCCGAAAAGGGGCTGGGCGAGCATGTGGTGCCCAAGCGCATTGTCGTCGCTTGGAACCAAAGCGCCGAGGCGATGACCGCCACCCGCATGGCACTGCCCTTTCTGAAGTCGGCCGATGCGGTGGACATTACCGTGATCGATCCGTCGCCGCTTGGGGCTGAACGGTCTGATCCCGGCGGCCTTTTGTGCCAGATGCTTGTGCGCCACGGCGTGCATGCCGAGGTGTCCGTTCTGGCCCGCAGCCTGCCGCGCGTCAGCGATGTGCTGGCCCGCCATGTGTTGGACGAAGATGCCGATATGCTGGTGATGGGGGCCTATGGCCATTCGCGCTTTCGCGAGGCGATTTTGGGCGGGGCCACCCGCAACATGCTGGAGCAGGCTACTGTTCCAGTGCTGATGGCCCGCTGAGGCTGCCGACAACGCCCCATGCGTCGGGGACACCCCCGACGACGGGTAAGGGGCTAAATGATTGTGACGTCGTCGCTCAACGCACTGAGGCTGCCGAAGCCCTGAAGCGTCAGGATCATCGCGGGGCCGAAATTCAGCACGACCGACCCGGACACCACCTCGCCAAAGGTGGTGAGCATTCGTGATACGGTCATCCCGCCGCCCCAGATGGCATCGTCGAGATGCAGCGTGTCGGCGTTGTTTGTAAAGTCGGTGATGCGGTCGGTGCCGAAGCTGCGGCCAAAGACGAAGACATCGGCGCCGCGCCCGCCGCTCATGATGTCATTGCCGCTGCTGCCGTTGATTGTGTCATTGCCCAACTCGCCCCAGAGCCGGTCATTGCCGGCACCGCCACTGATGCGGTCATTGCCGCGCCCGCCATAAATCATGTTGGACAGCCCATTGCCTGCCAACACATCGGACCCGTCGCCGGCCTGCAGCCGCTCGAAATCGGTGGCGCCGGTGGCCAGCGTGGCCAAAATGGTGCCGTTGACACGGATCGCCCCACCCGCCGCCATGTTGACTGAGAGATTGCCGCTGACGGCGGCAAAGTTCAGCCAATCAACACCGCCGTTGGTGTCATCAATCACCCGCCGTCCGGACTGAAGATTGCGCAGCATCGCGAAATCATCGGTGAAGGTATAGACGTCATGGGCCGTATTGGCCGAACCATAGAAGTCAAGCCGGGCATCGGTGATGACGCCGGTATCGCCGCTGGCGCGGTCATGGACCAGCACCCGCCAGGTTCCAAGCGAACTCATCCCACGGAAGTTTTCGGCGGCAAAGGTCCATTCCAGACCGAAATCCATGAAGCTGGAGCCGAAGTTGTAGAACGGGTCCGGCGTCCAGCCTTCGCGGTCAAGCAGCGTGATCTGCTGGCCCGTGGGGCTGCGCAGGAAGATCACCAGATCGTTGGCATAGCTGTGGGTGATATCGAGCGTGACTTGGACGAAATCGATCAGGATGTCCTGGGTCACCTGAAAGGAGATCTGTGCTTCGACGGTACCGTTGTTGCCGTCGGAATCGCGGATGGTCACATCGGGGGTGTAATCGCGCCGAAGGTGCAGTTCATTGGCCGAGGTGTCGGCTGCGCCGTTCATCCGCGTCCAGACTTCGGCCATGCGGGTGGCGGCGAAGGCGTCGACCATGCCAAAGCCGTAGGATTGGTGGAAGATCGCGCCGCCGCCGTTCCAGTGATTGCCGCCCATGGTCAGCCATGTGCCGACCTCGGTTGCCGACGGGCCGCTGCCCACCGCGCTGCCGGTGTGGCTGGCGCTGAGGGCAAGGATGCTTTGCACATCGCGCCAGCCCAGGTTGGCGTTGGCATCGAGCATAAGTGCCACTACGCCCGAGACCACCGGCGTGGCGGCCGAGGTGCCACTGAAAGTGGAGGTATAATCGGTCTGCGCCAGCGGATCGCCATCGCCCGTGCCGCTGCGGTTGTAGCCCCCTTCGCCCATCAGGTCGGTCGTGACCGAGGCGGCAGGAGCGGTCAGCAGGATCGACGATCCATAATTGGTGTAATCGGCGGCAAATCCGGTCCTGTCGGTCGCCGAGACAGTGATCGTATGGCGCGACACATTTGTGCCATCGCCGTTGGCGTTCATCGTTTCATTTCCGGCGGCCTTGACCACAATGGTGCCGAGCCCACTGCGCCCATTTGCCGAGACCCACGCGAAATGCCCCGAATCCACCGCCGAGGAATGGCCGGCCGTATTCAGGTTCAGTTGAAAGCTGAAATCGGGCATAGTGCCCCAGCTGTTCGACATGATGTCGAACCGTGCCGCCCAACGCATGGCCGCGTCATAAAGCGGGCTGCTGGTCTGCGTGGCCCAGTTATATGCGTTTTGCAGATCATTCAGGTAATCCAGCCCGGTGATCGTGGCACCATGTGCTACGCCAGTGCCGCCGCGCCCATTGTTGTCCACCGCCGCGATCAGCCCCGCGCAGGCGGTGCCATGGGCATCTCCCGACGTGTTGGGGGTGGGTGCATAAGTGATGCCGTTGAAGCGGAAATGCGCGCTGGCATTGTAGTTGGCCGCCAGATCGGCGTGCGTGAATTGCACCCCATCGTCATAGACCGCGACCGACACCCCAGTGCCGGTATACTCGTCCCAGATCTTGCGGATATTGCCGATCATCGGCAGATGCCATTGCTGGGCAAAAAGCGGATCGGTTGGCGTTGCCATACTCAAAACCTCAAGAAAAATCTGAACCCGAAAATCTGTGCCGCCCAAAATCCGCCGGGCCAGTCAATTTATGCCCACAAATGAAAAAGGCGCAAGGCCTTGGCCCTGCGCCCGATTGGTCAGTCTTGATGCGTCCGATCCGCAGCCTTAGCGGCGCGGATCGTCGTCATCCTCATCTTCGTCATCGCCAGCGTCGGGCAGGTTGAAGAAGCTGTCAGCATCCGAGAAATCGGCCGCCGTGCGCTTGTCTTCGTCCTGATCACCACCGAACACTTCAAAGCCCGACGGCACGCGGGCCTCCGGCGTCATGCCCAGCGACTGTTCGGTCGACACAAGCTTGCGACGTTCGTCGTCCGACATGACCGAGCCTTCGGCGGCCTTCTTGCGGGCGGCAGCCTGCACGGCGGTGTCGAGTTCGGACTGCTTGCACAGGCCGAGTGCGACCGGATCAATCGGCGTGATGTTGTTGATGTTCCAATGCGTCCGCTCGCGGATCGCCTGAATGGTGGGCTTGGTCGTGCCGACCAGTTTGCCCACCGCGCCATCCGACAATTCGGGGTGGAACTTGACCAGCCACAGAATCGCGGCCGGGCGGTCCTGACGCTTGGACAATGGCGTGTAACGCGGGCCACGGCGCTTTTCCTCGCCCACAGCGGCGGCGTTGAACTTGAGCTTCAGCTTGTACAGCGGATCTTTTTCGCCCCGCTCAATCTCGATGGCATCCAGTTGGTTGTTGCCAACCGGGTCAAAGCCTTTGACCCCGGTTGCCACATCACCGTCGGCAATGCCTTGAACTTCCAATTCATGCAGCCCGCAGAAATCTGCGACCTGCTTGAAGGTCAGCGTGGTGTTGTCCACCAGCCAAACCGCCGTGGCCTTGGCCATCAAAGGTTTCGACATCGGTCCATCCTCTTCGCTTGCGCCCACAGTTGCTGGGGCCTTTACAAATCTATCCCGTGCCGGGAAAACGGCTGCGGCCGGGGCCGCGAACTTCTCGTTTTCGGGAAAGTCTGGCAGGCGTATAGGTGGTTTTTGGGTAAAGGAAAAGGGAAAATGCGTAACCTTGTGCTGGCCGCCGCCCTTGCCCTTGCACCCCCTGCCTATGCCGATGGCGAAAGCGCCGGGGATTTCGATTACTACGTTCTGGCGCTGTCGTGGTCGGCCAATTGGTGCGCCCGCGAAGGGGACGGGCGCGATGATCCACAATGTGATGCCGGGCGTGGGGTGACATGGGTCGCCCATGGGCTTTGGCCGCAATACGAACGCGGCTGGCCCGCCTTTTGCCGCACGGGCGAGCGTGACCCCTCGCGCAGCCAGACCGCCGCTGTGGCAGATGTCTTTGGCGGCGCGGGGTCGGCGTTTTACCAATGGAGAAAGCATGGCCGCTGTGCGGGCCTGTCGGCTGAGGACTATTTCGCCACCGCGCGCGCGGCCTTTGGCAGCGTCACCCTACCCCCGGTGTTTGCGCAATTGCGCAAGGACGTGCGGCTTCCCGCCTCGGTGGTGGAAGACGCGTTTCTTGAGGCCAATCCGGGCCTTGCGCGCGATCAGATCACCATCACCTGTGCCGATGGCATGATTCAAGAGGCACGGATTTGCCTGACGAAAGAGCTGACCCCGCGCCGCTGTGGTGACGATGTGATCCGCGATTGCCGGATGAAAGACGCGGTGATGGAGGCGGTGCGCTGAACGCTTCGGCGCGTCACTTGTATTCAATCAACCGGCTGCGCCGCCCGCGCAATCGGCTTGCGTAATAGCCCAAGGCCCCGCGCGCTTCGGCAAATTTGCCGATCACGCTGAACAGGCCCCACGCCCAGCCGCCACGTCGGGCCAACCGTGCCACCTGCGCGGGATAGGCCAGTACCAGAAGCCAGCCCGCAGGATGCCAGAGCCCTGCGATCAACACCACCAATGGCAGACCCGCCCCCCAGATCAACGCGCGGCGCGTCTCGAGACCCCAATGGTCAAAGCCATGCCGGGCCGTCCCTTCGGCAAAGGCATGACCCGCCCGCACCGTGCGCCGCCACCATTGGCCAAAGCGCATAAGCGCCGCGTCATGCAGCGTCATTTCGGCATCAATCCGCCAGACCTCGCCGCCGCTGGCGCGCAGACGCAGGCACAGATCCGGCTCTTCGCCCGCAATCAGGCCAGCGTCATAGCCGCCCACCGCCTGCACCGCCGTGAACCGCATCAGCGCATCGCCGCCGCAAGCGCGGGCTGGGCCAATGGGTGTGTCCCATTCCCGGTCGGCCAAAGCGTTATAGACCGAAGCCTGCGGAAACCGCTCGCGCCGCCGTCCGCAGATCACCACTGCCGCGGGATGTGCCTCAAAGGCGGCTAGGGCCGCATCGATCCAGCCGGGCTGGACCTCGCAATCGCCGTCAACCATCTGGGCGAATTCGGGCGGATCGCTGGCCAGATGCTCCAGCCCCGCGTTGCGCGCCCGTGCAGC